>DXES01000175.1 GCA_019114825.1 Candidatus Anaerotruncus excrementipullorum
CCATAGCGGATGATGGCGTTGGACATGCCGATGGAGACGATGGGGATGATCAGATTGGCGGTCTGGACGATCAGGTCCGCGGTGCCCATCTCCCCCTTGGTGAGCAGGTTGGTATAGAACGGGACCAGCAGAAAAACCAGCACCTTCGAACTGAAGGTGCCGATGGCAAAAATCAAAGTATTGGAGAGCAGCCGCTTGTATTTATCCAATCCGTGAATGCCTCCTTCTGGCTCACAGCAGGCTGAGGATTCCCACCACGCCGTAGGAGCCGGCGGTCATCAGCGCCCCGGCGATCAGCACGCCCCCGGCGATGGCTAGCAGCGCATTTTTCATTGGCAGTCCCAAAAGCGCCGCCAGCACCGCCCCCGACCAGGCCCCGGTTCCGGGCAGAGGGACCCCCACAAACAGGCACAGGCCGATCGATTCATATTTGACCACCTTGTCCGCCTTGGCCAGCAGATGCTGCTCATACTTTTGGGCGATGCCGGAAAACAGGCGGGTGGATTTCAGCCACTTGAACACCGGACGCCCCAGCAGGATTGCAAAGGGGACGGGCACCATGTTCCCCACCACCGAGATGAGAAAGACGGTATACCAGGGCATCCCCAGGGCGGCGCCCAGGGGGACAGAACCCCGCAGCTCGATCAGCGGGATCATGGAAACGATGAAGAGGGCGGCCTCTTTACCGGCCACGGCCAGGAAGTCAAAAATCTGTTGAATCAGCTGTTCCATAGGTCCTCCGGAGACAGAATCCGCCGGGCGGCGGGTCATATGGGGATATTATACCCAAATCCCACCAAAAAGACAACCGAAAAAACCAAAGGTTCACAGAAAGGTCAAAAATCAGGGAGGTCCTTTTCCGTCAGATGCAGCAGCCGGGCGGCATTTTTCCAGTCGATCAGCTCCCGCTCCCCAGGGGTGAGGGAGAGCCTGTCCAACAGGGCCAGCTCCGAGGGGGCGCTGTTCCAGGGGCAGTCGGTGGCAAACAGGATGTGGTCTACCCCCTTCTCCCGGATCAGCCGCTCGTAGCTGCCGGGGTCCAAAAAGAGGGCGGCCAGGGCGGTATCAAAGTAGACGTTCTCATAGGGGCAGAGCAGCCGGGCGCTCTCCGGGTCCCCCACCGCGCCCATGTGGGCGGCAATGATGGTCAGCTTGGGGAAGGTCTTGGCGATGGCGGCCAGGTCCTGGGCAGGCGCGTAGTTGGTGGGGGAGACCGGGTCGATCCCCGCGTGGAACAGCACCATAAGCCCCAGCCGCTCCATCTTTTCATAGAGGGGGAAGTAGGCCTCATCGATGGCGAAGCACTGCTGGTAGGCCGGGTGGAGCTTGACCCCCAGCAGGCCCGACTGGTGGATAAAGTCCAGCTCCTCCAACGCCTGGGGGTCATGGGGGTGTACCGAGCCAAAGCTGCGCAGCCGGGGGTTTTCCTGCTGCACCTGGACCGCGAACTTATTCACATTGTGCTGCTGGCCGGGCTTTGTGGCAATGTGCTGCACCACCGCCAGGCTGGTGCCCCACGCCTCCATCACCTTCAGGGTGCCGGCTACCGTACCGTCGGAGTGGGGGGGCACCTTTGAGATTTGGGCCAGATGGGGGATGGTACGGACAGCCAGGGCATCGGGGAACAGGTGGTTATGGAAGTCAATGCGCATTTCAAAATCGCCGCTTTCTTCGTAAAAATCATGGAGCCATTATACACCTGCGGTTTCCCTGCTGTAAAGGGGGCAGCGCAAAAGGGCCCGGCAATTCTCCATCTTTCGGGTTGCAAAGGCCGGGGAGGCTATGATACACTAGAGGAGGAATTTTGATTGAGGAGGACCGAAGGGATGAACTGGCTTCGGAGGTTTATGATCGGGCGGTACGGGGCTGACCAGCTGATGGTGGCTATGGTGGCTGTCAGTTTTGTCTGCCTGCTGCTCTCCCGGCTCACCGGATGGGGGATCTTCTACTGGGTGGCCTTTGTGCTGCTGGTTTGGGCCTATCTGCGGATGCTCTCCCGCAATACCGGCCGCCGGTATGCGGAGAACCAGAAGTTCCTGCAGTTCTGGCGGCCGTTGGGCGGGCGGCTTCGGGGGTTTATCCAGCGGCTGCAGAGCGGAAAGGATTACTGCTACTTCAAATGCCCCCACTGCGGCCAGAAGGTACGGGTGCCCCGGGGCCGGGGGAAGATCGAGATCACCTGCCCGTCCTGCCGCCAGACGTTTGTCAAACGCACCTGACGGCGCGCCAAACGGCCGCCGACAGCCTGAGAGCGAAAAGGAGGAACGCCCTTGAAGCCCAGCTTGCCCTACGACCGGAAAAACCAAAGCCTCTACATCCAGCGGTGCATGGTGGTCTTTGCCTGTGCGCTGATGCTGCTGGCCCTCACCCAGGATACCCCCATGGGGATTTTCCGGGGGGTCTCCCAGATCATCCTCACCCGGGCCGGGCTGATCACCGACTCCATCATGATCGGCGGCCTGGGGGGCGCCTTTTTCAACTCCGGGCTGGTGGTCCTGGTCTCTGCCGGCCTGCTGCGGGCTGCGAAGGTGCCCTTTTCCGGCATCAGCATCGCCTGCCTATTTCTGATGGGGGGGTTCTCCCTCTTTGGAAAGGATATCTGGAACATCTTCCCGATTATCGGGGGCGGGTTTCTCTACTCCCGCTATAAGCGGGAGCCGTTTGGCAAATATATCTACATCTCCCTATTCGGCACAGCCCTGGCCCCGGTGGTCACCGAGCTGGTGAGCCTGGGCCGGATGGGCCCCACCCTCAACTATGTGTGGGGGATGGGGATGGGGGTGGTGATCGGCTTCATCCTGCCGCCCATCTCCGCCTTCACCATCCGGGTCCATCAGGGCTACAACCTCTACAATGTGGGCTTTTCCGCCGGCCTGGTGGGGATGGTGCTGGCCTCCATCTTCAAATCCTTTGGCCACACCTTTGAGGTGCGGCTGGAGTGGAGTGTGGGCAACAACCTGCTGCTGGGTTTCTTTTGGAACGGCGGCAGTTTCCTGGGCCTGGGAAAGCTGATGACCCATTCCGGGCGGACGGTTTCCGATTTTACCCAGACGGAGGGGCTGCCGGTCACGCTGATGAACATGGGGACGGTGGGGCTGTTTGCCACCGGCTATGTGCTGCTCTCCGGAGGGGAACTCAACGGCCCTACGATCGGCGGGATCCTATCCATCTGCGGCTTCGGCGCCTTTGGAAAGCACCTGAAGAACATCATCCCGGTGATGCTGGGGGTGGTGCTCAGCTCTTTTATCATGGTCTGGTCCCTCAAAGACCCCAATGTCCAGCTGGCGGTGCTGTTTTCCACCGGGCTGGCGCCGATTGCCGGCCAGTTTGGCTGGAAATGGGGGATTGTAGCGGGCGTGATCCACGCTTCGGTGGTTTTGAATGTGGGGTTTTTGCATGCGGGGCTCAACCTCTACAACAACGGCTTTGCCGCCGGCCTGGTGTGCGTGGTGTTGGTACCGCTGATCGAGGCTTTGCAGCGGCGGGATGAGGATATTTGATTAAAATACGCAAGGAGGAGACGGATGGACCGTACAACCAAAAGAATGTCCAAAATCATGGATGAGCTGATCCGCTTTTTCTTTCAGATCGGCTCTTCTGGTATCCATATGGACCTGCGCAGGATGGGGGACGGCTATGCGCTGGCGCTGAAAAGCGACTTTACCCCGGAAAACCGCCCCAAAGTGGAGGAGATGAAGGAGATCTTCGAAACGGCGGAGAAGAATGTGGGGATCGAGGAGATCTACTGGGGCCTGGCGGGGGAGGACTACGGCGGAGAGGACTCGGAGCTGCAGCTGGTGGCCCAGATGGCCGACCTATTAAAGCTGGAAATCATGGGCAACCAGGTGGAGATGGTGGTCTGCCGCAAAAAAAGGCCGGACGCCTAAAATGGCGGCCGGTTTTCCGCGTTTTTTCCCAGCTTTTCCCTTGCGAAGGGCGGCCAAACATGGTAACATATAGAGGTTCGATTTTTCGGAAGCTGACAAATTTGGAGGAATCAGTTTGGCGGATCTACACAAAGAAATTGAGCGGCGGCGCACCTTTGCCATCATCTCCCACCCGGACGCCGGAAAGACAACCCTGACCGAGAAGTTTTTGCTCTACGGCGGGGCGATCCAGCTGGCCGGCGCGGTAAAGGGGAAGAAAAATGCCCGCCATGCGGTCTCCGACTGGATGGAGATTGAAAAACAGAGGGGGATTTCGGTGACCTCTTCGGTGATGCAGTTCAACTACGAGGGGTACTGCATCAACATCCTGGACACCCCCGGCCACCAGGATTTTTCCGAGGACACCTACCGCACCCTGATGGCGGCGGACAGCGCCGTCATGGTCATTGACGCAGCCAAGGGGGTGGAGCCCCAGACCCGCAAGCTCTTCAAGGTGTGCGTGCTGCGCCATATCCCTATCTTTACCTTTATCAACAAGATGGACCGGGAGGCCCGCAACCCCTTCGATTTGATGGAGCAGATCGAGCAGGAGTTGGGCATCCAGACCTATCCGGTCAACTGGCCCATCGGCTGCGGCAAGCAGTTCAAGGGGGTCTACGACCGCCGCAAGCGGGAGATCATCAAGTTCGAGTCGGACGGCCTGGCCAATGGCGTGCGCCAGGTGGACTCCATGGAGATCGCCCTGGACGATCCCCGCTTGGGGGAGATGATCGGGGAGCCTTTGCGGGAGACTCTGCAGGACGACGTGGAGCTGTTGGACGGCGCCAGCTACGAATTTGACATGGAGAAGGTCCGCACCGGCAAGCTCTCCCCGGTGTTCTTTGGTTCCGCCCTCACCAATTTTGGCGTGGAGCCGTTTTTGGAGGACTTTTTGCAGATGACCCCGCCCCCGCTGGCCCGCCAGAGCAGCGATGGCCTCATCGACCCCTTTGCGGACAGCTTTTCCGCCTTTGTCTTTAAGATTCAGGCCAATATGAACAAGGCCCACCGGGACCGGGTGGCGTTTATGCGGATCTGTTCCGGCCGGTTTGTAAAGGGGGAAGAGGTGTTCCACGTCCAGGGGGACCGGAAGGTGAAGCTGGCCCAGCCCCAGCAGCTGATGGCCCAGGAGCGGGAGATTGTGGAGGAGGCCTACGCCGGGGACATCATCGGCGTCTTTGATCCCGGCATCTTCTCGATCGGGGATACCCTCTGCGCGGTGGGCAAAAAATTCCGCTTTGAAGGGATCCCCACCTTTGCCCCGGAACACTTTGCCCGGGTCCGCCAGACCGATACCCTCAAGCGCAAGCAGTTTGTGAAGGGGGTCACCCAGATCGCCCAGGAGGGCGCCATCCAGATCTTCCACGACCCCAATACCGGTATGGAGGAGGTCATTGTCGGGGTGGTGGGTACCCTGCAGTTCGAGGTGCTGGAGTACCGGCTGAAAAGCGAATACAATGTGGATATCGTCCGGGAGGGGCTCTCCTATCAATATCTGCGCTGGATCGAAAATGAGGAGTTTGACCCCAAAGCCCTGGACATCACCTCGGATACCCGGCTGGTGCAGGATTTCAAAAACCGGCACCTGCTGCTGTTCACCGATGAGTGGAACATCCGCTGGGCCCAGGAGAAAAACCCCTGGCTGCAGCTGTCCGAGTTCGGCAGGTCGGATTTCTAAGGGGCCTGGGCGGCCGCCAGGATCTGCTCCAGCGGCTTTCCGTGGGGGCGGTTGAACCGCCCCAAATGGAAGAGCTCCTCCGGGTCCCCGGTGAGGGTGTTGATCCGCTCTTCACAGGTCAGGGCGGCGGAGATGCCCAGCTGCCGGAGGATGGGCAACGCCTCTGGGCTGGAAAATCCAAACGGCCAGGCAAAACAGGTGGGCTGCCAGCCCTTTAGATTTTGGGCGCAGTGCTCTTGGAGCTGCCGCAGATCCTGGGCCAGCCGCTGTTGATAGGCGCTGGCCGGTTCTCCGGCGCGCCGTTGGGCGCCCCGCTGCCCGTCCTCCAGCCGGTGCAGGTCATAGGAGTGGTTCTGTACCTCCACCAGGCCGCTCTGCTGGAGGGCCTGCAGGGTCTCCCAGTCGGTATGGGAATAGCGGACCCGGTGCTCCTGGCGTTGGGAGTAGAAATCGGCCCAGGAGCCGATGACCGAATAGACGGCAGGATAGCCGAACTCCTCCAGCAGGGGGAAGGCATAGACCGCAAAACTCTCGTAGCCGTCATCGAAGGTGAGCAGGATCGGTTTTTCCGGCAGCGGTTCCCCCTGGGTGTACCGGATCAGGTCGCGGATCAAAATAGGGGTGTACCCCTCCCGCTGCAAGAACAATAGGTCCTCCCGGAGTTCTTGGGGGAGGATGGTGTAGTCGTTGAGCAGGGAAGTCTCCTCCAGGATATGGTGGTACATGACGGCCGGCAGGCGGACGCACTGGGTTTGGCCTGTCCAGGCGGGCGCGGCGGGGCAAAGACGCGCCGCCGTGGCGGCCAGCGCCACCCCCAATGCCAGCGCCAGAACAAAAATGATGTGGGACAGCGGTTTCAAAGGCATCCCTCCCTATGGGGAGGGATATGCGTTTTCAGCAGATCCTATGCGGCATCCACGGGAGGGTGGCCGTAAAATTTAACCATAGAAAGGTGACCGCCATGCTTTTGACAATTTTGGTCTATCTTCTGGAGTCCTATGCAATCTACCGCTTGGCTGTAGTGCGGGGGTTGCCCATGCCGCTGCTGGCGTTTATCCCCTTTTTCCAGCTCTATATGCTGGGGCAGATCGGGGATTCCCTCAAGTATCTCAACCGCACGGTCAACGACCTTCTGGGGCAGATCCCGCTGGCCTATGCGCTGCCGCTGCTCTCGATCGCGGGCAGCCTGCTGCGCTATCCGCTGACCCTGTTTATCTCCATGGTCACCGCCCTGGCGCTGCTGGTGGTCTACTATCTGGTGTTCTCCTTCTATGAGCCCAAGCTCTGCATCCTGTTCACCGCAGTCTGCTCCTTGAATTTTGTCTTTACGGTGCTGCTGATCCTCTCCCGCGTCCCGGTTTTGGGCGGGGTTGCCGGCGCGCTGGGCGTGGTTGTCCTGCGCCTGCTGCAATTTACGCCGTTTATCGGCCCGCTGCTGATCCTCTACTGCCTGCGGGGTTACCGCCGCAGGGGCTGACCCCTTCCCACAGAAAACGGCGCCTTTGGAAGATTCCAAAGGCGCCGTTTTTCCCATAGGCTTTCCAAAAACGGATGGGTTTAATCCAGCTTGTGGATCATCATACTGGAGTTGCTGTAGCTCAAGCCGGTACCCACCATCGTGAGCTGCAGCTCATCACCGGCGGAGGCATTTACCAGGACGGTGGCAGCCAGCGGCACGGGGTTATTGGCAGCGGTGACAGCGCCGGATTTGGTGCTGCCGGGTACCGCCGTGCCGCCCAAGGTCAACTGGGCGCTGGCGGTGCCGGTGCTGGTGCCGTTGGTGGCGTCGGTGGAATAGGAGACCTCATAGATGCCCGCATCGTTGAGGGTGAAGGCCGCCGTGTTGGCGGTATGGCTGATGGCGGTGCCCTCCTCCACCTGGTTGGTGTCAAAGGTGAGACCGTCGCCATTGGAGGCGGGGTTCTGGGAGGAGGTATTGGTGGCGTAGAGGGCGTTCAGCGGCGGTGCCTCGCCGGTGGGGCCGGTGGGGCCCGTTTCGCCCGTAGCGCCGGTGGCGCCAGTCGCTCCCGTGGCGCCCACAGCGCCGGTGGGGCCAGTGGGCCCGGTGATGCTTGCGCCGGTGGCGCCCGCCTCACCGGTGGCGCCGTTCGCTCCCGTGGGGCCGGTCGCTCCCGTGGGGCCGGTGGGTCCCATTTCGCCGGTGGCCCCGGTGGCCCCAGTGGCTCCGGTGGCTCCGGTAGGACCGGTGGGGCCGGTAGCCCCGGTGGGCCCGGCCACCGACACCAGGCTGTAGTCGGCGGAACTGCCGGGGGTGCCGGAAGGGGCGCTCCGGGTGGCCATGTAGAGGCTGCCGTTGTAGAACACCAGGTCCCCCTCCGTATAGAGGGCCGCCGGGTTGAAGTCACTGGCGGTGCTCAGGCCGGGGCCGGGGCTGCCGGTAGCGCCGGTAGCGCCTGTGGCGCCCGTTGCCCCCGTGGCGCCGGTTACACCGGGGATTCCCTGGGGCCCTTGGGGGCCCTGAGGACCCTGGGGACCCACCGGGCCGCACGGGCCCTGCGGCCCCTGGGAGCCCTGGAGCCCCTGGGGGCCGGTGACGCCGGTGGGGCCGCGTACCCCTTGGATACCCTGGATGCCCTGGGGGCCGGTGGGCCCCATGGGGCCGGGAACGCCCTGGAGGCCCTGGTTGCCCTGGGGGCCGGTGGCGCCGGGCACTACAGAGCCGCTGCCGCCTGTACATCCACAGCCGCAGCCACAGCCTCCGGTGGGCATGGGAGGCGGGCAGGGGGGCGCCGGCGGCGGTGCAAACGGGGGTATGGGGCCGCAGCCGCACCCGCAGTTGGGCGGGATGACGGGAGGCGGGCAGAGATCACACGGATTGGTGCAGCGATAGATATTCATAGAAAAACCTCCGTGAAAGTTTGGACAGGAATCACCGATTCCTGTTCCAATCTATTCACAGAGGCGGGGCAAGGTTCCGGCAGCGCCGCCGGTTACGGGCCCAGTTTTCCCTGGAGGAAATCCTCCCGGAACCAGACGGAGGGCACTGTAAAGGTGCGGCCGTTTAAATAGTTGAGCGGACCGGCGTCGGAACAGAACCGGAAGGTGAGCTGGTAGGAGTAGAGGGCCTGGTGCCGATAGCCGGTGTCCCGGTTGTCCCGGTTGAAGCCATATTTGGCGTCCCCCAGCAGCGGATGGCCGATGTGGGCCAGATGGGCCCGGATCTGGTGGGTGCGCCCGGTAAGCAGATCCACCTCCAAAAGGGAGAAGCGGGTGTTTTCCGCCAGCACCCGGTAACGGGTCAGGATGGTGCGCCCATCCGGGATGGGGTGGTCAAAGATTTCCACCTGGTTATTTTTGGCGTCCTTGCGTAAAAAACCCTTCAAGGTGGCCGCCCTCTGGGGCAGGTGGCCGTGAACAATACAGAGGTAGGTCTTTTGCAGCTCCCGGGATTTGATCTTTTCGTTGAGCACCCGCAGCGCCGGGGCGTTTTTGGCGGCAATCACGATCCCGCCGGTGTTTAGGTCGATGCGGTTGCACAGGGAGGGGACAAAGCTCTGCTCCTGGGCGGGGTCGTACTCCCCCTTTTGATAGAGGTAGTGGAGGATGCGGTTGATCAGGGTATCCACCTGATGGCCGCTGTCCTCGTGGACGATGAGCCCTGGGCGCTTATCCACCAGCAGGATGTTTTCGTCCTCATAGACGATATCCAGCCTGCTGGGGGCGGCCAGGAAGGCGGGCGCCTGGGAATCGCCTCCAAACAGGTCGTCGCTGAGGTAGAGGGAGATCACATCCCCCGGCTGAAGCCGGTCGGAGATGGCGCACCGCTTGCCGTTGCGCTTGATCCGTTTGGTGCGGATGGATTTATAGAGCAGGCTCTGGGGCAGCAGGGGGACCGCTTTGGTCAAAAATTTATCCAGCCGCTGCCCGGCATCGTTTTGGTTGACAATCAGTTCTCTCATAGCGCCTCCGGAGGGTGGTTGGGATGGTCTCAAAAAATTATAGCACATGGCGGGGAAAATCCATAGGGGTGTTGCAAAAAAAAGCCGATTTGTTATAATAAAAAAGAAAGATGCGGCTGAAAGGTGGAAAAGCAATGATTACAAGAGAACGTGTCGAAGAGATCCTAAAGGAGTCCGGCGTCCTATTGGAGGGGCATTTCCTGCTGACCTCCGGGCGCCATTCGGACAAATATATGCAGTGCGCCAAAATCTTCCGCCACCCCAAGTACAGCGAGGAGCTGTGCGCGGCGCTGGCGGAGATGTTCCAGGGCGAACAGATCGACGTGGTGATCGGGCCGGCCATGGGCGCCGTGCAGATGGCCTATGAGGTCAGCCGGGCCGTGGGCTGCGAAAACTTCTTTACCGAGCGGGTGGATGGTGCCATGGCGCTGCGCCGGGGCTTTGAGGTTACCCCGGGGATGCGCTGCCTGTTGGTGGAGGATGTGGTCACCACCGGCGGTTCGGTGAAGGAGGTGGCCGAGCTGGTCCGCCAGGCGGGCGGTATTGTGGTGGGCATCGGCTCCATCGTGGACCGCAGCAACGGCAAGGTGGACTTCGGCGTCCCGTTCCACGCGGTCTATCCGGTGGAGGTGGTCTCTTGGGAGGCGGACGAGTGCCCGCTCTGCAAGGAGGGCAAGCTGCCTGTGGTGAAGCCCGGCAGCCGCAAACAGCCCGGTACGAAATAAGCGATCGAAACAATCAAACGGATGGTGATGGGATGCCTAGCCTGCATGAAGGACACCGCCGCCGCCTGAAGGAGCGTTTTCTAAAGGACGGTTTGGATGGGTTCGAGGATCACAATGTACTGGAGCTGCTTTTGTTCTATGCGATCCCTCAGCGGGATACCAATGAACTGGCACACCAGCTGCTCAAGCGGTTTGGCTCCCTCTCCGGCGTCTTTAATGCGAACTACCAGGAGCTCTGCCAAGAAAATGGCGTGGGGGCCAATGTGGCCACTCTTTTGAAGATGGTCCCCGAGCTGGCCCGCCGCTACCTGGATGACCAGGTCTCCGCCCAGACGGTGCTGACCACAATGGAGCAGATCGGCGACTTTTTGCGCCCCAAATTTGTCGGCCGGCAGGAGGAGATGGTCTATCTGCTCTGCCTGAGCAACAAGGGCGGGGTTGTAGGCGGCGGCTTTCTGAGCAAGGGCGTGGTCAACGCCACCGTCCTGAGCGCCCGAGAGGTTGTGGAGCTGGCGCTGCGCAACAATGCCAGCGCCGTAGTTCTGGCCCACAACCACCCCCATGGCCTGGCGCTGCCCTCCAGCGCGGATATCGCGGTCACCAAGGAGCTCCAAAATGCCTTGGAGATGGTGAAGATCGAGTTTATGGACCATCTGATCTTTTCAGATGACGCCTTTATCTCCCTGCGCCACTCTACGCCCATCTGGCATCTTTGACCGGCCCGCGGTCCGACTCCAGGTCCCCCTGGAGTCTTTTTGCGCCTTGCTTTTGCATTCCGGACCGAGAGATGCTATAATGGCCTAAACGGCTGCCGGCTGTTTTTTTTGGCAGCGGGGCGGGCCTTACCCGGAAATCAGATTGTGAAAAAGGAGGGATGGCGTCGTGAGCCGTTACCTGCTGGCATTGGACCAGGGCACCACCAGCTCCCGGGCAATCCTATTTGACCAAAAGCAGACGATGGTGGCCTCTTCCCAGAAGGAATATCCCCAGATCTATCCCCAGGAGGGCTGGGTGGAGCACGACCCCATGGAGATCTACTCCTCCCAGTACGCGGTGATGATGGAGGTCATTGCCAAAAGCGGCGTCAGCCCCCGGGAGATTGCCGGCATCGGCATCACCAACCAGCGGGAGACCACCATCCTTTGGGACCGGGAGACCGGGCGGCCGGTCTATAACGCGATCGTCTGGCAGTGCCGCCGGACGGCGGGGGAGGTGGAGCGCCTCAAGGAGCTGGGGCTGGAGGACTATATCCGCAAGAACACCGGCCTGATCCCGGACGCCTATTTCTCCGCCACCAAGATCAAGTGGATTTTGGACCATGTGCCCGGCGCCCGGGAGCGGGCGCGGCAGGGGAAGCTCCTCTTTGGCACGGTGGACAGCTGGCTGATCTGGAAGCTCACCGACGGCAAGGTCCATGTCACCGACTACACCAACGCCTCCCGCACCATGCTCTACAACATCAAGAGCCTCCAGTGGGACCAGACCCTGCTGGATGCCCTGGAGATCCCCCGGCAGATGCTACCCCGGGTGTGCAACTCCAGCGAGATCTATGGCTACACCGTGATCCAGGGGGAGCGGGTGCCCATCGCGGGTATCGCAGGGGACCAGCAGGCCGCGCTGTTTGGGCAGACCTGTTTTGAGAAGGGGGAGGCCAAAAATACCTATGGTACCGGGTGCTTTTTGCTGATGAACACAGGGGAGACCCCCTGTGAAAGCGCCAACGGCCTATTGACTACCATTGCCATCGGCCTGGAGGGGAAGGTCCAGTACGCCTTGGAGGGCAGCGTGTTCGTGGGCGGCGCGGTGATCCAGTGGCTGCGGGATGAGCTGCGGTTCATCACCGAGAGCCGGGATGCCGAGTATTACGCCCAGAAGGTGCCGGATACCGGCGGGGTCTATCTGGTGCCCGCCTTTACCGGCCTGGGCGCCCCCTACTGGGATATGTACGCCCGGGGATGCATTGTGGGGATCACCCGGGGCACCCGGCGGGAGCACCTGATCCGGGCGGCCCAGGAGTCGATCGCCTACCAGACCTGGGATTTGGTGGAGGCTATGGAGAAGGACACCGGCCTGCCCCTACAGTACCTCAATGCGGATGGCGGCGCCAGCCGGGACAGCTTTTTGCTGCAATTCCAGGCGGATGTCCTCAATAAACAGGTGCGCCGCCCGGTAATCCGGGAGACCACCGCCCTGGGGGCGGCCTATCTGGCAGGCCTCTCCACCGGCGTCTGGACTGGCCGGGAGGAGCTGCGCGCCCTCTGGAGCTGCGACGCCGTCTATACGCCCTGCATGGAGCCCGCCCACCGGCAGGCGCTTTTGGAGGGCTGGCACCGGGCGGTGGGCTGCAGCCAGGGCTGGGCCCGGCGGTAATCCGGAGATTTTCTGTAAAAAAGATGCAAATTGTAGCGGAATCTGTTATAATAGCAAGCGTAACCCGAGGCGCCCATCCGTGCAGGGGCTTTTGGAGGACCGCCGCCGGGAATTTTTTGGCGGGGGGTACGCTATGATTGGGACCGTCGTGAATACGGCGACAATTCTATTGGGAAGCGTCGCGGGGAGTTTGCTGCACAAGGGGATCAACGAGCGCTACCGGACGGTGCTGATGGACGCCATGGGTCTGGCGGCCACCGCCCTGGGGATCAATTCGATTGTGGGCGCAATGCCGGAGAGCCGCTACCATGTCCTTTTTATCGTCAGCTTGGCGGTGGGTGGCCTGGTGGGGACACGCCTCTCCCTGGAGGACGCTTTCAAACGGGCAGTTGGAAAAATTTCGGGGGAGGGGAACCTGGCCCAGGGGCTCTCCACCGCGGTGCTGCTCTTTTGCGCGGGGACGCTGTCGATTTTGGGCCCCATGGAGAGCGCGCTCCATGGGGATCATACCTACCTGTTTACCAATGCCATTCTGGATGGGATCACTTCCACCGTACTGGCCTCCACCTTTGGGCTGGGGATCGCCTTGGCGGCGGTGGTGCTGTTTTTGTGGCAGGGGAGCATCTATCTTTTGGCAAACCTGATCGCCCCCTTCCTCACCACAGATCTGTTGACCGAGCTTTCCCTGGTGGGCGGGGTGTTGATCTTCAGTTCGGGGCTGGGGATTCTGCAGGTGAAACAGGTGAAGACGCTGAACCTGTTGCCCGCGCTGCTGGTTCCGCCGGTGGCGGTCGGCATTCTCTCCCTCTTTGGGATATAATTTTTTGAAAACTTTTGGCAGACGGCAGGTTTTTGGCGCTGTTTGTGGATGTTGGAGGCTCGTGGATGCAAGCGGAAGAGATCAAAAAGATATTAAAAAAGCTGGTGGATGAGGGCGCCCGCAAAGGGGAGCTCTCCGCAAAAGAGATCAATGAGGCGTTGGAGCACACCGATTTTTCGGTGGATTTTTTGGAGAAGTTCTACGACCTGCTGGAGCAAAAGCACATCCGGGTGGTGGACGACGCCGAGGAGAACCTTGCGGGGGATGCCGAGGAGTCCAGCAGCGAATCGGAGGAGCCGGAGGAGGCCTCCGCCGATCTGGCCGCGGATGACCTGGTCAAATCCTATCTCAAGGAGATCGGCAGGATCCCCCTGATCGACGCCCAAGAGGAGGTGGACCTGGCCCAGCGGATCGCCCAGGGGGACGCTGCGGCCAAAAAACACCTGGCGGAGGTGAATCTGCGCCTGGTGGTGGGGATCGCCAAACGGTATGTGGGCCGGGGCCTCTCCCTGTTGGACCTGATCCAAGAGGGGAACCTGGGACTGCTCAAGGCGGTGGAGAAGTTCGATCCCTCCAAGGGATTCAAGTTTTCCACCTACGCCACCTGGTGGATCCGCCAGTCGATTACCCGCGCCATCGCGGATCAGGGCAGGACCATCCGTGTGCCGGTACATATGGTGGAAAATATCAACCGCTATAAAAAAGCGGTTTCGGTGCTGGTGCGCCAAAATGGCCACGACCCCACGGTGAAGGAGATTGCCGACGAGATGGGCGTCTCGGAGGAACGGGTGAAGGAGATCCAGAGCGTGGCGCTGGACACCATCTCCCTGGAGACCCCTATCGGGGACGAGTCGGAGAGCCGCCTGGGGGACTTCATCCAGGATGAGAATGTGACCTCCCCGGAGGAACATATCGGCAATACCATGCTGCGGGAACACCTGGAGTCCGCCCTGAGCACCCTGAACCCCCGGGAGGAGAAGGTGCTGCGGATGCGGTTCGGCTTCAATGACGGACACGCCCGGACGCTGGAGGAGTGCGGCAAGGAGCTGGGGGTCACCCGGGAGCGGGTCCGCCAGATCGAGGCCAAGGCCCTGCGCAAGCTGCGCCATCCCACCCGCTCCAAACCGCTGAAAGACTTTCTGTAATGGCTGCCGCAGGCGGCTGAAACTTGGGCCTCATGCCCTGTGCGGCATGGGGCCCACTTGTGCCATCCGGCAAGGGGAGGGGAACTGTTTTGCAAATCCAGATGATTGGGGTCGATTGCAGCCGCGCACCGGTGGAGATCCGGGAGCGGTTTTCCATGACCGATTCGGCTGCCATGCAGGCGGCTGCCCAGGTCTGCGGGGTGTATGGCGCCCAGGAGTGCGTCATTCTGTCCACCTGCAACCGCACCGAGCTCTGGGTTTACGGCGTCCCCACGGCGCCGCTGGGGGAGCTGTTCTGCAGCCTGCGCGGCCTGCCCCAGGAAAATGCCGCTTACCTGACAGAGCGCCGGGGGGAGCAGGCGGTGGACCACCTGTTGGAGTTGAGCTGCGGAATGCGCTCCCAGGTATTTGGGGAGGATCAGATTTTGACCCAGGTGGGGCATGCGCTGGAGCTGGCCCGCCAAGCCCACACCGCCGGCCCGGTTTTGGAGATGCTGTTTCGTACGGCGGTCACCGCTGCGAAAAAGGTAAAGACCACCGTGCGGCTTGCCGAGGCGGATCAGTCGGCGGCGGTACAGACGGCGGATTTTTTAGAGAATTTGCTGGGCGGCCTGGCTGGGCGGCCCTGCCTGGTGATCGGAAATGGGGAGATGGGCCGCCTGGCGGCCTCCCAGCTGGTGTCCCGGGGCTGCCGGGTGCAGATGACCGTGCGCCGTTACCGCCATGGGGATGTGCTGCTGCCGGCTGGGGTGGGCGCAGTCTCCTATGAGGACCGGTTGGGGGCCTTGCAGGCGGCGGAAATCGTAGTCAGCGCCACCTCCAGCCCCCACTATACCATCCGCGCCCAGCAGTTGGAGGACCGGCCGCTGGCCCACCCCACCGTTTTCTGCGATCTGGCGGTGCCCCGGGATATCGACCCGGCGGTGGCGCGGCTGCCGGGCGCACGGGTGTATGATACCGACCAGCTGTGCGGCGGCGCGCCCCGGGGCAGCCGGGAGGCGATTGCCCAGGCCCGGGCCCTGCTGGAGCAGTACCGGCAGGAGTTCCAAAACTGGTGCGCCTTCCGGCCGCTGGTGCCCACCATCCAGCAGGTGGGTAGGGCGGCGGCGGCGGACCTGTCCGGCCGTATGGAGCGCACCCTGCGGGAGCTGCCCTTGGAGAAGGCGGAGCGGGAGGCGCTGCGGGACCGGATGCAGGACTGCGCCGAAAAGACGGTGGACCGCCTGCTGTTCGGCCTGCGGGAGGCGTTGCCTGCCGCGCTGTGGGAGCAGTGTATCCAGGGGCTGGCGCAGGCGGCCGGGGAGGAGCGGTGAGATGGGGAAACGCTGTTTTCCGCTGTTTGTGGATCTATCCGGCTGGCCGGTGGTCCTGTTTGGCGGCGGCCGGGTGGCCTGCCGCCGGGCGCAGGTGCTTCAGTCCTTCGGGGCGCAGGTGCGGGTGATTGCGCCCGATTGCCGGCCGGAGCTGGAGCGCCTGGGAATCCCCATCCAGCGGCGGGCATATCAACCGGGGGACTGTGCCGGGGCCCGGCTGGCGCTGGCTGCCACCGATGACCGGCAGGTCAACCACGCCATCTTTCTGGAGGCCCGGGCGGCGGGGATCCCCGTCAACGTCTGCGATGCCCCGGAGGAGTGCGACTTTCTGTTTCCGGCGGTGGCGGAGTGCCCTCCCCTTGTGGCGGGGTTGGTCTCCGGCGGGGAGGATCACCGGTTGGTGCGCCGGGTGGCGCAGAAAATTCGAGAACATCTGGGGGAGTGGATGGGTTGAACGGGAGTATTATCCGCATAGGCAGCCGGGAGAGCGTCCTGGCGGTGATCCAGAGCGAGCTGGTCATGGGGTGGATCCGGGAGCGGTACCCCCAGCTGGAGTTGAAGCTGGTCACCATGAAGACCACCGGCGATAAGATCCAAAACCGCCCGCTGAACCAGGTGGGAGGCAAAGGGCTCTTTGTAAAGGAGCTGGATCAGGCCCTGCTCCAGGGGCGGATCGACCTGTCGGTCCACAGCTTGAAGGACATGCCCATGGAGCAGCCGGAGGGGCTGCCCATCCTGGCCTTCTCCCGCCGGGAGGACCCCCGGGATGCCCTGGTGCTTCCGGTGGGGGCCGGCGGACTGGATCCCGCCAAGCCCCTGGGCTGTTCCAGCGCCCGCCGGGCGGTGCAGCTGCAAAGGCTGTTCCCCGGGATGCGGGTGGAGAGCGTCCGCGGCAATGTGCTGACCCGGCTCAAAAAGTTGGACGAGGGGCAGTATGCCGGGCTGGTGCTGGCCTGCGCCGGTTTGCGCCGCCTGGGGCTGGAGGAACGGATCAACCGGATTTTTTCTCCGGAGGAGCTGCTCCCCGCCGCCGGGCAGGGCATTTTGGCGGTACAGGGGCGGGCGGGGGAGCCCCACTCCTACCTGGAGGCGGTGGACGACCCCACGGCCAGAGCGGAGGCGTTGGCCGAGCGGGCGTTTGTAAGGCGGTTGGGGGGAGGCTGTTTTGCGCCGGTAGCGGCCTATGCCCGCCGGGCGGGGGAGCAGCTGGTGCTGACCGGCCTGTGGAGCCCCCGGGAGGGGGTTCTCCTGCAGGAGACGCAGCAGGCGCCGCTCTGTGAAGCGGAGCGACTGGGCCGGCAGCTGGCGGAAAGTTTGAGGCAGAAGCGATGAAGGGAAAGGTCTATCTGGTGGGAGCGGGACCCGCGGACGGGGGCCTGTTGACCCTAAAGGGATACCGCCTGCTGCAGCAGGCGGATGTGGTGGTTCACGATGCTTTGATCGGCCTGGAGGTGCTGGGCATGATTCCTCCGGAAGCCAGGCGGATTCCTGTGGGCAAACGGGCGGGCAACCACCCGGTTCCCCAGGAGCGGATCAATGAGATTCTGTTGGAGGAGGCCCAAAAGGGCCGCATGGTGGTACGGCTGAAGGGCGGGGATCCCTTCCTATTCGGCCGGGGCGGGGAGGAATTGGAACTGCTGGCACGGCACGGCGTCCCCTTTGAGGTGGTGCCCGGGGTGACGTCGGCGCTGGCGGTGCCCGCCTATGGGGGAATCCCGGTCACCCACCGGGACTACTGTTCCTCGGTCCACCTGATTACCGCCCACGCCCAGGGCTGTGCCCATGCGCCGGATATCGACTACCGGGCGCTGGTCCGGCTGGGCGGGACGCTGGTCTTTTTGATGGGGGTGTCCACCCTGCCGGCTATCTGCCGGGGGCTTTTGGAGGCGGGCATGGATCCGGAGATGCCGGCCGCCATCCTAGAGCGGGGGACCACCGCCCGCCAACGCCGGGCGGTCTCCACCCTGGCCCAGCTGCCCCAGGTGGCCCAGGGGTTCTCCGCGCCTTCGGTGGTGATCGTAGGGAAGGTCTGCGCACTGTCGGAGCGGTTTGCCTGGGCGGAGAAACGGCCGCTGGCGGGGCTGCGGGTGGCGGTGACCCGCCCGCGGGAGCGGATGTCTGCCCTGTCCGGGCCGCTGCGGGAGTTGGGGGCGGAGGTGCTGGAGCTGCCCGCCATCCTGCTGCAGCCAATTTCCCCCAATTTACAGCTGGACCGGGCGCTGGAGCATTTGGAGGCCTATGATTGGCTGGTGTTCACCAGCCCCGGCGGGGTCAGCTGCTTTTGGGACGCCCTAAAGGAGCGGCGGATGGATGTGCGCCGTCTGGCGGGGCTGCGGTTGGCGGCCATCGGCAGGGCCACGGCCCAGGCGCTGGAGGCCAGGGGCCTATTGGTGGATCTGGTACCGGAGGAATACTCCGCGGATGCTTTGGGCCGGGCGCTGGCCTTGCAAGGCCCCCGGCGGGCGCTGCTTTTGCGGGCGAAAAACGCCTCCCCCGACCTAACCGCCCGGCTAAAGGAGGCCCAGATCCCCTATGAGGATCTGCCCCTCTATGAGACAGCCGCCTCCCCGGAGGCCGCCAGGGCGCGGGAGCTGGTGGAGCGGGGAGAGGTGGACTACGTGGCGTTCACCAGCGCCTCCACCGTCCACAGCTTTATGAAGGGGAGCGGCCAAGGGGACGGCCGGGGGATCCGGGCGGCCTGCATCGGCCGGACCACCGCCGCAGCCGCCCGCGCCTATGGGATGGAGACGTTTGTGGCAGAGCAGGCCACCATGGAGGCCATGTGTGCCCTGCTGCAAAAACTACAGGAAAAGGAGAGAAGCTGAATATGGAACTGCTGGAACGGCCGAGAAGGCTGCGCAAAAACCCTGCAATCCGGGGGATGGTGCGGGAGACACGGGTCTCCAAATCCGCCCTGATCTATCCAATCTTTGTGAAGGAGGGGCACGGCATTGTGGACCCCATTCCCTCCCTGGAGGGGCAGTTCCACTATAGCCCTGACCGGGTCCACCTGGAGCTGGAGAAGGTCCGGCGGGCAGGGGTGCCTGCGGTGCTGTTCTTTGGGCTGCCCGCCCACAAGGATGCCTGCGGCAGCGGCGCCTGGGACGACCAGGGGGCGGTGCAGCAGGCGCTGCGGATCGCCAAGCGGGAGTTCCCCGAGCTCTACCTGATTACGGATGTCTGCATGTGCGAATATACCTCCCATGGCCACTGCGGCATCCTGAACGGCCAGCAGGTGGACAACGACCGGACGCTGGAGGTGCTCAACCGCACCGCCCTCTCCCATGCCAATGCCGGGGCGGATATGGTGGCCCCTTCGGATATGATGGACGGCCGCATCCTCTCCATGCGCAGGGCGCTGGACCGGGAGGGGTTCTCCGACCTGCCCATCATGTCCTATGCGGTGAAGTTTGCCTCCTCCTTTTACGGCCCCTTCCGGGATGCGGCGGGCTCTGCCCCCGCCTTCGGGGACCGGCGGGGCTACCAGATGGACTACCACAACCCCCGGGAGGCCCTGCGGGAGGCGGAGCTGGATGTGCAGCAGGGGGCGGACGCGCTAATGGTGAAGCCGGCCATGTCCTATCTGGATATCGTCTACCGGGTGCGGGAGCGGTTTGACCTGCCTCTGGCGGCCTACAGCGTCAGCGGCGAGTACGCCATGATCAAGGCGGCGGCCCGGGCAGGGCTGATCGACGAGGCGGCGGTGGCCTGCGAGGCCGCGCTGGCAGTTTTCCGGGCGGGGGCCAATATGCTGATCACCTACTACGCCAAGGAACTGGCCGGCTGGATGGATGAGGGGAGGATTGGATGATGGGCAGATCGGAGGAGCTGTTTGCTCGGGCGGTAAAGCGGATTCCCGGCGGTGTCAACAGCCCGGTGCGGGCCTACGGCTCGGTGGGGCTTGCCCCACGGTTTATCGCCAGAGCCAACCGCCAGCATATCTACGATGTGGAAGGGAAGGAATATGTGGACTATGTGGGCTCCTGGGGGCCCATGGTCCTGGGCCATAACCATCCGGCGGTGCTGGAGGCGGTGGAGCGGGCGGTCAAAGATGGGCTCAGCTTCGGCGCCGCTACCCAGCGGGAGGTGGAGATGGCCGAGCTGGTCTGCGAGTTGGCCCCCTCGGTGGAGATGGTGCGGATGGTCAATTCGGGGACCGAGGCGGTGATGAGCGCCATCCGGGCGGCCCGGGGCTATACCGGCCGGAGCAAGGTGATCAAATTTGCCGGCTGCTACCACGGCCACAGCGACGGGATGCTGGTAAAGGCGGGGTCCGGCGTTATGACAGCGGGGATCCCGGACAGTGCCGGCGTGCCCGCCGCCTGCGCCCAGGACACCCTCACCGCCGTCTACAACGACCTGGGGAGTGTGGAGCGGCTGTTTTTGGAGCACCCGGATTCGGTGGCGGCCCTGATCGTGGAACCGCTGGCCGCCAATATGGGCGTGGTGCCTCCGAAGGAGGGTTTTTTGGCCGGCCTGCGAAAGCTGTGCGACCGGTATGGGGCCGTATTGATCTTTGACGAAGTGATCACCGGCTTTCGCCTGGCGCTGGGCGGCGCCCAGGAGCGGTACGGGGTGCTGGCCGACCTGACCACCTTCGGCAAGATCATCGGCGCTGGGATGCCGGTGGGGGCCTACGGGGGCAGGCGGGAGATTATGCAGCTGATCTCCCCGGTGGGGCCGGTCTACCAGGCGGGTACCCTCAGCGGCAATCCGGTGGCCATGGCGGCGGGCCTGGCCCAGCTGCATTGGCTCAAGGACCATCCGCAGGTCTACGCCCGCCTGGAACAGCTGGGCAACCGCCTGTGGACGGGGCTCCGGGATGCCGCCTTCGGGTGTACGGTCACCGGGGTGGGCTCTCTGGGCTGTCTCTTCTTCTCCGGCGGCCCGGTGGAGGACTACACCAGCGCAAAGCGGTCGGACACCGCCCGTTTTGCCCGGTATTTCAAATTTATGCTGGAGCAGGGGATCTATCTGGCCCCCAGCCAGTTTGAGGCGGTCTTTCTCTCGGACGCCCATACCGAGGCGGATATCGACAACTTCCTCCGGTTGGTCCGCCGGTGGAAGGAGCAGGAGGAAAATGACGCCGCCTGAATTCCTCAACCGGCGCGGCATAGGTCCCATCGGTGGGGTGGGGCGGGCGGCTATGGCTGCCCGCCCTTTTGTATGCAGAAATGCATTTGCTGTGCAAGTGGCGCGAAAAAAGGCCGCTGCCGGTGAAGGGGTAAAATAACGCCCGCATACCCCTTGACAAAATGATGTGGAAACGCTATACTAAACATGTAGTTAGCATTAACTAACCACAACAATGACTGCGGCAGATCACTTCCCCAAAAGCGGCCCATGGGCGCTGGCGGGGATCCCATTTCGGTCTGCCGCCTATTTAAAAAGTATAGTTAGCTATAACTAACTAAAAAGGAGGGATCGTCCATGTCGGAGGAACAGGTGATCCGCCACTGCGCCCCCACCCTGGCGGGGCTCAAAACCGGCAGTATGTTTGGGGCCAGCTATCCGGACGCCCTTTCCATGCGGGAGGACCTGCGGGCCTGGAATTTGCGCCTTGCAGGGAAGGGGGTGTGTTTTCTGCCCCTGCGGTTTCAAGACTGCCGGGCGCTGATCTACGTCTACCGCCCCAGCCGCCTTCGGGGGGATCTGGACGACCAAGCGGCGCTGGAGCTGTTGGGCCGCTGTGGCTACCGCGCGGGAACGCCCGCCCGGTGCCTGCGCCAGCTGCGCTGCCGTATGGCCCAGGGCGGAGATTTTCCCCACGAGGTGGGGCTGTTTTTGGGGTACCCTCCCGAGGATGTGAAGGGCTTCATGGACTGCCGGGCCAAGGGGTTTCGGTGCGCGGGCTGTTGGAAGGTCTACGGGGACCCCCAAGAGGCCCAAAAACGCTTTGCGGCCTATAAAAAGTGTACGGCCGTCTATGCGGCCCAGCACGCCAAAGGCACGCCGGTGGAACGGCTCACCGTAGCCGGATAACATATATAGAAAGGTTGGAGACCATATGAGCAAGATTGCTGTCGTCTATTGGAGCGGAACGGGGAACACGAAGGCCATGGCCGATGCCGTAGCGGAGGGGGTGAACGCCTCCGGCGGGGAGGCGACCCTGCTGACCGCCGCGGAGTTTGACCCCGCCCTGCTGGATAGCTTTGGGGCGGTTGCCTTCGGCTGCCCCTCTATGGGCAGCGAGGAGCTGGAGGAGAGCGAGTTTGCCCCCATGTTCGAGGGCTGTGTGCCCAAACTGTCGGGGCGGAAGATCGCCCTGTTTGGCTCCTACGGCTGGGGGGACGGGGAGTGGATGCGCACCTGGGAGGAGAACTGCCGAGGGGCCGGCGCGGTGCTGGCCTGCGAGCCGGTGATCTGCAATGAGGCCCCGGACGATGACGCCCTGGCCGCCTGCCAAGCTCTGGGGAAAGCGCTGGTCTGACTGTTGCCTTGAAAATTGCCGCCAACAAAAAAATCCTGGGGGAGACCCCAGGATTTTTTGTTGCAGAGAAAGCCCGCCCGCCGGACAAGCGGCCCTTTTAGACGCAACCCTCACGGCCCCTCTCTTCCGAAGGCCTCCACCGTCCTCAGAGCCAGCTCCTGCCGCGCTTTGGCCGTCTCCAGGTCGTCGAAATCCCCCAGGGCCCGCAGGTCCACATGGGAGGCATCCACCCCCGTCCCCGGCTCCTTTGCCTGCTGGGCCAGGGTAATGGGGTAGTCCCCCTCCAACTGCCCCCGGATGCTCTCGGAGCGCAGGCGGCACACCTCCAGCAGGGTGTCCACCGCCAGCCGGTGGTCCTCATAGGAGCAGAAGGCGGTGGGGTCCTCCTCCACATAGGGGGCGATCAAGGCCTGTATCTGCCGGATGGCCGCCTCCCCATGGCCGCTCTCCCAGTATTCCGACAAAAGCTGGTCGAAATAGGCATGGTACTGGTCAAAATAGGCGTTGTGCTTCATTAAATTGTGGTATAGGGGCCGGTTTAACATGACCTCCCCTTCGGCGGGGGTGTTCACCGGCCAGTTGATGAGGATGTTGGGATCCCGGATGGGATCGGTCATCCCCAGGGCGTAGGTGCCAAAGGCCAGGTTGTAGTCCCAGGGCAGGATGGAGAGTATCCCATCCTCCTCGTAGAGGAAGTAGTTATGGCCTGTGTAGCCCAGGTAGCTGTCCCAATTCATAACAAACACCTGGACGGTAAAATACCGCAAGACCTCGTCCACATTCACCGCTGTTTCCAGGTCCTCCCCTGTGGATAACACCCGCAGGGCCTCTATCAGCCGCTCCTGGTCCGCCGCATCGATGGCAAACTTGGCATTTTCAAAGATGTTTGGATAGCTGGCGGGGTTATCGTCGATGTACCGCAGAGCCACATCGGCGTTTTCGGCATACAGGGAGCGGTAGTCCGGTTTGTAGAGCCGGCCGTGGTCCGGGCCGAAATTCCGCCGGATAAAGGCCTCCTCCGGTTCCTCGATGGCCAGGAACAGCCCCCAGGGCTGGCCGTTTACCGTCACCCAGGTGTAGCTGCACAAGGGGGAGGGTACCCCCATGAAGGCCATCATATCGTACGCCAGCCAGGCTTTGAGATAGCTGTTGTCCTGGAAGGAGGCGTCCAAAGAGAACTTCTCCAGGCCATGGTAGTTCCCACCGTCCACATAGTGGTCGAACTTCAGCTTCAGACTGTAGCGGGAGAGGCCGTACTCCTCTGTCAGATGGAGGGAATTGTTCCCCTTGGCCCGTAGTCCCACCTGATGGAATGCCTCCCCGTCGATGACCGCCGTGCAGGGCAGGTATCCCTCATCTGGCGCCGCCGCCAGGAACCCCGCCCAGTCATCGATCTGCAGATCGATCCTGTGGACGCGGCCGCTGTCGAACAGCCGGTAGAGGTACCCGGGCGTAGAGCTGGCGGGCTGCAGGCCCAGATGCTCCCCAAAAAAGAACAGGCCGGTGAGGGCCAGGGCCAGCATGGCAGCCAGGATGCAGATCAGATCAATGTGCCGGTGACGGATCACAGCCTCACCCCATATAATCCCCGTTGTAGGAGACCAGTACCACGTTGGTTACGCCCTCCATGGCCCCCAGTTGGTTGACAAATTCTGTATCGGCCTCCCGCAGGCGTACCTCATAGTTTAGCTCAATCTGGCCGGGGGCTACGCTCTTGCTCTTCAGGTTCAGCCGCCGGACCCGGGCCTCCACCAGGGTCCGCACCTGCTCCTCCACCTGCTGGCCGGTACAGTGGACCACTAAGATGTAGGGGGACTCCCCATTCTTCTGCCGGGAGAACACCAGCAGCACCGCCCCCACAAAGAGGCTGCCCAGCACCGCCAGCGGGATGAGCCCCGCCGCCAGCACAATCCCCGCCGCGATGGACCAGAACAGGAAGGCGATATCCATGGGCTCCTTGATGGCAGTGCGGAACCGGACGATGGACAGGGCGCCCACCATGCCCAGGGAGAGGACGATGTTGCTGGTCACCGCCAGGATCAGCAGGGTGGTGATCAGGGTGAGGGCGATGAG
>DXES01000176.1 GCA_019114825.1 Candidatus Anaerotruncus excrementipullorum
CGGATAACAAGAGGGCCGCGGCTCCCTGGGGGAGCCGCGGCCGGCGGGGGAGGGGGATTACCGCTCCTCCCGGTAGTAGTTGACCCCCAGGCCGGCCGGCAGGCCGATGCTCCGGGACTTTTTCATCGAGCTGATCACCAGCACCAGGGCGGTGATGATGAAGGGCAGCATGTCATAGATGGCCACCGGCAGGTCCAAGATCTCCTTGGGCATGTAGTATTTGAGCACCCGCAGGGCGCCGAACACAAACGAGCCGAAGATGGCGTACCCTGGCTTCCAGCCGGCGAAGATCACCAGCGCCACCGCGATCCAGCCCAGGCCGGCCACGTTGTCGCTGATCCAGACGCCGCCGTTGATGATCATCGAGCAGTAGGCCCCGCCGATGCCGCAGATGCCCCCGCCCAACAGGCAGTTCACATACTTCCAATAGATCACCCGGATGCCCGCCGCGTCGGCGGCGGCGGGGTTTTCCCCAATGGCGCAGACGTTGAGGCCGGTCTTGGTGTGGAACAGGTAGAACTGCATCACCAGCGCCAGCACAATCCCCATGTAGACAAAGGGGTTGTAGGAGAACAGCAGCTCCCCCACCACCGGCAGGTCGCTGAGCCCGGGGATGTGGATGTCCCGCATGTGGGCGGTGATCGTCTCGGGCAGCTTCAGGGTGCCCGACTCGGAGAAGCTGAGCACATACAGGCCGATGAAGTTGGACAGCCCCACCCCGAAGATGGTCAGCGTCAGGCCGGTGACGTTCTGGTTGGCCATAAAGGTGATGGTGAGCACCGCATAGATCAGCGCCGAGAGCACCCCCGCCCCAAAGGCGGCCAGCAGCGCCAGCAAAAAGCTGTCCGAATAGTACCCGGCCATGAACCCGGCGCAGGCGCCGATGGACATCATCCCCTCCACGCCCAGGTTCAGGTGGCCCACCTTTTCGGCGGCGATCTCCCCCACCGTGCCAAACAGCAGCGGGGTGCCCGCCAGCACGGCTGCAACCAAAAATTTGATGAAGAAATCCATCAGGACGCGCCCCCTTTCCGGCGGAACACAAAGCCATAGCGGATAAAGAACTCGCACCCCAGCACAAAGAAGAGGATGATCCCCTGGAGCACGTCGGCGCAGTCGGTGGACAGCCCGTAGCTGGACTGGAGCACGCTGCTGCCCTTCTCCAGCACAGAGAAGAGGAAGGCCACCACCGTGATGGAGATGGGGTTGAGCTGGGCCAGCCAGGCCACGATGATGGCGGTGAACCCCACGCCCCCTGCCACCGCATTGGTGAGGGTGATGTCGCTGCCGGTGGCGTGGACCATCCCCGCCAGGCCGGACACCGCCCCCGACAGGAACATGGTGCGCAGCACGATCCGCTTCACGTTCATCCCGGCATAGCGGGCGGTGTTGGCGCTTTCGCCCACCACGCCGATCTCATACCCCTGCTTGGTGTACTTCAGGTAGATATAGAGCACCACCACCAGCACCAGCATGATGATCCACCCGAACTGGATGCCCAGCACCTTGTCCAGCGCCGCGTTGGCGTCGAACCGGGCGATCTTGGCAAACCCCTGGGAGGTGGGGTCCCGCCAGGGGCCGTCCCGCAGGTAGTTCACCAGGTGCAGGGCGATGTAGTTGAGCATCAGGGTGAACAGGGTCTCGTTGGTGCCCCATTTCACCTTGCACAGGGCGGGGATCAGCCCCCAGATGCCGCCGCCGATGATACCGGCCAGCAGCATGACGGCGATCAGCGCCCAGTGGTTCCAGTCGGCGTGGAAGAGGGCGAAATAGGAGGCGCACACCGCCCCCATGATGATCTGCCCCTCGGCGCCGATGTTCCAAAACCGCATCTTGAAGGCCAGCGTCACCCCCAGCGCGGAGATGAGCAGGGGGATCATCACCTTGATGGTGCCCTGGAAGGCGATCTTGCTGCGGAACGCCCCCTCCAAAATGGTGGCATAGATCACAAACGGGTTGTGCCCCAGGCAGAGGATGAACACCCCGCCCGCCACCAGGCTGAGCAGCAGCGCCTCCAGCCGCAGCAGGGTCACCTGCCGGGGGCTGCGCTCCGCCCGTTTGACCACCCGGATCAAGGGCTCCTTGGAACCGCCTGCCTGCGTACTCATGAAACCGCCTCCTCACTGGTGTGGGCGTCGGTCATCAGCAAGCCCACCTGTTCCTTTGTGGTGTTTCGGGCGTCCACAATGCCGGTGACCTGCCCATGGCAGAGCACCAGGATCCGGTCGCACAGCTCCAGCAGCACATCCAGGTCCTCGCCGATGAACACCACCGCCACCCCCTGCTGCTTCTGCTCGTTGAGCAGGTCGTAGACGGTGTAGGAGGAGTTGATGTCCAGCCCCCGCACCGGGTAGGCGGTGACCAGCACGGTGGGGCTGGATTCGATCTCCCGCCCCAAGAGCACCTTCTGGACGTTGCCGCCGGAGAGCAGCCGCACCGGCGTCTCGACGCCGGGGGTGACGATCTCCAGCTTTTCCACCAGTCGCTGGGCCAGGGCCTTGGCCGGGCCCCGGTCGATGAACGGCCCCTTGGCCTGGCGGTAGGATTTGAGCAGCATGTTGTCGGTCATGCCCATGGAGGCCACCAGCCCCATGCCCAGCCGGTCCTCCGGCACAAACCCCAGCCGAATGCCCAGCTCCGCGAACCGGGAGGCGTTTTTGCCGGTCAGGTCCTCCTGGCCGAAGAGCAGCCTGCCGCCGGTGACCGGCCACAGGCCGGCCAGCACCTCGCACAGCTGCTTCTGGCCGCTGCCGGCCACCCCCAAAATCTCCCCGGCCCGGATGTCGAAGGACACCTGGCGCAGGGCGGGGGCCCCGTCGGGCAGGTTGGCGCTGACCCCCTCCACCTGCATAATCGTCCGGGGGGTTTCGGGGGGCTGGGGCCGGTCGATCTGCAGGCTCACCGGCCGGCCCACCATCAGCTCGGTGAGCTGGCGGGCGTCGGTCTGGGCGGTCTGCACCGTGTCGATGCTCTTGCCCCGCCAGAGGATGGTCACCCGGTCGCTCAGGGAGAGCACCTCCTGGAGCTTGGGGGTGATGATGATGATGGCGCACCCCTGCTCCCGCATCCGCCGCAGGATGGCGAACAGCCGGTCGGTCTCCTGGGGGGTGAGCACGGCGGTGGGCTCGTCCAAGATGAGGATGCGGGCCTTGCGGTAGAGCACCTTGAGGATCTCCACCGTCTGCTTCTCGCTCACCGACATGTCGTACACCCGCTTGTCCGGGTCCACCTCCAGCCCCACCGAGCGGCCCAGCTCCAAAATCTGCTCCCGCAGGGCCCGGGGGTTTTGCAGCTTCTCCCGGGTGCCCAGGATGATGTTTTCGGTGGCGGTGAACACCTCCACCAGTTTGAAGTGCTGGTGGATCATGCCGATGCCCAGCTCCATGGCGTCCACCGGCGAATCGATGACCACCTGGCGGCCGTCGATGAAGATCTGGCCCCTGTCCGGGTGGTAGATGCCGGAGAGCATGTTCATCAAAGTGGTCTTGCCCGAGCCGTTCTCCCCCAGAAGCGCCAGGATCTCCCCATAGCGCACCTCCAGGTCCACGGCGTCGTTGGCCACCACCGGGCCGAAGGTCTTGGTGATCCCCCGGCAGAGGATGGCGCTGTTTGTCTCGTGTTCCATAGCTTCACCCCAAGCTCTCTAGGATTCCGGTTGTGTGTTTTCCGCTCCGCCCGTGGCGGGAGGGCCTCCCGCCCCCGGCGCGGCGGAACCTTGCTAAAAACGAAAAATAGCCGTCCGGCTCTGGCATGGCAGGGGGACGGCAGCCGCTGCGGCCGCGGGGGAGGCCCCCCGCGGCCGCAGGCGGATTATTTCACGGTGACGTTCTTGTAGTACCAGTGGATGTTGCCGGTGATATCGGCGTCGGAGAGCTTCTCGCCCTCGGCGCAGATCACGTTGCCCTCGTTGTCCTCGATGGGGCCGGTGAACACGTCCCACTCGCCGGAGATAATCCGGTCCTGGGCCGCCTGGATCGCTTCCGCGGTACCCTCGGCGCACAGGTCGGACAGGGGCGCGTAGAGCACCAGGCCGTCATCCATGCCGCCGAAGTAGTTGGAACCGTCCCAAGTGCCGTCGATCACCGACTGGACCGCCTTGGTGTAGTAGACCGACCAATCCCACATGGTGGAGGTGAGCACCGCGTTGGGGGCGTCCTTGGACATGTCGGAGTTGTAGCCCACGCCCCAGACGCCGGCCGCCTCAGCGGACAGCTGGGGGTTGGGGGTGTCGCAATGCTGGCCGATGACATCGCAGCCCTCGGCGATCAGGGCGTCGGCGGCCTGCTTCTCACCGTCGGGGGAGAACCAGCTGCCGGTGACCTTCACATACACCTCGGCGTCGGGGTTGACGGAGGCGACGCCCATGGCGAAGGCGTTGCAGCCGCCGGTGACCTCGGCGTTCTCCTTATCCATAGCGGCCACATAGCCGATCTTGTTGGTCTGGGTCTTCAGGCCGGCGGCGATACCGGTCAGGTACCGGGACTGGTAGATGCGGCCGAAGTAGTTGTTGAAGTTGGTGCCGTTGGACTTGTAGCCGGTACCGTGGGAGAAGATCACATCCGGATACTCGGCGGCCAGCGCCTCGCAGGTGTCCATGTAGCCCCAGGAGGTGGCGAAGATGATCTGGCAGCCCTCCTCGATGCACTCCAGCATGGCGTTCTCGATGGCGGTGGCGTCCTGGTCATCCACGTCGATCTTGCGGATGATCTGGTCGTCGGACAGGCCCAGGTTCTTCTGCATCCCCTGGATGCCCAGGTCGTGGGTGTAGGTGTAGCCGGAGCCCTCAGCGGGGTTGGTGATGTGGATGACGCCCACCTTCAGCTCCTCTTTGGGGATGGGGGGGAACAGGCCGGTGGCCTCGGCCTCGCCCTCGGCGGCCTCGCTGGCAGCGGGCTCGGCGGCGTCCTCGGCGGGAGCCTCAGAGGCGGCCTCGCTGGCAGCGGGCTGGGAAGCGGCTTCGCTCTCGGCAGCCCCGGAGCCGCCGCAGGCGGACGCGGACAGCAGCATCACGCCGGCCAGCAGCAGGGCCAGGAATTTGCGGCTTTTCTTCATTTTCTTTTCCTCCTAATTTGTCTGGGGGCGCGTGGCCCCGATGATGAAACGCCGGAATCTGCCTTCCCAAACGCGGCAGGACAGCCCGGCGTGCCAAACGAAAAAAAGTGTGGTTTTGGGGGGATCACTCCCGGAAGGTGATGGCGCCGGTCTCGTCGTCCATGGCGTCGATGATCGCCAGGCTCTCCACCCGGATGCCCCGGCCGCGGATGAGGGCGCCGCCCCCCTGGAACCCCTTCTCGATGACGATGCCCGCCCCCACCAGGGTGGCCCCCGAGTCCTGCACCAGCGTACACAGCCCGGACAGGGCGCTGCCCTTGGCCAAAAAGTCGTCGATCAGCAGGATGCGGTCGGCGGGGGTGAGGAACTTTTTGGAGACGATGATATCGTACACCCGGCCGTGGGTGAACGACTCCACCCGGGAGGTGAACACCTCCCCGTCGATGTTCTTGGACTGGGTCTTTTTGGCGAACACCACCGGCACCCCGAAGTACTGGGCGGTGATGCAGGCCACCCCGATGCCGGAGGACTCGATGGTGAGGATCTTGGTGACCCCGTCCCCGGCGAACAGCCGGTAGAACTCCCTGCCGATCTCCCCAAACAGGGCCACGTCCATCTGGTGGTTCAAAAAGCTGTCCACCTTCAGCACGTTGCCGGCCTTCACATGCCCGTCCCGCTGGATACGCTGCTTGAGAAGCTCCATACCCTCTCCGCCCTTCTCCTTATAGAATGTAAGAACCACCCCAAGGCGGGGCGGTCTTCTCTCCCTTGCTTTTAGTTTACATGAATTTGACTCTTTCTGCAACAGGCAACCTGTGAAAAGGCGCATAAACACTCGCCCCATAAATTGGGACAATTTGACATAAGTACGACCAATTTCCCCAAAATTCCTCCCTGCTTTTTGGGCGCGGCGGAAAAAATGCTTGCAACGGGGGGAAAAGGAGGGTAAAATAGAAAAAGCGCCCCGGACGCCGCGGTTTTTCGCCCGCCCGGGGGATTTTCATTCTGAAAAGGAGGAGCGGTATGAACGACCAAATCCGGCAGATTGCCCAGCGCATCAAGGAGCTGCGGGAGATCCTGGACGTAGCGGCGGTGGACCTGGCAAAGCAGGTGAACCTGCCCGTAGAGGAATATCTGAACTACGAGGAGGCCAAAACCGACATCCCCATCGGGGTGATCTACGGCGTGGCTACGGCGCTGAATGTGGACCCCACCGTCCTCCTCACCGGGGAGGCCCCCCGGATGAACGATTACACCATCGTCCGCAAGGGCCAGGGGGTGGAGATCGAGCGGTACAAGGGCTACAAGTTCCGTTCGCTGGCCTTCAACTACATCGGCCGCCAGTTCGACCCCATGGTGGTGGACCTGGAGCCGATGGAGACCCCGCCGGAGCTGGTGGTCCACGGGGGCCAGGAGTTCAACTATGTGATCGAGGGCACCGTCCAGCTGGTGATCGGCAGCCGGGAGTTCTTCCTCCACGCCGGGGACAGCGCCTTTTTCAACCCCCAGACCCCCCACGGCCAGCGGGCGGTGGGCGGCCCGGTGCGGTTTTTGACCATCATCAACGAGTGAGCGCCCCGGCGCTTTTCCAATCGGGAACGGAGGGATACCCATGGTGGAAAGATTCCTGCCTCGGGAGCAGTTTGACTCCTACGAGGACTTTAAACAGAACTACCGGCTGCAGATCCCGGAGGACTTCAATTTCGCCTACGACGTGATCGACCAGTGGGCGGCCCAGGAGTTTGACAAACCCGCCCTGGTGCGGGTGGCCCAGGACCTGGACCGGGTGGAGCGGCTGAGCTTCGGCCAGCTGATGGAGCGCTCCTGCCAGGCGGCCAACTACTTTGCCGCCCACGGGGTGCAGAAGGGGGACTTTGTGCTGCTGATCCTGCGCCAGCGGGTGGAGGCCTGGATCTGTATGCTGGCCCTGCACCGGATCGGCGCGGTGGTGATCCCCGCCACCTTCCAGCTGATGCCCCACGACATCGAGTACCGCTGCAACAAGGCGGGCATCAAGATGATCTGCTGCGTGGATGACGCGGAGCTGCTGGCCAACATCCAGCAGGTCCGCCCCCAGTGCCCCACCTTGAAATATGTGGCGGTGGTGGGCGAGCAGATCCCAGAGGGCTGCGAGGACTTCCGGGCCCAGGTGGCCGCCTATCCCAAGACCTTCCCCCGGCCCACCGGGGCGGCCGCCACCCACAACGATGACCTGATGCTGGGGTATTTCACCTCCGGCACCACCGGGATGCCCAAGCTGATCGTCCACACCTACACCTACCCCCTGGGCCACATCACCACCGCCAAATACTGGCACCAGGTCCAGGAGGGGCAGCTGCACTTTGTCTCCGCCGACTCGGGCTGGGCCAAATTCGGCTGGGGCAAGATCTACGGCCAGTGGATCTGCGGGGCGGTGATCGTGGCCTACGACACCGAGGGCCGGTTCGACCCCCACCACATGCTGGAGGCGATCCAGCGGCTGCGCCCGGCCACCTTCTGCGCCCCGCCCACCGTCTACCGGTTCCTCATCAAGGAGGACCTGCACAAATACGACCTCTCCTCTTTAAAGAAGTGTACCATCGCCGGGGAGCCGCTGAACCCGGAGGTGTTCAACAAGTTTAAGGAGGCCACCGGCCTGGAGCTGTGCGAGGGGTTTGGCCAGTCGGAGACCACCGTCATCATCGCCAACTACCCCTGGTTCCCGGTGAAGCCCGGCTCCACCGGCAAGTTCTCCCCCCTCTACGACCTGGACATCGTGGACGAGCAGGGCCAGAGCTGCGAGGACGGCATCGTGGGCACCATTGTGGTGAAAAACCTGGATAAGTTCCGCCCGGCGGGGCTGCTGGCCGGCTACTGGCAGGACGAGGAGGCCAACGCCGCCGCCTTCCACGACAACATGTACTCCACCGGGGACACCGCCTGGCGGGACAGCGACGGCTACATCTGGTTTGTGGGACGCAACGACGATGTGATCAAATGCTCCGGCTACCGGATTGGGCCGTTCGAGGTGGAGAGCGCCTTGATGACCCACCCATCGGTGCTGGAGTGCGCGGTCACCGCTGCCCCGGACCCGGTGCGAGGCCAGGTGGTGAAGGCCACCGTGGTGCTGGCCCGGGGCTATGTGGCCAGCGATGAGCTGAAAAAGGAGCTCCAAAACCATGTGAAGAAGGAGACCGCCCCCTATAAATATCCCCGGATTGTGGAGTTCGTGGAG
>DXES01000177.1 GCA_019114825.1 Candidatus Anaerotruncus excrementipullorum
AGAGCGAAGCGGAGAAAATTCCCGCCACATAGGGGGCAAAGCCCCCTGTGGAAAAATCCCGCCACGGTACACCGTGGCGGGATTTTTGGTGCGGTGGATGGGACTTGAACCCACACGCTCGCGCACACGCCCCTCAAACGTGCCTGTCTGCCGATTCCAGCACCACCGCATATCTCTGCCGGGCAGGGAAACCCCACCGCAGCGTTCAACAAACGCTATTTTAACATAGGCGCGGGGGAATGTCAAGGTAAAATTTAGCGGAGCCCCGGGCGCGGGAATATGACAAACGGTATAATTTGGGTAAAAACCGGGAAAAAGTGCGTAGAAAGCGGACAGATGTGCCCATTCTGTGCCCCGGCGACTGGGGAGAACCGGTGCAGAACCGGTGGAAAGGGTGGGGAGGGACGGGGGAAAGGGCGGTGGAAAGGGCGGTGGAGAATGTGGAAAACTCGGTGGAAAGTGTTTATAACTTTGTGTATAGAATTTGAACAACGTGAATTTTCACACACAATCGGCTCCCTTCGCTTTACAATGCAGGAAAGTTACGGTATAATAGCCAGAGCGGCCATGGTATCCGGGCCAGCTCCATCCCCTTCCCGCCCAGCCCGGCGGGAAACCGGACATGCAGGTGTGTAATCATGAACTATCAAAAGCCCTACCGGGTGCATCAGCCCCCGAAGAATAACAACCTCTGGCAGGTGCTGGCCATTGTGGCCATCGCCCTGGTGCTCTCCCTGGCCATCGCCCTGGCCTGGCAGAAGGTCTCCGGGGACTCGGGGGACCCGGTCCCCGCCTCCGCCCCCTCCCAGCCGGCCTCCTCCCGGGCGGAGGAACCCGCCTCCCAGGCCTCCTCGGAGCAGGCGTCCTCTGCGGAGGCGTCCTCCCAGGCCTCCTCTGCGCCGGAAAGCGCCCAGGAGTCCTCCGCCCCCCAGAATGACGCCGCCTATGGCGAGCCCCTGCCGGAGACCGAGCGGGTGCGCAGCGACTATTTTGACGATGCGGTTTTTGTGGGGGATTCCATCACCAGCGGCATCTCCCTCTACCAGATCATGGACAATGCGGATGTGCTGGCGGACACCGGCGTCAACTTTGACACCATCTACACCAAGGAGTCGGTGCGCCAGGAGGACGGCACCCGCATCCCCATTATGGACGCCCTGGCCCAGAAACAGTACGCCAAGGTGTATGTGATGCTGGGCGGCAACGAGGTGGGGGGCGATTCGGAGGAATTCTTCCTCGCCCGCTACGGCTCCGTGCTGGACGACATCAAGGCCATGCAGCCCAACGCCATCATCTATGTCCAGTCGATGCTGCCGGTGACCCGCAACAACAACTACGGCCTGGACAACGCCAAGATTGACCAGTTCAATCAGGCGCTCATGGGCCTGTGCGCCGAAAAAGAGGTCTACTACCTGAATGTGGCGGAGTGCATGAAGGACGAAAACGGCATGCTCCCCGACGAGGCCTCCCCGGCGGACGGGATGCACTTCGGCCCGGATTACTATTCCAAGTGGTTTGAATACCTGAAACGCCACACGGTGGCATAAACAGAAAGGATGGATCATATGAAAAAGCAGCTCTTGGGCCTGGCGGCCCTGGCGGCCTGCCTGACGCTGGCGGCCTGCGGCGGCTCCGGCCAGGCGGAAAGCCAGCCGGCAGCCGAGGAAAAACAGCCCACCGCGGCCCAGGTGGTGGAGGCGGTCTCCGCCGAACTGACCTTTGTGGACAACATGACCACGGTGGAGGGGGACCTGTTCTTCGATTTCTACCTGCTGGACCCCGAGACGGTGGAGGACGCCTGCATGTACACCAGCGGCTCCCGGGCCACCGCCGAAGAGGTGACGGTCATCAAGATGAAGGAGGGGGAGGAGATCTCCCTGGCCCAGGAGGCGGCCGATCAGCGGGTGGAGGACCAGCGCCTGGCCTATGAAAACTACATCCCCGAGGAGCTGACCAAGATCGACGGGGCGGTGACCTACACCCACGGCCAGTACCTGCTGCTGGTGGTGGCGGACGACCCCTCCCCGGCCGAAGAGGCGTTTGAAGCCCAGTTCTGACCGGCGTTTTCCATCCGGGGCCCCCATTTCGCCGGGGGCCCCGGATTTTTTATCCATGGGAGGTGTATGGGATGGAGCGGGTGCGCAGGAGAAGAAGAGGGGGCTGTGGCTGCGCCCTTCTGCTGGTGCTGTTGGCGCTGGCGGTGGCGGCGGGGGTCTGGTGCTTTCCCCGGGGGATGGCGGCCTGGGAGAGCGCCCAGCGGCGGCTGCGCCTGCGGGAGGCCCTGGCCCAGGCCTTCGAATCCCAGCCGCCCCAGGCCGGGGCGCTGTTGGTGGTCCAGCTGGAGACGGGGGAGCCCCTCTATGCCCAGGGGGCGCAGGACCCCCTGCTGCCCGCCAGCCTGGCCAAGCTGTTTGTGGCCGGCTATGCCGCCAGCCTGGCGCCGCTGGAGAGCCGGGCCACCGTGACCCCCCAGGCCCTGGCCCTGGTCCCCGCCAACTCCTCCCTGGCCTACCTGGCGCCCGGGGAGTACACGCTGGAGGATCTGCTGGCGGCCATGCTGCTCCCCTCCGGTAACGACGCCGCCTACGCGGTGGCCGACTGGTGCGGGGGCCTCTTGGACCCCGGGGCCGCCCCCGGCCGGGAACGGGTGGACGCCTTTTTGGAGGGCCTGGGGGAATACCTGGCGGCACAGGGGTATGGCGGCACCGTCCTTCACGACCCCAGCGGCTTTGACTACGAAGCCGCCACCACTGCCGGGAATTTGGCGGCGGTGAGCGCCCGCCTGCTGCAGGCGGATTGGTTCCGGGAGCTGGTGGCCCTGCCCACCTACACCGCCGACACCCCCGGCGGCCCGGTGGCCTGGCAGAACACCAACCGGCTGCTGGATCCGGAGAGCCCCTACTACCACCCCCGGGCGGCGGGGGTCAAGACCGGCACCTTGGAGGGGTGCTGCAACCTGGTGGCCCTCTATCAAAGCTCCCAGGAGGCGGTTTTGGTCTGCCTGTTGGGGGCCGCCACCGACGAAGTCCGCTACCAGGAGGCGCTGCGGGTATTTACGGCGTTGGATAGCGCCCTCGCCCCGGCGTCCGGCTGAATACCGGCCTGGCATGGGGAGAAAACAGCCGCTAAAACGGCCGGAATTTGGCAAATACGCCGAATTTCGGCCGTTTTGGGCGATTAAACATTTTTTCGGCCGTTTGGCGGTGAAATGCGCTTGCAATCGTAATCTTATGTGCTATAATAAAAAAGGCGTCCGGTTTACCGGGCGCTAAATTGAGCCCTTTAGGAGGTGCCGGCGTGAACCCTGACCCTGGAAGTAGTCGCAGTACACGAAAAATCAAATACGGTCGGGGCATGCTCGCGCGCTGAGGATACCCCGAGAAAGGGGTATCTGATGCTGAACTTTTACAAAACTGTGGACAACCGCGTCCTGCAGGTCAACGCCCCGGAGCCCGGGTGCTGGATCTCGGTGATCAGCCCCACCGAGGCGGAGGTGGCCTATCTCTCCAACGACCTGGGGGTGGAGGCGGACTTCGTCCGGGCCGCCCTGGATGAGGAGGAGAGCTCCCGCATTGAGAGCGACGAGGGCCAGACCCTGGTGATTGTGGACTACCCTTCGGCGGAGGAGCTGGAGGACGAGAACCGCTCGGTGCTCTACACCACCCTGCCCATGGGGATCATCATCACCAAGGACTATGTGCTCACCGTCTGCCTGGACGACAACCTCACCATCAACGACATGGCCGAGGGCCGGGTGAAGGGGCTGCAGACCTCCATGAAGACCCGGTTTTTGCTGCTGGCCCTGCTGCGGATTGCGGCGCGGTTTCTCATCTACCTCAAGCAGATCGACCGCATCTCCTCCAACACCGAGCACCGGCTGCACCAGTCGATGCGCAACAAGGAGCTGATCCAGCTTTTGGGCCTGGAAAAGTCCCTGGTCTACTTCTCCACCTCCCTGAAGGCGAATGAGATCACCCTGGAAAAGATCCTCCGGGGCCGGATCATCAAGCTCTACGAGGAGGACGAGGACCTTTTGGAGGACGTGCTGATCGAGGTCAAACAGGCCATCGAGATGTGCAACATCTACTCGGGCATCCTCTCGGGGATGATGGACGCCTTTGCCTCGGTGATCTCCAACAACCTGAACATCGTCATGAAGACGCTGACCATCATCACCATCGTCATGGCCATCCCCAACATCGTCTTCAGCTTCTACGGCATGAACGTCTCGGGCCTGCCGTTCCCCATCTGGTGGGTGCCGCTGGCCCTGTCGGTGATCTTCTGCACCATCGGCGGCATCGTGCTGGTGAAGAAGGACTCGTTCCACTGAAAAATCCCCCACGGGGCAAAAAAACGCGGAGAGGAATCCTCCTCTCCGCGTTTTTGCGTCTCAGCAGCCGAACAGCGCCTGGGCGGCGGCCATATTCTCCCGCACCTGTACGCCGAAGGGGCAGTTCCCCTCGCAGCTGCCGCACTGGATGCACTCCCCGGCGTGGTGGGCCAGCGCCAGGTAGTGGTCCCGGACGGTCTCGGGTACCTGCTCCTGCTGCCGGGCCAGGTCCAAAAACTTGGTGACCTCCGCCACATCGATGTGGACCGGGCAGGGCTGGCAGTGGTTGCAGTACATGCACCGGCCGGTCATCTGGATGCGGCGGCCGGCGGCATAGATGTGGCCGTAGGCCTTCTCCTCCGGGGAGGCGGTGGCATAGCGGGCGGCAGCCTGTACCTGTTCGGGGGTGCGGCAGCCCACCAGCACGCTGGCCACCCCCGGCCGGGTGAGGCAGTAGTGGCAGCACTGGACCACCGTCATGGCGGCCCCGAAGGGGGAGCTCTCGGCCCGCAAAAGGCTGCCCGCCCCCAGCGGCTTCATCACAGTGATGCCCACCCCCTTGGCGGCGCAGCGGGCGTAGAGCTCCTGGCGGGCGGGGTCGGCCGTCCACTGGCCGGACTGAAGCAGCTGGTAGTGCATCAGCTCCTCAATGTTGGCGGCGGCCCCCTCCAGGTCGTAGGCGGGGTTGATGCTGAACATGAGCACCTGGATGCGCCCCTCCTCCACCGCCCGCAGGGAGACCTGGGGGTTGTGGGAGCTCAGCCCGATGTGGCGGATGACCCCCTGGTCCCGCAGCTGGCAGGCGTAGGCGTAGAATTCCCCGTCCATCAGCCGCTGGTACTCCTCCATGTTGTCGATGTAGTGGAGCATCCCGATATCGATGTAGTCGGTGCCCAGCCGGGTGAGCAGGTCGTCGAAGGCGGCCTTTACCTTGTCCATCTGGCGGCTGCGGGTGTACTGGCCGTCCTCATAGATCGCGCCCAGGTGCCCCTGGAGGAGCATCTTCTCCCGCCGCCCCCGCAGGGCGTGGCCGATGTTGCTGCGGGTCTCGGGCTGGGGCATAAAGATGTCCAGGCAGTTGACCCCCTCCGCCAGCGCCGCATCGATCACCCGGTCCACCTGTTCGGTGGCCAGCCCGGTGAGCCACTCGCCCCCCAGGCCGATCTCGCTGACCGCCAGCCCGGTATTTCCCAGCTCCCGGTAGTTCATAGGCGCCCTCCGATCTGCCGCATCCGCTCCAACAGCTCCGGACGCCCCAGCACCTCGCCGGCCTCGCTGGCGCTCACCGGCTCCTGGAACAGCACCTGCCAGCTGAGATGCTCCGCGATACAGGCAAACTGCTCGGCGATCAGCCGGTATTGGGGGCCGTCCAGGCTGTCCGCCCCCACCGCCACCATGCCCACCTGCTTATGCAGGATGCCCTCGCCCCCGGCGTACAGCCGGTCGATGCACAGCTTCAGCTGGGCAGAGATCCCCCAGAAATAGACGGGGGTGCCGAATAGGATGCAGTCGGCGGCCCGCATCTGCTCCAGCAGGGCGGCAAAGTCGTCCCGCTGGACACAGCTGCCGCCGTTTTTCCGGCAGGCGTCGCAGCCCCGGCAGCCGCCCACCTGCAGCCCGGCCACATCCACCAGCTGTACCTGGTGCCCCTGGGCCCCGGCGGCGATCTGCTCCAGCAGCGCCCGGGTGTTGCTGTTCTTTCGGGGGCTGCCGTTCAAGATGAGAATCTTCATGGTGCTCCTCCCTTTTGTTCCAAAAAAATACTTCTGTCCCCGCCGCGAAACCGGCGGTACATCCATTATAGAGGCAAATCCCCGGGGCCGCAAGGGCTTTGGGCGGCTTTTCTTCCAAAATCCCCCGGCGCCGCCGGGGGGATTTTCCCTGGGCGGGTTCTAAAAAATTGGACGGGCTCATAGGCTGGAAAAGACAAGCAAGGGGGGATGCGGTATGGAACAGGACACCCGGTACCTACAGGCGGCCTTTCGCCTGGGGGAGCGGCTGGGCCGGGCGCTGGAACGGCTGCCCGGCCCGGAGCAGGGGCGGGTCACCGAGATCCGCCTGCGGCTGGGGCGTCCCCTCTGCCTGATGCAGGGGGCGGCCGCCTATTTTCTGGCCCAGGATGGCCGCGCCCGCCCCCGCCCGCCCCAAAACCCGGTGACAGTGGGCCGCCAGGACCTGCAGGAGGCGTTTGTAAGCCTCTGCGGCTGGGCGGTCCACACCCACCAGAAGGAGCTCATCGAGGGGTATATCGCGGTACAGGGGGGCCACCGGGCGGGCATCGCCGCCACCGCGGTGGTGGAGGCGGGGCGGATGGCGGCGGTGCGGGAGATCACCTCCATCAACCTGCGCATCGCCCGGCAGGTCCCCGGCGTGGCAGGCCCCCTGGTGCGGGCCTGCTTTGCCGCAGGGCCCCGGGGGGTGCTGCTGGCCGGGCCCCCGGCCAGCGGCAAAACCACCCTGCTGCGGGACCTGGCCCGCCAGCTGGCGGATGGGGCGGCGGGCGGGTATTGGAAGGTCTGCGTGGTGGATGAGAGCGGGGAGCTGGGGGGCTCCCCGGGGGAGGGGGGGATGGACCTGGGGCTCTGCTGCGACCTGCTGTCCGGCTACCCCAAGCAGGTGGGGATGCAGAGCGCCATCCGCTACCTCTCCCCCCAGGTGCTCCTCTGCGACGAGCTCTATCGGCCCCAGGAGGTGGAGGCGGTGGAGGCGGCGGCCAACAGCGGCGTGGCGGTGGTCACCTCCATCCATGCGGGCAGCCTGGAGGAGCTGGCCCGCAAGCGCCAGGCCCGGCGGCTGCTGGAGACGGGGGCGTTCCAATGGGTGGCGCTGCTGGCCGGGCCCAGCCGCCCGGCCCAGATTCAGGAATTGAGAAAGGTGGGGTCCCTGTGACGTTGCTGGTAAAATTCTGCGGCATGGCGCTGTTGGTCTACTGCACCACCTCCCTGGGCCTTTCGGCGGCGGCCGGGCTGGGGCGGCGGGTGCGGGAGCTGGAGCTCTCGCTGGCGGTGGTGGCCGGACTGGCGGGGGAGCTGCAATACAGCCTGGCCCCGCCCAGCCAGGCGGTGGAGCGGTTGGCGGCACGGCCCAGCCTGGGCCGGATGGGGTATCTGGGGGACTGCGCCAGCCTTTGCCGCCAGGGGACGCCGTTCCCCCGGGCGTGGAAAACCGCCCTGAGCCGGGCGAGGGGGGCGCTGCTGCCCGAGGATTTGGGCCCGCTGGCGGAATTGGGGGAGACGCTGGGGCAGTGCGACCTGGCCGGGCAGCTGGCCAGCCTGGACCGGGCGGACAGGCTGCTGCGCTGCCAGCTGGAGGAGGCCCGGGCCCAACGGCTGGGCCGGGGGAAGCTCTACCGCACGATGGGGGTGCTTTCCGGGGTGTTTTTGGCGATCCTGTTTGTGTAAAAGCCAAAAGGAGGGTACAAAGCCATGGAAGTGGACCTGATCTTTAAAATTGCAGCCATCGGCATCATTGTGGCGGTGCTCAACCAGGTGCTCATCCGCTCCGGCCGGGAGGAGCAGGCGATGATGACCACCCTGGCGGGGCTGATTGTGGTGCTGATGATCATGATCACCCAGATCAACACGCTGTTTGAGACGGTCAAGAGCGTGTTTGGGCTCTACTGAGATGGAGCTTTTACAGATCTGCGGCCTGGCTGCGGTGGCAGTGGCGCTCAATGCGGTGCTCCGGGACCGCCATCCGGAGTACGCCTTTGTCCTCTCGCTGCTCACCGGCCTATTGATCCTGGGCAGTGCCCTGCTGTGGGCGGCGCCCCTCTTCCAGCGGCTGCACAGCCTTCTGGAGGCGGCGGGGGCCGGCCCGGCCCATGTGCAGATCCTCTTCAAAGCCCTGGGCCTCTGCCTGGTGACCCAGATCGCCTGCGATGCCTGCCGGGACCTGGGGGAGCGGGGGGTGGCCGCCCGGGTGGAGACGGCGGGCAAGCTGGCGGTGCTGCTCACAAGCCTGCCCCTCTTTGAGGAGATTTTACAGATCGCCGGGGAGCTGATCGGCCGGGGGGGATTGGGATGAGGTGGCTGGCGGCGCTGGGGGCGGCGGCGGTGTGGCTGGGGTGCCTCTGCCTGCCCGCGGCGGCTTTGGAGGGGCCCGCCCCATCCGCCCAGGCGGAGCAGTGGGACCTATCCGGCCAGCTGGAGGCGGCGGGGGCGGACGAGCTGTGGCAGGCGCTGCCCGGGGACGCCGAAACGCTGCTGGACCGGTCGGGGGTCACCGGGATCGATGTGGGCCAGCTGCTCTCCCTGGAGCCGGGGGAGTTCTTCCGCACGGTGGGGGCGCTGGTCCTGGAGCGGGTGCGGCAGCCGCTGGCGGTGTTTGCCGCCGTGCTGGGGACGGTGCTGCTCTGCGCCCTGTTGGAGGCGCTGCGCACCTCCCTGTGGGAGGGGGCGCTGGCCACCGTCTTTGGGGCGGTGAGCGTGGTCTGTGTGTCGGCGGCGGTGGCCGGCCCGGTCTCCGGCTGCATCGTCCAGACGGCCGCCGCCATCCGGGACTGCGCCAACTTCATGGCCGCCTTCATCCCAGTATTTGCCTCGATTGTGACGGTGGGGGGCCAGGCGGTCACCGCCACCACCTACACCACCTTCCTGTTCGCTGCCTGCCAGGTGGTCTCCCAGGTGGTCTCCACCACCCTGGTGCCCCTGCTGGGGGTCTACCTGGCGTTCTGCATGGTGGGGAACCTGGCGCCGGGGCTCCAGGTGAACGCGGTGGCCAAGGCGGTAAGGACGGTGGTCACCTGGGCGCTGGGGCTGCTGCTCACCCTGTTTGTGGGGCTTTTGTCCCTACAGACCATGGTGGCCTCCAGCAGCGATACGGTGGCCTCCAAGGCGGCCAAATTCCTCATCGGCACCTTTGTGCCGGTGGTGGGCGGGGCGCTGTCGGATGCCCTCTCCACCACCCAGGGGTACCTGCGGCTCTTAAAGACGGCGGTGGGGGCGTTCGGCATCCTGGCGGCGGCCCTCACCTTCCTGCCGGTCCTGCTGCAGACGGTGGCCTGGTACCTGGCGGTGGGGGCGGCTGCGGCGGCCAGCGAGCTCATGGGGGTGGAGCAGGTGGGGGAACTGCTGAAGGGGGCGGGCAGCGCCCTGGGCATCCTGATTGCGGTGCTCCTCTGCTTTGCCCTGTTGGTCATCATCTCCACCTCCCTGGTGTTGCTGGTGGCTGCCGGGATGTGAGAAAGGGGAAGGAGGGTTCGGATGGAAGCGGTTCGCCAGTGGGCGTTTGGCCTGTGCGCAGCGGCGGTGGCCTGTGCCCTGGCCCAGCTGGTCCTGCCCGGCGCGGGGATGCAGCGGGTGTTCCGGATCACCTGCAGCGTCTTTTTCCTCTGCTGCCTTCTGTCGCCGGTGGCGCTGGCCCCGGGGGATCTCAGGCTGGCGGCCGGGCGGCAGGCGGTGCTGGGGCAGGTGGAGGCGCGCTCCCAACAGCTGGAGGCCTCCCTGCAGGCCAGCGCCCTCGCGCTGGCCCGGGAAAACCTGCGCCTGGCCGCCGGGGAGAAGCTGGCCCAGCTGGGGGTGGAGGGAGGGAAAATTTCCGTGGATGTACATGCGCAGGGGGAGGGCGGCATATCTATTAGTGGATGCGAGCTGCGGCTGCCGGAGGGCTACGCGGACCGCGCCCAGGAGATCGAAGCGGCACTGGAGGCGTATTTGGGCGTCCCCGTGGGCATCGGATGGGAAAAGGAGGAGGTCTATGGATGAAAAAAAGGGATTATACGCCCTGTGGAAAGGGGTTTCCCAGCGGGCCGGGGACCGCCGCAGCGGGCTTTTGCTGCTGGCCGGGCTGGCGGGAATGGTGCTGATCCTGCTGTCCGCCCTGCCCGGTTCCGGCGGCGGGGAAGCCGCCCCCTCCCAGCCGCCGGACACCCAGGCCTATCTGGAGGAGCTGGAGGACCGGCTGGAGGAGATTGTGGGCCAGGTGGATGGGGTGGGGCGGTGCCGGGTGATGGTCACGGCGGAAAACGGCGTGGAGTATGTCTACGCGGTGGAGGAGAGCGAAAACCGCAATACCGCCTCCAGCTACGGCCAGGACGGCTCCCGCAGCCAGACCCAGCAGCAGACCAGCGACCAGCGGTACATCCTATTGGACTCCGGCGGCGGGGGCAAACAGGCGCTGCTCAAAACCCAGCGCCAGCCGGCCATCCAGGGGGTGGTGGTGGTCTGCCAGGGGGCGGGCAGCATGGTGGTCCAGGAGCGGGTCACCCAGGTGGTCACCACCGCCCTGGGCATCCCCTATACCAAGGTTTGTGTCACAAAAATCAGCAGATAGAGGAGGAACCCTATGAATATGCTCATCGGTAAAAAACAGATCATCCTGGCGTCCCTGGTGGTGGGGCTAGGGCTGGCAGTTTATGTGAACTACCAGTTTGCCCAGACCGACTCCCTGGTGGTGGGCAGCACCCTGGAGACCGAGAAGAACTACGGCGACGCCCAGCTGGTGGACGCCGGGGAGGAGTCCCTGGAGGGGAGCGATGGGGAGGCCTATTTCGCCGAGGCCAAGGTCACCCGCCAGCGCAGCCGGGACGAGTCGGTGGAGACCCTCAAGACGATGATGGCCGACGCGGCGGTGGACCCGGACATCAAGGCGGAGATGGCCCTCAAGGCCACCGAGATCGCCCAGTCGATCGAGACCGAGGGGAAGATCGAAAACCTCATCAAGGCCAAGGGGTTTGAGGACTGCATGGTCTACTACGACACCGAGCAGGTGGATGTGGTGGTCCGCAGCGACGGCCTGGAGCCGGAACAGGTGGCCCAGATGAAGGAGATCATCCTCCAGGAGACCCAGGTGCCGGTGGAAAACATCTCCATCGTGGAGATCGGCTGACCCCGGCGGCCTACCAAAAAAGCGCCCGCGGCTGCGGGCGCTTTTTTGGTAGGAAAAGGTTGTATATACGGTTGTATATTCAGAAAAATATGCTATAATAGCCGTAAAGGCTATCCGCGCCGCCGCGCCCCTGCCCGCCCGGCGGCGCGCCCAATGGAAAACCCGCCCGGCCCGCCGCCGGAGCATCCCCGGGGCCCGCCCCGGGATAGGGAGGAATGGAATATGCAAAACCACGAGCAGGCGCAGCCCACCGGCAATCTGAAGATCTCCCGGGAGGTCATCGCCACCATCGCCCGCTATGCGGCGCTGGAGATCGAGGGGGTGGCCTCCCTGGCGGCCTTTTCCCCCAACCTCAAGGGACTCTTAAAGCGCCAGGTCACCCGCCCCATCTCCATCGAGCTCAGCGACGACATCGCCGTGATCGCCATCCACCTGAACGTGAAGGCGGGGGTGAACATCCCCCAGGCGTCGGAGCGGGTGCAGGCGGCGGTGAAGGAGGCGGTGCAGACCATGACCGGCATCGCGGTGAGCCGCGTGAATATCGTCGTGGCCGGGATCGTCTTTGAGGAGCCGGCCGGGGCCACCCAGCAGCCAGAGTAAGGCACTGCCCTCCGAGCCCGCTTGGAGGGCTTTTTTTGACCGATGCGGGACAAAATTTAGGCCGGTTTTCCGGCGGAAATGGACGTAGACTATGAAGAGAAGCGAAGCCCGGGAGCAGGCGTTTATTCTGATCTTCGAGCGCTCCTTCAAGGAGGAGAGCATCGACGAGATCATCGAGGAGGCCCAGATCGGCCGCAACCTGCAGGTGGATGATTATGCATACGACCTGGCCAAGCAGGTGTGCGACAACCTGCCCTGGCTGGACCAGGTGATCTCCAGCCAATCCAAAAAATGGAAGCTCAACCGCATGAGCCGGGTGGCCCTGTCCATCCTGCGCATGAGCCTGTGGGAGATCGACCACGTGGACACCGTCCCGGTGGGCGCCTCGATCAACGAGGCGGTGGAGCTGGCCAAAAAATACGGCAACGAGGATGACTTCTCGTTTGTCAACGGCCTTCTGGGGGCGTATGTCCGGGGGCAGCGCCCCGGCCAGGAGGACACCGCAGCCCCGGAGGATCCCGCGCCCCAGGCAGAGGCCCCCGCACCCCAGGAGGAGGCCCCCGCACCTCGGGAGGAGGCCCCCGCACCCCAGGAGGAGGCCTCTGCGGCCCAGCAGCCGGACCCCGCTCCGGCTGCCCCGTAAGCCATGGCCTACTTAGGGATCGATACCAGCAACTACACCACATCCGCCGCCCTGTGGCTGCGGTCGGGGGAGCTTTTGCAGCAAAAAAAGCTTCTGCCGGTGCGGGAGGGGGCCCTGGGCCTGCGCCAGAGCGACGCGGTCTTTGCCCATGTCAAGCAGCTGGGGGCGCTTTTGGAGCCGCTTTTGCGGGATTGCCCGGAGCCGGTGGCGGCGGTGGGGGTCTCCACCCGCCCCCGGGATGTGGAGGGCTCCTATATGCCCTGCTTTTTGGTGGGGGAGCTGGCCGCCCAGGCGGCAGCCGCCGCCTGCCGGGCCCCCCTCCACCGGTTTTCCCACCAGGCGGGGCATCTGGCGGCGGCCCTCTATTCCGCCGGGCGCCTGGACCTGGTGGGCCGGCGGTTTGGCGCCTTCCACTTCTCCGGCGGCACCAGCGAGTGCCTTCTGGTGGGGCCGGATGAGGCCCTGCCCTTCGGTGTGGAGCTGGTGGGCCGCTCGCTGGACCTGAAGGCCGGCCAGGCGGTGGACCGGGTGGGCAGGATGCTGGGCCTGCCGTTTCCGGCGGGCAAATATTTGGACGAGCTGGCCGGCCGGTCCCAGCGGCAGTTCCGGGTGCGCCCGGTGCTGCGGGGGCTGGACTGTTCCCTTTCGGGGGTGGAGAACCGCTGCCGGCAGATGCTGGACCGGGGGGAACCCGCCTGCGATATCGCCCGCTTGTGTATGGAGAGCATTTTGGCGGCGGCGGACGGGATGACCGCCCGCTTCCGGGAGGCCTATGGCCCGCTGCCCATCGTCTATGCCGGCGGCGTGATGTGCAACAGCCTTTTGCGCCGGGAGCTTGCCCGCCGCCACAGGGACTGCTACTTTGCGAACCCCGCCTTTTCGGCGGACAACGCCGCGGGCATCGCGGTGCTGGTCCGGCTGGCAGAGGAGGGAGCGGGATGCTGAACGCCACGGTGCTCACCGTCACCCAGCTCAACCGGTATGTGAAGTCCATGTTGGACTCGGACCAGCACCTCCAGGGGGTGCTGGTCCAGGGGGAGATCTCCAACTTCACCCGCCACTACAAGTCCGGCCACTGCTATTTCACCCTGAAGGACGGCCAGGCGGCGGTCAAGGCGGTGATGTTCCGGGGGAACGCCGCGGCCCTGCGGTTTGCCCCCGCCGATGGGATGCGGGTGACCGCCAGCGGGTCGGTCTCCCTCTATGAGCGGGACGGTAGCTACCAGCTGTATGTCACCGACCTGCAGCCGGACGGGGTGGGGGCGCTCTATCTGGCCTATGAGCAGCTGAAAAATAAGCTGGCGAAGGAGGGCCTCTTCGACCAGGCCCGCAAGCGCCCCCTGCCCGCCTATCCCCAGCGGATCGGCATCGTCACCAGCCAGGGGGCGGCCGCCCTCCAGGATATGCTGAACATCCTCTCCCGCCGGTGGCCGGTGGCCACTGTGGTGCTCTGCCCGGCCAAGGTGCAGGGGGAGGGGGCGGCGGCCTCCATTGGGGCGGCGCTGCGGGCGCTGGACGCCCGGGGCGGCTGCGATGTGATCATCGTGGGCCGGGGAGGCGGGTCGATGGAGGACCTGTGGGCGTTTAACGACGAGGCCCTGGCCCGGACGATCGCCGCCAGCGCCACGCCGGTGGTCTCGGCGGTGGGGCATGAGACCGACTTCACCATCGCCGACTTTGCCGCCGACCTGCGGGCCCCCACCCCTTCGGCGGCGGCCGAGCTGGTGGCCCCCAAATGGGAGGATGTGCGCTACGGCCTGGACGCCCTGGCCGGGCGCTGCCAGCAGCTGGCGCTGGACAGGCTGGAGGGCTGGGCCCGCCGCCTGCGCCAGGCCGAGGCCCGGCTGGCCACCCCCCGGGGGCTTTTGGAGCAGCAGGCCCAGCGGGTGGCATTTTTGGCGGGGGCCGCCCGGGAGCGGACCGCCCGCCGCCTATGGGAGGCCCGGGTGGAGCTGGACCGGCTGGACCGGGAGGCCCGGGACCGGATGGGGCAGAAGCTGGAGCAGGCCGCCGGCCGGCTGGAACGGCTGGCTGCCCTGGCCCAGGAGCGCAGCCCCATGACCGTCCTGTCCCGGGGGTATGCGCTGGCCTTTAGCCGGGGGCGGGCGGTGACCTCGGCGGGGCAGGTGCGCCCGGGGGACCCTTTGGAGACCCGGGTACGGGACGGAGTCATTTTTTCCCAGGTGACCGGGGGAGAGGAGCGACAGGAATGACAAAACCCACCACATTGGAGTCCGCCATCAAGCGCCTGGAGGAGATTGTGGCGCAGCTGGGCGGGGAGATCTCGGTGGATGACTCGATCAAGCTCTACGGGGAAGCGGTAAAGCTGGTGGAGTTTGCGGATAAAAAGCTGGAGGCCGCCAGGCTGAAGGTGGAAAAACTGGATGGGGAGGGAAACGGCGATGGAAAACCGGTATGAGCGCCAGCTGGCGGAGTACGCCACCAGCGTCAACGATGCCCTGCGGGAGCAGCTGCGGGCCCGGGGGGACTGCCCCCAGGTGGTGGTGCTGGACGCCATGCGCCACAGCCTGCTGGATGCGGGCAAACGGATCCGCGGGGCGCTGGTGCTGGAGTTCGGGCGGCTGGCGGGGGCCAGCCGGGAGGGGGCCATGGCCTGCGCCTGCGCGGTGGAGATGGTCCACGCCTACTCCCTGATCCACGACGACCTGCCCTGTATGGACAA
>DXES01000017.1 GCA_019114825.1 Candidatus Anaerotruncus excrementipullorum
CGGCTGGAGAAAAACCCCATGCGGATCTTGGACTGCAAAAACCCCGAGTGCGCCCAGCTGGCCAAGGGGGCGCCGGTGGTGCTGGACTACATCTGCGGCGACTGCCGGGAGCACTTCGAGGGGCTGAAAAGCCAGCTGGACGCCATGGGCATCGCCTATACGGTGAACCCCACCATCGTCCGGGGGCTGGACTACTACACCCGCACAGTGTTCGAGTTTGTGACCACCGGCATCGGCGCCCAGGGCACCGTCTGCGGCGGCGGCCGGTATGACGGGCTGATCCAGATGCTGGGGGGCGCGCCCACCCCGTCGGTGGGGTTCGCCATGGGGCTGGAGCGGCTCTTATTGGTGATGGACCAGCAGGGCTGCCCCTTCCCGGAGCAGGCCGGCTGCGCCATCTATATCGGCAGCCTGGGGGAGCAGGCGGGCCTCAAGGCCGCCCAGCTGTGCGCCGGGCTGCGGGCGGAGGGGTTCTGGGCTGAATGCGACACCATGGGCCGCAGCGCCAAGGCCCAGATGAAGTACGCGGACAAGCTGGGGGCCCGCTTCAGCTGCATTTTGGGGGAAAACGAGCTGAGCCAGGGCGCGGCCCAGGTCAAGCGGATGCAGGACGGCGCCACCGCCCAGGTGGCGCTGGAGCCGGAAGCTTTCGTCCAGCACCTCTACCACAACACCTTTGAGGAGATCGCCGAGACCGCGCTTTGACCCGGCCGGCGCAACAAGATAGAAAGAGGAGTCGATCAAACTATGGATACCATGCAAGGGCTCAAGCGCACCAAATACTGCGGCCTGTTCACCGCCGCCGACGCAGGCACCGAGGCGGTGGCCTGCGGCTGGGTGCAGCGCATCCGGGACAAGGGGATGCTGGTGTTTATCGACCTGCGGGACCGCACCGGCATTTTGCAGCTGGCCTTCGACGACGCCACCGAGACCGCCCTGCGCCAAAAGGCCCAGACCTGCCGGTCGGAGTATGTGCTGATGGCCAAGGGCACCGTGCGGCTGCGGGAGTCGGTGAACCGGGAGATCCCCACCGGCGAGGTGGAGCTGTATGTCACCGACCTGCGGATTCTGGCCAAGGCGGAGACCCCGCCCTTCGAGATTGTGGACCGGACCAATGTGAAGGAGGAGCTGCGCCTGCGCTACCGCTACCTGGACCTGCGCCGGTCGGAGATGCAGCGCAACCTGATGATGCGCCACAAGATCGTCAAGGTGGCCCACGACTACTACGACTCCCAGGGCTTTATCGAGGTGGAGACCCCCGACCTGATCAAATCCACCCCCGAGGGCGCCCGGGACTACCTGGTGCCCAGCCGGGTCCACCACGGCAGCTTCTACGCCCTGCCCCAGTCCCCCCAGCTGTATAAACAGCTGCTGATGCTGGCCGGGTACGACCGGTATATGCAGATCGCCCGGTGCTTCCGGGATGAGGACCTGCGGGCCGACCGCCAGCCGGAGTTCACCCAGATCGACCTGGAGATGTCCTTCGTGGACCAGGAGGACGTGATGACCGTCAACGAGGGGTTCATGAAGCGGGTGTTCAAAGAGGTGCTGGATGTGGAGATCCCCACCCCCTTCCAGCGGATGCCCTACCAGGAGGCCATGGACCGGTTCGGCTCGGACAAGCCCGACCTGCGGTTCGGCATGGAGCTGCAGGACCTGTCCGACCTCTTAAAGGACTGCACCTTCAAGGTGTTCCGGGGGGCGCTGGATGCCGGCGGCAGCGTGCGGGCGATTGTGGCCAAGGGGGCGGCGGACACCCTCTCCCGCAAGGAGATCGACAAGCTGGTGGAGTTTGTCAAGACCTACAAGGCCAAGGGCCTGGCCTACACCCGCCTGACCCACGACGGGGAGAGCTCCTCCTATGAGAAGTTCCTCACCGAACAGGAGAAGCAGGCCATCCGCACCCGGCTGGGGGCGGAGAAGGGGGATGTGATCCTGGTGGTGGCCGACGGCTCCAACCAGGTGGTCTACGACAGCCTGGGGGCCCTGCGGTGCCACCTGGGGGCGCGGCTGGGGCTGATCCAGCCGGGGGTGTTCCGTTTCCTGTGGGTCACCCAGTTCCCCCTCTTCGAGTACAGCGAGGAGGAGGGCCGCTATGTGGCCAAGCACCACCCCTTCACCCATCCCGCCCCCGAGGACCTGGACAAGCTGGAGAGCGACCCCGGCGCCTGCCACGCCCAGGCCTACGACATGGTCCTCAACGGCTGCGAGGTGGGCGGTGGCTCCATCCGGATCAACGACCAGCAGCTGCAGCAGCGGATGTTCAGGGCCCTGGGCTTTGACGATGAGACCGCCAACGCCCGGTTCGGCTTCTTGCTGGACGCCTTCAAATACGGCGCGCCGCCCCACGGCGGCATGGCCTACGGCCTGGACCGGCTGGTGATGCTCATGCTGGAGAAGGAGTCGATCCGGGACGTGATCGCCTTCCCCAAGGTGCAGAACGCCAGCGAGCTGATGACCCAGTGCCCCGCCGGGGTGGACGACAACTCCCTGGCAGAGCTGGGCATTGCAGTGATCGACCGGGAATAATGGATCGGAGGGGGGCCTGGCCCCCCTCTTTTGGCCCATGGGGCTGGAAAGGAGAGAGCAGTATGAAGCAGACCCGTCCCTATCCCCTGGCCCGCCTGACCCCCAAGGGGGAGCGGGCGCTGCTGGCCGGCCATCCCTGGGTGTACGAGGCGGAGGTGGCCGCCCTGGAGGGCCAGCCGGAGCCGGGGGGCCTGGTGGATGTCTGCGGGGCCAAGGGGGCGTTTTTGGGCACCGGGTTTTTCAGCCCCCGGTCCAAGATCCGCATCCGCGTCTTTTCCCGTAACGCCAACGACCGGTTCGACCGGGCGTTCTGGGCCCGGCGGTTCCAATATGCCTGGGACTACCGGAAAACGGTGCTGGCCCCCCAGGAGCTGGACTGCTGCCGGGTGATCTTCGGGGAGTCCGACCAGTTCCCCGGCCTCACGGTGGACCGGTTCGGCCAGGTGCTGGTGGCCCAGACCCTCTCGGTGGGCATCGAGCGGCGCAAAGGGGAGCTGTTCCCCCTGCTGGCCCAGGTGCTGGAGGCCTCCGGCCACCCGGTGGCGGGCATCTACGAGCGCAACGACCTGGCCATCCGGGAGTTGGAGGGGCTGGAGCAGGGCACCGGCTGGTTCCCCCTGGAGGGCAGGCCCCAGCCGGAAAAAACAGTCACCGAGATCACCGAAAACGGGGTGCGCTACCTGGTGGACTTTGCCCAGGGGCAGAAGACCGGCTTTTTCCTGGACCAGAAGTACAACCGCCAGGCGGTGGCCCGGCTGGCCCGGGGGCGGCGGGTGCTGGACTGCTTCACCCACACCGGTTCCTTCGCCCTGAATGCGGCCCTGGGCGGGGCGGCCCATGTGACGGCGGTGGACGTGTCCGAATCCGCCCTGGAGCTGGCCAGGGAGAACGCCCGGCGCAACGGCCTTTTGGACCGGATGGACTTTTTGGCGGCGGATGTGTTTGACCTGCTGCCCCAGCTGGCCCACAGCCCGGAGAAATACGACTTTATCATCCTGGACCCGCCCGCCTTTACCAAGAGCCGCCGGACGGTGGAGGCGGCCTACCGGGGGTACCGGCAGATCAACCTGCGGGCGATGCAGCTGCTGCCCCGGGGGGGCTACCTGGCCACCTGCTCCTGCTCCCACTTTATGCCGGCCGCCCGGTTCGAGCAGATGCTCCGGGAGGCGGCGGCCCAGGCGGGGGTGCAGCTGCGGCAGATCGAGGCCCGCCAGCAGGCCCCCGACCACCCCATCCTGTGGAATGTGCCCGAGACCGACTATCTAAAATTTTTCCTGTTCCAGGTGGTCTAGCCGGCCGCCGGGCAGAAAGGAGGCATCCCATGCAGAGGCTCTACCGCTCCAGCCGGGACAAGATGATCTCCGGCGTCTGCGGCGGGCTGGGGGAGTATTTCGGCATCGACCCCACCCTGTTGCGGCTCGCCTGGGCCGCGCTGGCCCTCTTCTCCTTCGGGACGTTTTTGGTCCTCTATGTGATCGCGGCGGTGATCATCCCCTATGAGGGCAGCCGCCCCTGAGCCGGGCCCCCGGCGCCCATTTTACGGGCGCCGGGGGCGGTTTTTCCGGCCGGTTTGGGACGGGCGGAAAATGTGATTTGGCGTGGGAGTATACGGGAGCATGGGGGAGAAAACGGGCGAAAACGGGAGGAGCAGATTTCTAAATTAAAAAAGTTGCAAAAAGGTGTTGACAAGCCGGGGGGCGGGGGGTTATAATACAAAAGTCGTTTGGTGGACCGGGCCGCAGTCTGCGCCCGGCCACTGTCTTGAATGTGAAGTTTGGAGGAAATGGTATGTCTACTACAATGCCCAAAGCAGCCGAAGTGACCCGCAAGTGGTACATTCTCGACGCTGCCAATAAGCCGCTGGGGCGCACTGCGGCGCTGGCCGCTTCCATCCTGCGCGGCAAGCACAAGCCCGATTTCGCCCCCCATGTGGACTGCGGCGACCACGTGATCATCCTCAACGCCGAGAAGGCGGTGCTCACCGGCAAGAAGCTGGACCAGAAGTTCTACCGCCACCACTCCGGCTGGATCGGCGGCCTGAAGGAGACCTCCTACGGCCGTCTGATGCAGGAGAACCCCGAGCGGGCCATGATGCTGGCCGTCAAGGGCATGGTCCCCGACACGGTGATCGGCCGCAAAGCGCTCACCCGCTGCCGCGTCTTCCGGGGCGCCGAGCACAACCACGCCGCCCAGAAGCCGCAGGCTTGGACACTGTAAGGAAGGGGAATTTAGGACTATGTACGAATCGAAACCTTATTTTTACGGCACCGGCAGAAGAAAGCATTCGGTCTCCCGGGTGCGCCTGTATCCCGGCTCCGGCTCCATCACCATCAACGGCCGTGACATCGACGACTACTTCGGCCTGGAGACCCTCAAGCTGCTGGTCCGCCAGCCGCTGACCCTCACCGACACCCTGGGCAAGTTCGACGTGGTCTGCACCGTCACCGGCGGCGGCGTCTCCGGCCAGGCCGGCGCCATCCGCCACGGCATCTCCCGCGCCCTGCTCCAGAACGGCGACGAGATGCGCCCCATCCTGAAGAAGGCCGGGTTCCTCACCCGCGACCCCCGTATGAAGGAGCGTAAGAAGTACGGCCTGAAAGCCGCGCGGCGTGCTCCCCAGTTCTCCAAGCGCTAATCTGTTTCCCTGCTCTTCAAAAGCCGGCTGCCTCGCAGCCGGCTTTTTTGGCAGCGGGCCCACCCAACGAAGGAGGCAACCCCATGTACGAGCTGATCCAGATCACCCCACAGTGTTACTACATCCAAAGCCCCGCCAAGATCGGCCTGGTGGAGCTGGGCGGCGGCGCCGTCTGCCTGATCGACAGCGGCAACGACAAGGACGCGGGCCGCAAGGTCCGCCAGCTGCTGGACGCCCGGGGCTGGAAGCTGTCCGCCATCTACAACACCCACTCCAACGCCGACCACATCGGCGGCAACAGGTACCTGCAGGGGCAGACCGGCTGCAAGGTCTACGCCCCGGGCATCGAGCAGGCGTTCACCCGGTTCCCCCTGCTGGAGCCCGCCTTCCTGTATGGCGGCTACCCCTGCAGGGACCTGCGCCACAAGTTCCTGATGGCCCAGGAGAGCGACGCCCTGCCCCTGACCCCCGAGTGCCTGCCCGCGGGGTTTTCCCTGCTGCCCCTGCCGGGGCACTTCTTCGACATGGTGGGCTTTCGCACCCCGGAGGATGTGGTCTACCTGGCCGACTGCCTCTCCAGCCAGGAGACGCTGGAAAAATACCAGATTGGCTTTATTTACGACGTGGCCGCCTACCTGGACACCCTGGAGCGGGTGAAGTCCCTCACCGCCCGGATGTTCGTCCCCGCCCACGCCCCCGCCACCCAGGAGATCGCCCCCCTGGCCCAGCGGAACATCGATAAGGTGTGGGAGATCGCCGGGC
>DXES01000018.1 GCA_019114825.1 Candidatus Anaerotruncus excrementipullorum
CTCCAGCTCCTGGCCCTTGGGGGGGCGGGCCCCCATCAGCGTGCGCCCGCAGATCTTCAGGTCCAGCCGCTGCTCATACAGCTGCCGGTCCACCAGAAAATACTCCTGCTCCGCCCCCACGGTGGGGATCACATGCTGGGAGGTGGTGTTGCCCAATAGGCGCAGCAGCCGCAGGCAGGACCGGTTGAGGGCCTGCATCGACCGGAGCAGGGGGGTCTTCTGGTCCAGGGCCTGGCCGTTGTAGGAGCAGAAGGCGGTGGGGATATACAGCGTCCCATCCTTTACAAAGGCGGGGGAGGTGGGGTCCCAGGCGGTGTAGCCCCGGGCCTCAAAGGTGGCCCGCAGCCCGCCGGAGGGGAAGCTGGAGGCATCCGGCTCCCCCCGGATCAGCGCCTTGCCGGAAAATTCCAGCAAAATCCCCCCGTCCCCGGTGGGTTCAATAAAGCTGTCCAGCTTGCCGGCGGTGATGTTGGTCAGCGGCTGGAACCAGTGGGTGTAGTGGGTGGCCCCCTGGGCGATCGCCCAGTCCTTCATCCCCTCGGCCACCGCCTGGGCCACCTCCGGGTCCAGGGGCAGGCCGCTGCGCCGGGTGGTGCGCAGGCTCTCATACACCTCCCGGGAGAGGTGCTCCCGCATGGCGGCATCCCCAAACACCTTGCAGCCGAATAATTTTGTCAGATCCATTTGCCCGACCTCCTCACATTCTCAAGGGCATCAAGCCGGTCCCCCGGCGTTACAGCAGGTGGATGCCGCTGGCGGCACAGGCGTCCTGCATATCCTCCGGCCAGACCGAGGCCTGGACCTCGCCGATATGGGCCTTTTCCAGCAGCGCCAGGCAGATGCGGCTCTGGCCGATGCCGCCGCCGATGGTCAGGGGCAGCCGCCCCTCCAAAAGCATTTTGTGGAACGGCAGCTCCGCCCGGTCGGTGCAGCCGGAGATCTCCAGCTGGCGGCGCAGGCTCTGGGGGTCCACCCGGATGCCCATGGAGGACAGCTCCAGCGCCCGGTTCAGCACCGGGTACCAGATCAGGATATCCCCGTTCATCTGCCAATCGTCGTAGTCGGGGGCCCGGCCGTCGTGGGGGGCGCCGGAGCGCAGCTTGCCGCCGATCTGGCTGATGAAGATGGCCCCATACTTTTTGGCGGCGGCGTCCTCCCGCTGCTTGGGGGTGAGGGTGGGGTATTCATCCTCCAGCTGCTGGCTGGTGAGGAAGGTGATCTGGCCGGGGAAATACCGGTCCAGGCAGGTGAACCGGTCGGCCAGGATGTTCTGGGTGCGGCGCAGCGCCTCCCAGATCAGGCGCACCGTCTCATAGAGGGTGTCCATATTCCGCTCGGCGGGGGTGATCACCTTTTCCCAGTCCCACTGGTCCACATACACCGAGTGCAGGTTGTCCAGCTCCTCATCCCGGCGGATGGCGTCCATGTCGGTGTACAGCCCGGTGCCCGGGGCAAAGCCGTAGCGGGCCAGGGCCAGCCGCTTCCATTTGGCCAGCGACTGGACGATCTGCACATCCACCCCCATCTCCAGCACATCAAACTGGACCGGGCGCTCCACCCCGTTCAGATTGTCGTTGAGCCCGCTTTCCGGCCGCACAAACAGCGGCGCGGACACCCGGGTGAGCTGCAGCCGCCCGGCCAGCTCCCGCTCGAACACATCCTTGGCCAGCTTGATGGCCACCTCGGTCTCCATAATGTCCAGCTTGGAGAAGTAGTGCTCCGGCAGGATCAATTTTTCCATCGACATCCCATTCACATCCTTTCCCGAAAAGGGGGCGCAGGGCCCCAATAACTTCTATATTTTAGCATCTCCCCACCGCCGATGCAAGATCTATTCCTCCAATCCTGCAAATTGGGCGTACTGGTCAGGCTGAATAAGCCGGACGGAAAAATTTTGGCAACCATTGACGCCGGAGCGAACAGTTGTTACAATAATAGAGGTAGAGAAACACCTGTTACAACAGACCACCCGCCGGGCTTTTCCCGGCGGCGGGAGGGAACCCAAATGCATCGCACCGTCTGGCTGGCCCTCAGCTACAATGTCCCCATCAACCCCTCCAAGGTGCGGGTCTATGTCTGGCGCAAGCTCAAGGAGTTTGGCGCCGAATACCTGCGCCAGGGGGTGGCCCTGCTGCCCAATACCGCCCAGAACTTCCAGCAGCTGTCTGCCCTGGCCAAGCGGATCCGGGAGCTGGGCGGGGAGGCCAGCCTTTTGGAGCTGCGCTTTTCCGACCCGGCGGACGAGCTGGCCATGACCGCCCGTTTCCGCCAGCAGACCCGGGAGGAATATACCCAGCTGCTGGCCGACTGCGCCGACGCCCTTGCCCGCCTGCGCCGGCCGGGGGCGCTGCTCACCCCCAAGGAGGGGGACCGGCTGCGCCAGGTGGTCAAGCGGTACCGCCGGGCCCAGGCCCGGGACTACTTCCACGAGGGGGCCGCCGGGGAGATCGAGGCGGGCATCAACGAGATCATCGGCAGCCTACGGGGGATGGCCGCCGACCTGGGCCGGCAGCTGCGCAGCCTGATGGAGGGCTAATCCACCCCGCTTAGCCTCCCCTTGGAAAGGGCAGGTGGCTCCGCCTCTTTATTAGGCTCCCCTTTTAAGGGGAGCTGTCGCCGCAGGCGACTGAGAGGTCCCCTCCGCCGCGCACCGCCTATGGGCGGCGGCAGCCTGGTATCCCCCCACGCCGCACTCAGCCCTGAGCTAGGCTCTAGCCTGAAGGCCAGGAGCGGCTGCAAGTCTCGAACGACAGCGCCTGGGGTCCAGGGGGCCGGCAGAGGCCCCCTGGCGGCCCCCTCCCTACCCTCCCCCAGAGGGGGAGGCAGGGAGGGGGAGATGCCCGCGCAAGAAAGGTACCCCCTGTCGGGGCGGGACCCGACAACCCCTCAGCCCCCACTAGTCAGCCTCCCCCCTTGGGGGGAGGGTAGGGAGAGGGGTCCACCTTATTCCCCCCGCAGGGAATTTTGATCCCCTCCGGTTTGATGCTGCCAACGAGGGATTCCTACGGAGGGAGCCGGGAAACACAAAGCTAGGGCCCCCACCGCCTAGCCGGGCACAAAAAGGAGGGGCCTTGGGGG
>DXES01000178.1 GCA_019114825.1 Candidatus Anaerotruncus excrementipullorum
CACCTGGATGCCCACAATCAGCCCCTCCATGCCCATGACGAACAGGTTGCCCACCACGATCACCACCGGGCTGGCGGCGGAGCCCACCATCTCCGAGAGGGTGAACACCACCGCCATCATCCCCGCGTGGCTGAGCACGAAGCCCCCCACCCGCAGAAAGCTCATGGTGTTGGAGAAAAAGCTGAGCACCACCTCGAATAGCTCGAACAGCTCCACCGACAGGTACCCCCCCACCCCCTCGGGGAAGGGGGGCTTTTTGGCCAGCAGGTTGCCTAAAGGCTCCTTGAAGAGGATCACCCCCAACGGCAGCAGGATGAGGCAGAGCACATAGGGGGTGGTAAACACCCGGCGCCCCAGCCCCAGGGTGCCCGCCGCCCCCCAGAGCACCGCGGCGTAAAAGACCAGCCCCGCCACCCCGTTGGCGGAGAAGAGGGCCCGTTCATACGCCCGCCGGCGCAGGCTGACCACCACATCCAGCAGGATGCAGATGAGGATCAGCGCCGCCCCCAGCCCCACCGCCGAGAGCAGGATCAGGTTGGTGGAGGCGGGGGCCATCACCTCGATGGGCTTGCCGGGCAGGCCCAGCACCTGGGTGTAGAAGGGGGTGAGCAGCTCCTCGAAGCCGAACACCGACCCATAGAGGAGCCCAAACAGGCTGGAGAAGATCCCCACCCGGTTGATCACCCGGCCGATGTTGGCCCCCTTCCACTTCCAGTAGAGCCAACCCCCCAGCACCAACAGCAGCCCCTGGCCCAGGTCGCCGAACATGATGCCGAACAGCAGGCAGTAGGTGAACGCCACAAAGGGGGTGGGGTCCAGCTCCCCATAGGCGGGCAGCCCATACATCTCCACAAACATCTCAAACGGCTTGGCAAACCAGCCGTTTTTCAGCTTGGTGGGGGGGCTCAGCCGGGGGTCCATGTCGTGGGCCTTCACCTCCACATGGACGCCGGGCACCTGCTGGAGGGCCTGGGCAAACGCCTGGGCCTGGCTGGCCTCCACAAAGCCGGTCATAAAGAACAGGTCCACAAAATCCCGCCGGAGCACCGATACATACCGGCGCAGGTCGAAGGAATCCCGCAAAAATTTCACCCGGGTATAGATCTTATAGAACCGCTCCCGCCGCTCCTCCACCAGGTTTTGCAGGTTCTGGCGCACCAGCCGCAGCTCCTGGGCGTTGCGCTGCACCCGGGCGTCCAGGGCCTCCATGGCTTCCTTGGGGCTGCCGTGGACAAATTCCGGCATCCGCAGCCGCTCGAAATAGAGGGAGGCAAAGATGTCGTCGATCTCGGGGGCATCCTCCCGCAGGGTGAAATAGCCCCCCCACAGGTAGTCCGGCTCCCGGTCGAAGGCGGTGAACAGGAAGGGGCGGTCCTGGTAGTAGCTTAGCTTCTCCAGGCTGGCGGCGGGCAGCCGCCCAAACCGCACCTTGATGTATTTGCAGGAGAACAGCTCGTCAAAATCCACATCCCATTTCACCAGGTGGTGCAGATAGATCAGGGTGTTCTCGTCCTGCTCCAGCTCCTGTTTCAAGAAGTTCTGCTGGGCCAGCAGCAGGTCCAGGTCCTTTTGGAACTGGGCGCAGAAATCCTCGTAAAACTGGACCCCCTGGTGGGCGGTGCGGGTGAGCTTTTCGTCGTCCACATGCTCGGGCAAAAACCGGGGGCTCAGCCCCGCCGCAATCCCCAGGTTGGTCAGCCGGTCCAGCAGGGGGGCATAGGGGTTCTCCTCGTTTAGGGGGGTGAACCCGTGCTCCACCGCGGTTTTGGCGGCCGGCTCCGGGTGGAAGCCCCCCCGGTCGGCGCAGCGGATGATCACATCATCCAGCCGGTCCAGCTCCCCAATGATGTTCACCAGGGAGAGTTTGGCAATCGCCACCTCACTTGACCTCCTTTATCCCTTGGTCTTTACAAGCAGTTTTTCAATCCGGTCGGGGGGCATCCGGTAGCGGACCCCTTCGATGATCCGGACAATGTCCTCGGTCTCCATGGTGCGCAGCATCATATAGGCGGTATAGACCACCTGGGGGTCGGTGGCGAACCGCATCCACCGGCGGCAGACCTGGCAGCGCAGCCGCCCGGCCAGCACCTCGATGGGTTCCCCCGCCTCCACCGGCAGCCGCCGGCCGTACCAGCTGCGGCGCACCAGCGCCTCCAGCGCCGCCCGGTCGGGGGCCTTCACCATCGCCTGCCACTCCCGCAGGGTGAGCTTGCACCGGAAGGGGAGCAGCTGGTCCACCCAGCCCGCCTTTTGATCGGGGAAATAGGTCTTGACCCGCCACAGGGCGGTGAGGTTTAATAGCTCCGCCCGCATGCCGATCAGCTCCCGCAGCTGGCTGGCGGCCTGGCCCCGGGTGGACTGGGCGGCCCACTCCAACAGGGTGGTGTAGTACCTGGCCCGCAGCCCCATCTCGATGGAGGTATACCGCACCTGCCGGTCGGGCAGGGGAGGGTACCGCTCCAAGAGCTCCCGCAGGGCGGGGCCATAGGGGGTGTGCTCCAGCACCTGGGCCAGCTGTTCCACACTCTGCACCCCCACCAGGTCCACCATCTTAAACCGCACCCAGGGCTGCAGGGCGGTGGGCAGGTCGGCCAACAGGCTCTCCTGCTGCCGCCCGGAGATGATGCCCCTTAGGCAGCTGAGCAGCAGCTCCACCTCCAGGTTGAGGGTAACGATCCGCCAGACCCCCTCCTGGGGGTCGATATAGTGGAGCACCCGTTCATACTGGTGGAACTGGTCCCGCTCCAACAGGTCCTCCAACAGCCCCCGGTGGACGGCGCTGTCCTGGACGCCGGCGAGGGCTTTGGCATAGGAGGTCTTTTCCCGCAGGTAGGCGGAGATCTCCGGCAGGGACTGTTTGCGCAGCAGCTCCTCATATTGGGCGGGGGTGAGCATCCGGCCGTACATGCCCCGGACCTTGGCCAGTACGGCGTTTGCCTGGTGGTTCATACCGGCTGCCCATCCAGGCAGCTCTGGACGATCTGTGCCACCCATTTCTGGCGGTTGGCTGCATACTGGGCGGCCAGCTGTTGGCTCTGCCGTTGGTTTTGGGCCTGCAGCCGCTCCAGCTCCTCCTGGGTCTCCCCCTCCAGGTATTGCCGGTAGTGTTCCAGGCGGTTTTTCATCCGCTGCTCATACTGTTGGTCCAGCTGCCGGCGGTCCTCGTCCAGGTGGTCCAGGGCCTGCTGGCGGGCGGCCTGGGCCTCCTGGACCAGCTGTTGGCCCTCCCGGTCGAACTCTAGGAGCAGCTTGATCGTTTTCTCCACACGGATAACCTCCTTTTGCAAGAAGTGTGAAGATTTTTGCAGGACGGGCGTCCGTCCCTTGCATCATTACAATATAATCCTACTGGCAGCGGTTTTCAAGCCTTTTTTATGAAGGATTGGCCTTTTGGGAAATTTCCGCCCCCTCCGCCAATTTCCGGACCTCTTTTTTAGAAAATTCAGCCAAAACCGCCGAAAGGGGGGGGCGTTTTCCTCCGACAGGCGTAGCAGAAGCTGCGCCGCAACGCCCTTCCTACTTCCTCCTACCTCCCTGCAAAATCCCGCCCGCGGCGCGGCGCGCCCGCCCGCTGCACGGCTTCATAAGTAAAGTTTTCGCCCGCCTTTTTCAAAAGGCGGCAGGATTCCAA
>DXES01000179.1 GCA_019114825.1 Candidatus Anaerotruncus excrementipullorum
CAACAAACCCATCCTGCTCAAACGGGGCCTCTCCGCCACCATCGAGGAGTGGCTCATGTCCGCCGAGTACATCATGTCCACCGGCAACGAGAAGGTGATCCTCTGCGAGCGGGGCATCCGAACCTTCGAGACCTACACCCGCAACACTCTGGACCTGTCCGCCATCCCGGTGGTGAAAAAGCTCAGCCATCTGCCGGTGATCGTGGACCCCAGCCACGCCTCGGGCAAATGGTGGCTGGTGGAGCCGCTGGCCCGGGCGGCGGTGGCCGTGGGGGCGGACGGCCTGATCATCGAGGTCCACAACGACCCCGCCAACGCCCTGTGCGACGGCCAGCAGTCGATCAAGCCCTGCGTCTTTGGGGAGCTGATGGAGCAGCTGCGGCCGATCGCCCAGGCGGTGGGCCGGGAGCTTTGAGGGAAAGGGAAGGTGTTGCGCAATGGCAGAGGGGCTGGAGGACTACCGCAGCCAGATCGACCAGCTGGACGGCCAACTGATCCGCCTGTTTGAGCAACGGCTGGAGGTTGTCCAGAAGATAGGACAGTATAAACAGGCCCACGGCCTGCCGGTGCTCAATGCCGGCCGGGAACAGGCGGTTTTGGAGAAGGCCCGGGCCCGTCTCAAGGACCCGGCCCACGCCCCGGCGGCCACCCGCCTGATGCAGGAGATCATGGCCCTGAGCCGGGAGAGCCAGCACCGCCTGCTCCAACAGAGCGCGCCGCCCGCCCCCCATCCCACCGGGCGGGTGGGCTACCCGGGGGTGGCCGGCTCCTTCTCCGAACAGGCGGCGGCCAGCTATTTTGGGGAGGACCAGCCCCGCCAGGCCTATGTGGAGTTCGCCCAGGTGTTCCAGGCCCTCCAGGCGGGAGAGATCGACTACGGCGTGCTGCCCATCGAAAACTCCTCCACCGGCGGCATCGCCCAGGTCTACGACCTGTTGGCCCAGTATGGGTTTTCCATTGTGGGGGAGTGTCTGGTGGAGGTGAACCAGAACCTGGCGGGCCTGCCGGGGGCCTGCCTGGAGGGGATCCGCCGGGTCTACTCCCACACCCAGGGGTTCGAGCAGAGCCGCAGGTTCCTCTCCAGCCACCAGGACTGGGTGCAGATCCCCTTCCACAATACGGCGGTGGCCGCCCAGCATGTGGCCCAGGAGGGGGACCTCGCCCAGGCGGCCATCTGCAGCCGCCGGGCCGCCAAGCTCTACGGTCTGGAGGTTTTGGCCCCGGACATCCAGGACATCCGGGAGAATGTGACCCGTTTTATTGTCATCGGCCGGGAGCCCGCCCCCCAGGGTGCGGACAAGGTGAGCGTTACCTTCCTGCTGGACCACGAGGCGGGCACCCTCTACCACATCCTCCGCCACTTTGCCCAGGAGCGGATCAACCTGGTCAAGATCGAGTCCCGTCCGATCCCCGGGGCGCTCTGGCACTACCGGTTTTATCTGGATTTTGAGGGCAATCTGGAGAATGCCCAGGTGCGCCAGGTGCTCCGGGCCCTTTCGGAGGGCTCCCAGGAGTTCAAGGTGTTGGGGGCCTACCGGGCGGCGGTCCGGTGAACCTCCTCCCAGGAGAAAACAAGAGGCGCGGCCGCAGCCGCGCCTCTTGTTTTATGCCCCTTCGGTCCGGGCCAGCAGGGCGGGCAGCTCCTCTAGCTTTTGGATCCGCCAGGTACACCCCACCGGGTCCGGCCGGGTGAGGGGGGCCAGCCAGCAGGTGTCGGTCCCCGCCCCCTTGCCCCCGGCCATGTCGGAGGTGGGGGAGTCCCCAATCATCAGCACCCGCCGGGGGTCGGGGTTGCCGATTGCCTGGAACACCCGCTGGAAAAAGAGGGGGGAGGGCTTCTGCGCCCCCACCTCCTGGGAGACAAACACCCCCGAGAGGTAGGGCTGCAGCCCCGACCGGGCGATCCGGCTGTGCTGTGTCTCGGTGGAGCCGTTGGTGACCAGGTAGAGGGGGTACTTCCGGGAGAGTTCCTGGCAGACCGTTAGCGCCCCGGGCAGCAGGTAGCCCGATTCCCGCATGGCTGCGATGTAGTCCCGGTTGCAGGCGGCGCTGTCCACCGGCACCCCCAGCCGCTCCCCCAGCAGGGCGAACCGCAGGTAACGCAGCCGTTCCCGGCTGAGCTCCCCCCGCTCCAGCGCCTTCCAGAGCTGGTCGTTGATCTCGTGGTAGAGCGCCAGCGTATGGTCCCCATAGGGGATGCGATGGCGTTTGCAGGTGGCCTCCAGGCACTCCTGGGCGGAGCGGCGGTAGTCCAGCAGCGTCTCGTCGGCGTCCAGAAGCAGAATGTCGTAGCGCATGGTCTTTCCTCCCAATTTTTCTCAGCCGGAAAGGGCGAACCACCCCAATAGGCCCGCCCCGATGGCTCCGAGGGCCGCCCCAATTTTGCGGTAGAGCGGCTCCTCGTATTGATCGTATTTGTAGAAGAGGGCAGCCGCGCCCCCAAAAAACAGCAACGCCAGGCTGCCACGCCAGGCGGGGTTCCCCTTCCAAAGGCAGATCAGGGTGAGGATCTGGGTGGCGGCGGTCATAAAATCCAGGGCATGGCTGCGGGAGCGGGTCTCGATCTGCCGGTCCCGCTCGTCCCGGAAGGGGCGCTGGGGCGCTTTTTGCATCGCGATCCCTCCCTCACAGGCGCTTTTCATAGTGGAAATAGGCGAACAGCTCGGTGAACATGGCAATCGAGAGGGCAAACGCCATCCCCACCCCGATCCCGATGAACGACTGCTCGCCGGTGAGCTTGCCGGCCACCAGCGCCCCCGCCATCAGCAGGAACACGATCCCCTGGGTCAGTTGGAAGGAGAGGCCCCGGGCGCGCAGCTGTACCAGCCGGTTGCGCTCGTCCCGCTCCTCCAGCTTGTCCTCCCGGGAGAGGCGGGGGGAGAGGCTGCGGCCGATGGCCCCAACCCCGAAAAAGAGCAGCAGCAGGACCAACAGGGCGCCGTAGAGGCTCCATTCGCCAGTCACCAGGTCCAGCGCCAGGTTGAACGCCCCCAACAGGGTGCAAAAGACGCCGAAGGCAAAATTTTTCCGGTTATAGATCCGCATAGGTTTGGTCCTCCTGTTCTTTGTTTTCCGCTAGGCAGCACAGCTCCTCCACCGTCACCCCGAACACCAGCGCCATCCGGTAGGCCAGCATCAGGGAGGGGCTGTACTGCCCCTTTTCGATGGAGATCACCGTCCGTGCGGAGACATGCACCAGTTCGGCCAGCTGCTGCTGGGTCATCCCCGCCCGGGTGCGCAGCTCCCGCACTTTGGTTTTCATACACCCCGCCTCCCGGACATCACATGAAGGAAACTTCATGTGAAGTTTCCTTCATGTTATCAGAAGCGTTCCCCTTTGTCAACCCCCAAAGCGCCCCTTTTCTCCTCCAATTTTGCCAGCTCCGCCCGGGTGATCCGGAATACCTGGGGGGAGAGCAGCGCCAGGGCGATCAGGTTGGGGACGGCCATCAGCCCGTTGAACAGGTCGGAGAGGGCCCAAACCGGCTCCAGCCGGGCGGCGCACCCCACCACGGTGGCTGCCAAAAACAGCACCTGGTAGGCCGCCATCCCCCGCCCGCCCCAGAGGAACTCCACCGACCGCTGCCCATAGTAGAACCACCCCAAAATGGCGGAGAAGGCAAAGCAGCAGACCGCCACCGCCAAAAACCCGCCGGCCCAGGGCCCCAGCCCCCGGGTAAACGCCTCCAGCGAGAGGGCGGCCCCGTTTTTGCCGGTCTCCAGGGCGCCGGAGCAGAGGATCGCCAGGGCGGTGATGGTGCAAACCAGGATGGTGTCCACAAATACCTCAAAGATCCCCCACATCCCCTGTTGGAGCGGGGAAGCCACATCGGAGGCGGAGCTGACAATCACCGAGCTGCCCAGCCCCGCCTCGTTGGAAAAGATCCCCCGGGAGACCCCGCAGGAGATTGTTCGGGAGAGGGCGTAGCCCCCCATCCCGCCGGCGGCGGTCTGCAGCCCAAACGCCCCCTGGAAGATGGCGGCCACCGCCTGGGGCAGCTGCCGCCAGTGCAGAAGGATGACCGCCATCCCGCCGGCGGTGTAAAATACCGCCATAAATGGCACCAGCTTCTCCGCAGTCCCCGCCAGCCGCCCCAGCCCGCCCAGCACCACCAGCCCGGTGAGCAGGCAGAGGCCCGCCCCAGCGGCCAGTGGCGGTAGCTGGAAGGTGGCGTAGAGGGCGCCGGCAATGGAGTTGGCCTGGCTCATGTTGCCGATGCCAAAGGAGGCCAATAGGCAGCAGAGGCAGAAGACCTTCGCCAGCCACCGGCAGCCCAGCCCCCGCTGGATGTAGACCATCGGCCCGCCCACCCATTCCCCCCGTGCTCCCCGGCAGCGGTAACGGTTGCCCAGCAGGTTCTCTGCAAATTTGGTCATCATTCCCAATAGGGCGCAGACCCACATCCAGAACACCGCCCCCGGCCCGCCGGCCACCAGGGCGGTGGCCACCCCGATGACGTTTCCGGTGCCGATCGTCCCCGCCAGGGCGGTGGAGACCGCCTGGAACTGGGAGATGGCATGGGGATCCCGCCGCTCCCGCACCGCCCGGCTGCCCAGGATCGCCCCTAGCGTCCGCTGCAGCCACAGCCGCAGGTGGCGAAGCTGGAAAAACCCCGTCCCCACCGAAAAATAGCACCCCGCCAACAGGATGCCTCCCGCCAGCAGCGGCGTGCCCACCGCATCCATCCATGCCTGTATCCGCTCCATCCGCTCCCTCCCGCCCCAAAAGCCGTTGCTACAGGGTATGAAAAGGGCGGCGGAAAGATGTCCGGCAAAAAAATCCCCCGTGCTTGGCACGGGGGATTTTTGCTGCGGTCTTTAGTCCGCGTAGGTATCGAAATAGCCCTGGATCAGGATGATGGGGGTGCCCTTGTCGCCACTGCCGGAGGTCAGGTCGCACAGGCTGCCGATCAGGTCGGTGAGGCGGCGGGGGGTGGTGCCCTGGGTCTCCATAGAGCCCTTCAGATCCTGTTTCTTCTCCCGGATGGCCTGGGACATGGCCTCCTGCAGGGCCTGGCCGGACAGGTCCTTAAACTGGTTGTCCGCCAGATATTTGAGTTTCAGCTCGTTGGGCAGGCCCACCAGCCCCTCGGTGAAGCCGGGGCTCACCACCGGGTCGGCCAGCTCCCAGATCTTGCCCACCGGGTCCCGGAACGCCCCGTCCCCGTAGACCAACACCTCCACCCGCTTGCCGGTGGCCTCCTGCATCAGCGCCTGCACCTGGTGGACAAACTGGTCGCAGTTGCGGGGGAACAGCTTGACGGTGGTCTCGGTGGACTTGTTGGAGCCCAGCAGGCCGTAGTCGGCGTTGAACCCGCTGCCCTCCACCGGGGCGGAGAGGATGTCATCCAGCCCATAGACCGCCTGGGCGCCGGCCTTTTTGAGCCGGGCCTTGGTGCGCTGGCGGGAGTGGATGTCGCAGCAGAGCACATGGCTGGTGTAGTGCAGGATCTCCTCGCACCGGTTGGCCAGGACCACCTCCACCTGGGCGCCCTCCTCCCGGATCAGGGAGCTGTAGTATTCCACATAGTCCACACCGGTGAACAGATGGCGGTTTTCACCAAACAGCTCCCGGTAGCGGGCCTCGGGGAGCACATCCTGCCAGGGGTCCACACCGGAGTTATCCAGCTTTTCCTCGGTGATCAGTGTATTGCCCACCTCGTCGCTGGGGTAGCTGAGCATCAGCACCACCTTTTTGGCCCCCCGGGCGATGCCCCGCAGGCAGATGGCAAACCGGTTGCGGCTGAGGATGGGGAAGAGCACCCCCACCGGGTGGTCGCCGAACTTGGCCCGCACATCGGCGGCGATCTGGTCCACCGAGGCGTAGTTGCCCTGGGCGCGGGCGACCACCGCTTCGGTGACGCCGATCACATCCCGGTCACGGATGGCAAACCCCTCCTCCCGGGAGGCCTCCAGCACCGCATCCACCACAATTTTCGGCAGGTCGTCCCCTTTGCGGATGATGGGGGCGCGGATCCCCCGGGAGACGGTGCCCACGGTTCTTTTTGTCATAGCAGTTCCCTCCGATGCGGCAGCGCCGCAAAATTCCCGGCCAAGGGCGGCCCGGTCAAACAGTTCTATTATAGCGCAAATTTCGACCTTTTACAATCCGGTACAGGGGGCTTTTGGGCCTCTTTATACCGCCAAAGAGCGAAAAAGTCCCAATAAATTGCTCCGGCGCTGGGGTTCCAGCTGGTTCACATAGTCGGCCAGGGCGTCCTGCCAGGGGTCGGAGTCCCCGCCCAGGGCGACCTGGCGGCCCGCCGCCTCCACCGGGCAGCAGGTGAGCAGCAGGGCACAGGTGGCGTCGTCCAGCTGGGCAAACAGCCCGGGCAGCTCCTCCTCAAAGACGCTCCCGCCGTCCAAGAGGTCCCGCAGGTCCTCCAGGCTGCGCACCTCCGTTTGGATGATCTGGGCCTTGCGTTCCGGCTGGTCGCAGAGCAATAGCTCCTCGGCCACCGCCGCAAAGGCGTCGTCGTCCAGCCGTTCCCCGTCTAGGTGGATCAGCTGCCCGTCTCCGGGGGCGGCGGCCGCCAGCCCGGCCAGCTTCCCGCCGGATAGCTCCACGCCGTGGCCCAGCCGCCGGGCCTCCGCCAGGATATAGTCCTCCAGCTTGGGGTTCTCAAACCCCCAGGCCGCCAGCAGCTGCTGGGCAGCCTGTCCGAGGACCTCCCCCCACTGGCCGGGGGGCAGCAGCGCCAGCCGCAGCTCCAAAGAGGCCAGCCCCTCCCGGGAGGGCAGGGGCCCCGCCTCCTCCGCCAGATGGGAGAACAATAGGCTGCGCAAAGTCAAGCTGAAGAGGTTTCCATAGACCTCCTCCGGGCTGGTGCGGTACTGGCGGGCAAACGCCTCCAGCACCTGGGGCACCTGGGCGGCGAACCGGGCGCAGAACCGGTTTTCCAGCGCCAGGGCCGCCAGATAGGCATGGACCCCGGCGATCCCCTCCGGCAGCGGCCGGTCCCCCGCCAGCGGGTATTCCGCCAGCACCGGGAACCCCTGGGGGTAGCGGGCCCGTTTCCACTGGCGCAGATAGCCGGGCAGCGTCACATCCAGCGTGCGGTTATAGCCCAGGTTGGGGGTGGCCACCCGGGTGGCCCGCACCCGGCTGAGCAGCCCCTCGCTGGCCTTGGCATGCTCCTCCAGCAGGCCGCGCCCTGCCTCATATAGCTGGGCCACCCGGCGCGCCTGCAGCGCCTCCAGGGCCTCCTCCAGGGTGGGCAGCGACTGCAGGTAGAAATCCACACAGTAGCCGATGCCGTCCATCAGCTCCTCCGCCCTTTGGGTGGGCAGCGAGCTGCTCTCCCCCTGGGTGAGCCGCTGGACCTGCTCCTCCAATAGGAGCAGGAGCCCCTCCTGGATGCTCTGGGCCTCCTGCTGGGTGAGCAGCCCCTTTCCGGTGGCCTGGCGCAGCAGGGAGGCGGTAAAGTTTTCCGGGTCGATGGCGCCGGGGTCCAGCGCCGAGGGGTTTATAATTGCAGCGTCCGCCATTGTCCATCCTCCTCGATGAGATACTCCCCGCTGTCATCCACCTGCACCGGCGGCTGGGGCTCCTCCGGGGCATCGGGGGTGCCATAGGTCCGGATGTTCCGGGCCATCTGTTCCAATTCCCGGCCGGCCAGCAGCTCTAAGGAGCCCTTGTCCTCCCCGTTAAAATATTCCTTCATCCGCTGGATCAGCTCGTCATCCGGCATCTGATCCAGCGTGTCGTTTTTCATATAGTAGAAGAGTTCCGTGAGGGCGCAGAGGGTGTCCGCGTAGTTGGTGCAGTTCAGGTAGGGGGAGTCACAGAAGGCCAGGATGATCCGGTCGATCACCCCCTGTCCCAGTTCGATCCGGTCGTTGTCCGCCAGCGCCCGGTCCCGGGTGTTCAGCAGCTTCACCACATCCTCCCGGGTGAGGGTGAGGCCGTACTGGCTGGTGACGGCGTTGGTATCCAAAATCGCATCCGCGTTCTTTTGGGCCAGAAGGTCGCCCGTCTGCTCCAATAGGGAGAGCAGTCCGCCCATATATCCATCAGCTCCAGATCCAAGATTGCCATTGACAAACTGTCTATTTTGTGGTATAATCCCCGTCTAAAATAGAACCTGATTTGTGAAAATGGTACGGATGAAACGATAGCACACGCCGCCCGGATTGTCAAGCGTCCGGGCGGCTTTTCTGCTTCTTTTCCAGCGCGCCGCCTGCGTTTGGGACCCATTTTCGCCCCTTTGCATAGGATGGTGGCGAGATCAAAAGGGGGGCGCTGCCGTGGCAACCATCAGTCTTTGCATGATCGTCAAAAATGAGGAGGCGGTTTTGGCTCGCTGCCTGGAGAGCGTGGGGGAGGTGGCGGATGAGATTGTGATCCTGGACACCGGCTCCACCGACCGCACAAAGGAGATCGCCGGGCGGTATACCAGCCGGGTGTACGACTACCCCTGGCAGGAGGACTTTGCCGCCGCCCGCAACGCCTCCTTCTCCAAGGCAACCATGGATTACATCCTCTGGCTGGATGCAGACGACGTCCTGCCGGAGGAGACCCGCCAAGGCCTGCTCCAATGGAAGGGCACCCTCTGCGCCGATGTGGTGATGCTGCGCTACCATGTGGCGTTTGATGCCGCCGGCCGGCCCACCTTCTCCTACTACCGGGAGCGGCTGCTGCGCCGGGCCAACGGCTACCGCTGGGAGGGGGCGGTCCACGAGGCGATCTCGGTGTGGGGGAAGGTGGTCTATTCCCAGCTGGCGGTGGAACACCGCAAGCTGGGGCCGGGGGAGCCGGGGCGCAACCTGCGGATTTTTGAGCGGCTGGTGGGGGAGGGCAAGCCCCTGGACCCCCGGATGCGGTTTTACTATGCCCGGGAGCTGCGCTACGCCGGACGGCTGCAGGAGGCCCAGGCGGGGTTCGAGGCGTTTTTGCGGGAGCCGGGGGGCTGGGTGGAAAACAAGATCGACGCCTGCAGCCAGCTGTCCGCCTGCCGCCTCCAGCAGGGGGATTGGCTGGGGGCGTTGGAGGCGCTGGCCCAGAGCTTTTGCTACGACCTGCCCCGGGCGGAAATCTGCTGCGAGATGGGGCGGCTGTACTTCGACCGCCAGGACTGGAAGCGGGCGGCCTTTTGGTACCAGCTGGCCGCCTCCCGCCCCCGGGACGACCGCACCGGCGGCTTTGTGCAGCCAGACTGCTACGATTTTCTCCCCTACCTACAGCTGTGTGTCTGCTATGACCGGCTGGGGGAGTGGGAACAGGCCCGGGAATACCACCGGCGCGCCGCCCGCCTGAAACCCCAGGATCCGGCGGTGCTCCACAACGAAGCCTACTTTCAAAAAGGGAAGTAAATTCCATATTTTGTAAATTTAGTTACATTTTGGTTACAAAAACAGGGAAATTATGAAGATTTTGTGACAAATTCCATTGACATTCCCCTTCCAAACCGGGTATAATAGCAGTAAGACCACAGTTTCCACACGGTGCGGGAGGTGAAAGCCATGAAGAGACGGAGCTGGGCGGCATTGGCCGCGCTGCTACTGGTGTTTTCCTTGTCCCTGTGCGTCCATGGCCTTCCCGCCGGGGAGGGGACGGAGCAGGACGTCCCCCAGAGGGGTCCCCAGGAGCCCCAGTCCAGTTCCCATGGCCTGCTGCGCTGGGAGGGCGCCTCCCTGCTGCTCACCGAGCCGGAGGCCGGCTGCGAGGCGTTCCTCTCGGTGGACCCGGTGGAGGAGATTGCCGGGCGCAACCCGCAGGCCGAGGTGTACTTCCGCTGCTTCAGCGGGGATGAGGGGCTGCCCTGCCGGGCGGTGCTGACGCTGGAGAACCCCTATCTGGAGGGGGAGGGCCCTGCCCCCCTGCCGGAGGACTGCCGCCTCTATAGCCTTGCGAAGGATGGGAGCCTGCTGGATGTGACCAGCCTGTTCACCTATGTGGCAGAGGACGAGGACGGCAACCAGATCGACGGCTGGCGGACCAAGGTTTGGACGCTGGGCAGCTATGTGATCGCCGACTGTGACCTGGAGGATGAAGCGTAATATTTGATGGCCTCAAAGATGAAACGGGCAGCCGTAGGTTTGCGGCTGCTCGTTTTTGCGTCTGTATGAAGGTTGAAATTGTATAAATAATACAAAATTAACAACAAAATCCTGTTGACTATGCCGTAAACAGCGGTTATACTGTGGGTGAATCTTGGAGCTGCTTGGAGGAGCGGTTCCGGATGCAAAACCGATTTTCCCGAAGGAGGAACCTCACCCATGAAAAAAATCCTTTCCGCGATGCTGGCGTCCACCATGGCCCTGAGCCTGGCCGCCGTGGGCGTGTTTGCCGCCCAGGAACACGACCTGGCCCCGGTGACCGGCATGTCGGTGGTGGATGCGGACGGCGAACCCTATGCCGCCGCGGATGTCACCTACACCGCCGGCAGCCTGACCATGGAGAACGTGACCCCCAGCTCCACCATCTACATCCCGGTCTATGACGGCTCCAGCGCCTATGACAATGTGAGCGACTACTATGCCAAGGATTTCCGGGACAGCAAGCTCTATAGCTTCCGGGTTTCCAAGGAGGAGAACGGCAGCCTGATCGATTCGATCGAGTATGTGTCCCAGAAGAACCTGGGCAACTATACCGGCCGCCCCGACTGGATCAAGGTGGTTCTCAAGGACAGCACCATGACCTCGGAGGAGAAGTTCGAGGGCACCGTCACCTTTAAGGCCCGCAAGAGCTCCGACCCCGCTGAGAACCTCTACACCCCGGCCAATGTGGCTTCCGGGGATACCGTCACCCTGGATCTGAACCTGTGGATCAACAATGAGAAGGTGGAGGGCTCCGACGCCTCCGCGGATACCGGCGACCGGTTCTATTTCGAGCCGGACAAAAATGAGACCAACGTGCTGATCTGGGGGGATGACCGCGCCGCCCTGGAGTTTGATGCGGACGACGATGGCGCCACCTTCTATGCCCGTCTGTCGGTGAAGAGCGATGGCGGCATCTACCGGGAGTATGGCGACCCTGCCAATGCGGATCTGTACTTCTATGACTTTGTGGGCAGCCCCACCATCCCCTCCACCGCCCGGGCAACCCTGACGCTGGGCGTGCCGTGGGAGGAGGACGACAACGCCCCCGATCCACTGGGCTGCTATATCTACCAGGTGGATGAGGACGGCCGCCTCACCGACGTCACCGACCAGTTCACCTACAGCGAGGACGAGGAGGAGATCCCCGGCTGGACCACCCGCACCCGTACCCTGGGCAGCTATGTCCTGTCGGATGTGGAGCTGGATGTGGAGGTAGCCGGCGCTGAGGAGTCCGAGCCCTCCCAGGAGGATGACAAAGAGATCCCCGACACCGGCCGCGGCGGCATTCCTCTGCTCTAAACGCCCCCTACACAAAATTTGAACGACAGCATCGCTTTTTGAGACACCCCGGGCCCGCAGCCGCCTCCACGGCTGCGGGCCCTTTTGCGCGGGCAGCGTGCGCCCCCATAGCGGCACAAAAGGGAGCCTCCCACAAAATGGGAGGCTCCCTTCCTGTATCTAATTGGTAGATGGGGAGATCCCTTGTGAACAACAAGAAAGGCACAGAGCTTCTAAAAACTCTGTGCCTTCAAGTTTAGATCAGCTATAGTGACGGTTTCGCAAAAAAAGGAGGGGGACGTGTGTGGGGGGAACCGTAGGTTCCCTACCGCACGTTGACTGCCGCCGCAGCGGCGTTTCGGAGGCCAACCGCCCGTAGGGCGGCTCTTGGGCCGGAGATCGAGCGTAGCGAGCGGATAACCCCGCCGCAGCGGGCGCTCCAAATAAAAAAGACACCTATGGGTGTCTTTTTTATTTGGAGCGGGTTACGAGGCTCGAACTCGCTAACACACCCCACAAAAGCTGCGCTTTTGCGGGGGCCC
>DXES01000019.1 GCA_019114825.1 Candidatus Anaerotruncus excrementipullorum
CGCCTGAAGTATGGAGTGTTCCGCCATCTGCGGATGGCGGCCAAAGGGCGCCGCCCTTTGGAATCCTGCCGCCTTTTGAAAAAGGCGGGCGAAAACTTTACTAACGCAGCCCCGCGGGCGACAGCGCCGCCGCAAGGGCAAGCCTAACGGGCGCGAGTGCCAGCGGGGGCTACCCCGCCGCTGCCGAAAGGTCCACCGTGCGGTCGCATAGGCCGGCAGCCTCCGCCGGATCGGAGGTCACCCATAGCACCCCGCACCCCTCCGATAGCCGCTGGGCTGCCAGCTCATACAGCCCCCGCCGGCTGGGCAGGTCCAACCCCGCCGTGGGGTCGCAGAGCAGATAGACCAGCCCCACCCGGTCCAGCGCCCGCTCCATCAGCTCCCGGCGGCGGTTGCCCCCGGTCATATACTCCTCCCGGGGGGGCGCCACCACAAACGACCGCAGCGACCGGCCCAGATCCTGGGAGAAGGTGCGCAGCCCCAGCCGGGCTTTCCCCCTTGCCCCGGTGCCGCTGCCCCTCTGCAGCAGCTGGGAGGCCTGCTCCACCACCTCCTCATCCAGCTGGTTGGTGGCAATCTGGATCCCTGCGGCCAAAGCGGCCAGGGGGGAGTCCAGCTCCACCGGCTCCCCACCGGCCCATACCCGGACGCCGCCGGGGGCAAGCCCCCCCAGCGCCCGCACCAACGCCAACCCCTGCCCGGCGGCGCCCCCGGTGAGCCCCACCAGCTCCCCCGCCCGCAGGCAGAGCCCCACGCCCGGGGCCTCCACCCGCAAAAGCTCCCGGCCGGGGGAAAACCGGGGCCGGGCATAGGGGTCGGCAGCCCCCAGCCCATAGACCGCCTGCTGCAGCCCGGCGGCATCCAGCTGGCTGGCGGGGCCGCTATAGGCCACTCGCCCCCGGTCCAATACGGTGATCCGGTCGGCCAGGCGGCGGGCCTCCTCCAGGTCATGGGTAATCAGCAAAAACCCCCGGCCCTGGCGGCGCAGCCCCTCCAGCGCCCGGTAAAATTCCTGTTTTTCCCCGCTGTCCAGCCGGGAGGTGGGCTCATCCAGCAATACCACCCGGGCCTGGGAGACCACCGCCCGGGCAATGCCAATCAGCTGCTGCCGGGCGGGGGAGAGCTGGCCCAATGGGGTTTTGGGATTGACTTCCAGCCCCATCTGTTCCAACAGCGCCTTGGTTTGACGGCGCATTTTGCCGGTATCCAAAACCGGCAGCTTCCCCACCCGGGGCTCCATGCCAAAATAGAGGTTCTCCGCCACCGAAAGGGTGGGGAACATCTCCTGGTTTTGCCCCACCAGCATCAGCCCCGCCTGGACCGCTTGGGCAGGGGATTGAAAACAGACCGGCTTGCCCTCCAATAGGAGCTGTCCCGCCTGGAGGGGGACCGCCCCCATAATCACAGCAAAGAGGGCGCTTTTCCCGGCGGCATTGCGCCCCAAAACCGCATGGACCTGGCCGGGATACACCTCCAAGGAGATCTCCCGCAGGGAAAATTCACTATTCACCCGCCGGCTCACCCGGCGCAGCGCCAAAAGCGGGGTATCCTCCACCCGGTCCGCCCTCCTTTTTTATGCTTCCGGCTGGATGGCCGCCTGTACCAAAGCGGCTACCCGGTCCACATCCACCCCCAGGTCTTCCTCAAACCGGCTCCTGTTCAAATAATCCCGCAGCTGGTCAAAGGTGATGGCCTCGGGGGTTTTTAACCCCTCCAGATAGGTGGAGATCTTCGAGGTATCCGCCACCGCCACCCGGTAGACCTCCCCGCGGATGCCCGCATCATGCAGCAGGGTGCGCACCCGGCCCACACACCGGCTGGCATGGGGCAGGGGGTTTTCCACCGTATACCATTTTTCCCGGGCCTTTACCCGCCATTGGGCGTCATCCGGCGCGCCGTAGTATTCCCCGGGGACGGGCAGCTCATAGACCAACAGCACCCCGAAATGGCCGATCACCAGATGGTCGGCCCAGCCGGGACGGCCCGCCACCACAAGTTTTACATCGTCCAACACCTGATACCCCCGGGGCAGCGCCCAATTTTTCACCGCCCGGGCAATCCGGCTTTTTTGTACCCCTTTTTTCTTTTGGGCCCGATGGGGCAGCAGGTGCCAAATCGCCCCGGCCGCCACCCCTAAAATGGAGGCCGCCCCCAAAATCAACAGGATCAAAATCCCCGTGCTCTCCGTCATTGCCAATTCCTCCTATATTCTAAGCCGGATGGACAAAGCCCCTGCCCATCCCCAGCGGCAAAACCCGCTGCCTATCAGTATACCAAATTCCCCGGCGTTTGACAATCGACCCCCCGGCGCAGAAAAAGTAAACATTCTTTGAAGTCCCCCTGGGGAAGCTTGAAGGCGGGGGGAAAATCCGGTATACTAAGGGGGTATTTGAGACGAAAAAGGCCGCCCAAGGGCGGCTTTCCCAAGGAAAAAAAGGAGCTGAATTGCCATGAAAAAGCTGCTGGCGCTGGTATGCGCGGCGGCGGTGGCCCTGGGGCTGCCCGGCTGCGGCCAAAAAGCGGAGTCCACCCCCACCAGTTCGCTGCCCCAGGATGCGGTGCTGCCCCTGGTGGACCAGGCCGATCCGGAACAGGCGATGGAGGCCATCTATGCGGAGGTGGAGATCCAGGATGTCCAGCAGGCGGATGACCAGATCCTGCTGGAGAAATTCTTCATCGACCCCAGCCAGCTGGAGAGCTATACCGTCTGGTATACCAGCGGCCTATATGGCATTGCGGATGTGTTCATCCTAAAGCCCCTGCCCGGCGAAGGGGAACAGGAGCTGGCCATCCTGCGGGAACAGCTGGAGCAGGTAAAACTCAACCTCTCCCGGGAGGTGGAGAACTACGACATCTATAACGCCTCTCAGATTGTCCAGGAGGCCCCCATCTTTGAACAGGGGGGCTATCTCATCATGCTCATGGTGGAGGACACCGACGCCGCCCGCCGTGCAATCGACCAGTACATCCCCAAATAGAGCAGCGAACCCAGAACAAGCACCCACCCCTCTCAGCCTCCCCTTGGAAAGGGGAAGCTGTAGCTGGACGCCGCCAAACGCCACACATTTTTCAGGCTTCCCTTTTATTTTAAGGGGAGCTGTCGCCGCAGGCGACTGAGGGGTCCCCTCCGCCCGCAGTCGCCCTCCGTAGAAGAAGTATCCCCAAATCCCAGCCCCTAGACTTCCAACCGCCTAAAGAGAAAGCATCAGACCGGAGGGGATCAAAATTCCCTGCGGGGAGAAATAAGGTGGACCCCTCTCCCTACCCTCCCCCCAGGGGGGGAGGCTGGTTGATGGAAACCGAGGGGCCAGCGCCCACCCCTCTTAGCCTCCCCTTGGAAAGGGGAGGTGGCCCGAAGGGCCGGAGAGGTCCTGTCCGCCAGCTGCCACCCTCTGTAGAACAGCCACCCCCAAATCCTGGCCCCTCGATTTCGTAC
>DXES01000180.1 GCA_019114825.1 Candidatus Anaerotruncus excrementipullorum
GCAGCACCACCGCCCCCAGCACCGAGGCCGGGCGCTTGAGGAACCGTCTTAAAACCTTGTTTTTCATACCGCGCCCTCCTCAGTCGTACTTGATGCGCGGGTCCACCAGCGCATAGATCAGGTCCACCGCCAGGTTCACCAGCACAAAGGTGGCCGCCAGCACCAGGATGGTCCCCTGGACCACCGGGTAATCCCGGTCCAGCACCCCGTCCACCATCAGCCGGCCAATGCCCGGCACCGAGAACACCGTCTCCACCAGCATGGAGCCGGCCAGCAGCCCGCCGAACCGCAGCCCCACCATGGTGAGCACCGGGATCAGGGCGTTTTTAAACGCATGGCGGGTGACGATCACCCACCGGGAGATCCCCCGGGACTTGGAGGTGCGGATGTAGTCCTGGCCCAGCACCTCCAGCATGGAGGAGCGGGTGGTGCGGGCGATCATGCCCACCGACTGCATCCCCAGGGTGATGATGGGCAGGATGTAGTGCAGCGGCGTGCGCAGCCCCATGCTGGGCAGCACCCCCAGCCAGATGGAGAAGATCAGCATCATCACCAGCGCCAGGAAGAAGGAGGGGGTGGACACCGCCAGCAGCGAAAACACCATGATGATGTTGTCCGCCGCCTTGTTGTGCCACACCGCCGAGATCATCCCGAATAGGATGCCCACCACCGAGGCGAACAGGGTGCCCCCCACCGCCAGCTTCAGGGTGGCGGGGTAGCGGTCGATGATCTCCTCCACCACCGGCTTGCGGGTGATGATGGAGGTCCCCAGGTCCCCATGCAGGGCGTCCACCAAAAAGTCCTTATACTGCACCAGCAGCGGCCGGTCCAGCCCCAGCTCCTCCCGCTGGGCGGCGATGGCCTCCTTGCTGGCCCCCAGCCCCAGCATGTTCACCACCGGGTCGCCGGGCACCAGCCGGATCATCATAAAACAGATAAACGAGATGATGAACAGGACGGGGATCACCTGCAGCACCCGTTTCACAAAATACCCTAACACCTATCTTCCCTTCCTTCCTGGGCCGCGCTCCCGCGAAAGCAGCCGCTTACAGGTTCACCTGCTCGTAGTCCAGCCCCCGGGCCTGGGCGTCGGCCACCGCCGCCAAAAATCCGAAGGCGCTCCAGAAGCTCTTGATCGAGAGGATCTGCTTGAGCACCTGGTTGCTCTTCTCCAGCTGCCCGTTCACATAGTAGTAGTTGGACAGCCCGTACCCCTGGGTGGCGATCTCCAGCTCGGGGAACTCCGCCCCCTCCCAGTCCATCAGCTTCTCCGGGGCGATCAGCCCCTTATACATGAGCACCCGGTTCTTGTAGGAGAGGTTCTCGCCGGGGTCGGTGTCCTCGTCCACCAGCTCCAACAGCTGGGCGGCCTTCTCCTCGTCCCCCAGCCGCTTGGCGGTCATCCAGTACCAGTCCACAATCGCCACCATCGCGTCAGAGGTGGTGGTGATATCCAGGCAGCCCTGGTAGGCCTTGGCCGCCCGCTGGTAGTCCCCCAGCAGGTAGTAGGCCAGCCCCAGGTGGTACCAGCTGTCCCAGTTGGTGGGGTCCAGCCGCAGGGAGAGCTCAAAGTCCGCGGCGGCCTCCCGGTAGCGGCGCACCGAGATATACCGGTGGCCCCGGTGGCGGTAGGTGAGGGCGTGGAACGGGTTGTAGCTGAGTCCCATGGAGTAGGCCTCGATGGCCTCCACAAACAGGGACTGCTTCGACAGGGCCTTGCCCTTCTGCATCCAGAGCTCCACGTTGGTGGGGTCCTGCTCCAGCTGCTTTTCAATCTCCTTCACCTCGGGGGAAAATTCCAGCTTGGACCGGCGGAACTGGACCTGGTCCTCCTTTTCGGCGGTGACGTCGGTGCGGTCGATATGCATATAGGTGGGCATTGCTTTGCGCTCCTTCCAAAAGGCTGCCATGGGCGCGTTGGCCCATGGCAGCCGGGTCTTTTTTCGGGGTATTCGTCTTTTGGGGGTGCGGGGGTCAGGCGATGGTGGCCTTGTCGAACAGGATGCAGCCGGTGGCGTCGATGCGCAGGCCCTGCACCTTGTCGGCGTAGCCGATCACGTTGTACATATCATACAGCCAGATGCCCGCCGGGTCGTCCAGGTAGAGGATCTGGCCGGCCTCTTTGTAGTACTCCTTGCGCTTCTCGGGGTCGGTCTCGGTCATGCCGGCGTTCACCAGCTCGTCCACCTTGGCGTTGGAGTAGAAGCCGTAGTTGCGGTCGTTGCGGCCGTCGGGGGTGGTGGTGTACAGCCCGCGGTAGCCGCCGTCGGCGTCCACCATGGAGGTGCCGGCGCCCATGATGAACAGGGGCTGGTCAAACTCCTCGGCGGTGACGCCGCTCCACAGGGGCAGCAGCACGCTCATCTCCATCACCTCGATCTCGGCGTTGACGCCGATCTCGGCGAACTGGGCGGCCAGCATCTCGGCCAGCTCCACGCCCTTGGCGTAGTGGGCGGTGGTGACGATCTTGGTGTCAAAGCCGTCGGGGTAGCCGGCCTCGGCCAGCAGCTGTTTGGCCTTCTCCTGGTCCTGCTTGATGGGGCCGTAGTCATAGCTGCCGAAGATGACCGGCGCCAGCGGGCCCACGCTCTCGTTGGAGATTCCAGGGAAGAGGGCGTTGCGGATGGCGTCCCGGTCCACCGCGTAGACCAGCGCCTGGCGCACCTTGGTGTTGGACATGATCGGGTCGTTGCAGCCGAACCGGAACAGCCGCTGGCCCACGCCGGTGGACTTCATGATCTCCAGCCCCTCGGTGGCCTCCAGCCGCTCCAGGTCCTCGGCGGGGACGGTGTGGATCACATCCACCTCGCCGTTCTCCAGGGCGATCACCCGGGAGGAGGCCTCGGGGATCACCAGGTAGTGGATGGTGCCGATCTGGGCCTTATCGCCGAAGTAGTCGGGGTTCTGCTCGATCACCAGCTCCTCGTCCCGGGCCCAGTCCACCAGCTTGTAGGGGCCGGTGCCGTTGACGCTCTCCACGCTGGAGCCCAGGTCCCGGCCGTACTGCTCGATGTAGTCGGCGTCCATGATGGCGGTGTTGTAGTTGCACAGCAGGCTGAGCATGGGGCCGTAGGGCTCGAAGGTCTTGATAGCGACGGTGTAGTCGTCGATGACCTCGGCCGACTCGAACGGCTCGATCATGGAGGTGGCGATGTAGCCCGAGTCGTCGGGGATGGCGCGGTTGTAGGTGGCGGCCACGTCGGCGGCGGTGAGCTCCTTGCCGTTGTGGAACTTGACCCCCTGCTTCAGGTGGAAGGTCCAGGTCAGCTGGTCGTCGCTGACCTCATAGGTGTCCACCAGGCTGGGGGTGGGGGTGGAGTTCTCGTCGAAGACGAACAGGGTGCTGTAGAGCATCTTGACGACTTCCTCGCTGTAGGAGTCGTTCTGGGTCTGGGGGTCCAGGCTGTCCGCGTCGTTGGGCACGCCGAACAGCAGCTCCCCGCCGGCGGAATCGCCGGAGGCGGCCGCCTGGCTCTCGCCGGAGGCGGTGGATTCCGAGCCGCCGCAGGCCGCCAGGCTCAGGGCCATGACCGCCGCCAGCAGGGCCGCGAAAAGCTTTTTCATCTCTTTCATCCTTTCCTCTTTTTAAATGGTGAAGAAGTAGCGCTTCAACTTGCGAAACAAAATGCGGCACCGAACCGGCATAGCTGCATCTTCATATTTTGTAATTTTACCACAATCCCGCCGTTTGTAAAACAACTTCTATTTGCATGAACCACAACTTTCTGTTGTAGTTTTCGCCAAAATGTGCTACACTATTCCCCGAAAGGCCCCCGCCGGGGGCGCAGACACAGGAGGGACCCCCATGACCTTACAGGAGCTGGACTATTTTCTCACCATCTGCCAGGAGCGCAGCTTTTCCGCCGCCGCCCGCAAGCTGTTCATCACCCAGCAGGGGCTGAGCAAGGCGATTGCCAACCTGGAGCGGGAGCTGACCTTCCCCCTCTTTGTGCGGGGGCGCCGGGGGGTGGGCCTCACCCGCTACGGCCGGGAGCTCTACCCCCTGGCCCTGGAGGCCCGCCAGCTGCACCAGCGGCTGGACCGCTGCGTGGCCCGGCTGCAGAGCCAGCACCGCCAGCTGCGGGGCGGGGTGGCGATGGGGGTGCTGCTGGCCCTGGCCCCGCCCGCCCTGGAGGAGCTGCGCCGGGCGCTGGCCCCCTGCCAGCTCACCCTGGTGGAGACCACCGACCTGGCCTGTGAGCAGGGGGTGGCCCAGGGGCAGCTGGACTTCGGGGTCACGGTGGGGCCGGTGGACCCCGGCCAGTTCGACCAGGTCCCCCTGGCCCGCCGGCCCATGTATGCGGTCATCCGCCAGGATAACCCCCTGGCCGCCGTCCGCCCCGTCCAGCTCTCCCGGCTGGCCGGCCAGCAGTTCATCCTGGCCAGCGACCAGTTCAAAAGCTACTACAACTTCCTGGACTACTGCCGGGCCCACCAGTTCGAGCCCCAGATCGCCGCCACCACCATGGATATGACCGTCATCTACGACCGGGTGGTGCGCAACGGCTGGGTGGGCATCAGCGCCGATATGCCCAACAGCCCCCTGGATTTCCCCGGGGTGGCGCTGGTGCCCTTCCCCATCCAGGAGTTCCCCTGGCAGCTGGACCTGATCTTCCCCCGGGGCCGCCCCCGCTCCCCCCAGGAGCAGCTGATCCGGGAGGCGTTCCCCCGGCTGCTGCGCTAAGGCCCCCGCCGGGCTTCGGCCGCCAAAGGCCGCCCCGCCCTTTACAAGGCGGGGCTGTTCCCCTATAATAGAAGCAAGACCTGTGAGAAAAGAGGAGCTGCCATGAGCCGCACTGTCAAAGCCGCCCAGTACCTGCAGATCGCCCTGGATATCGCCACCCGGATCGCCCGGGGGGAGCTGGCGGAGGGCTCCCGCATCTACGGCCGGTCGGTGATGTCCTCGGAGTACAGCGTCTCCCCCGAGACCATCCGCCGGGCGCTGCGCCTTTTGGCGGATATGAAGGTGGTGGAGGTCAAGCCCCAGAGCGGGGCGGTGGTCCTCTCGGCCGACAGCGCCCGCCGGTATATCGAGCGGTTCGGCGCCAGCGTCAACACCCAGGCCCTCCAGGCCCGTATCCAGCAGCTGCTGGCCCAGAACGCCCAGACCAGCCGGGAGCTGGCCGACGCGGTGGGCGCCCTGGTGCGCAGCCGGGAGACGTTCACCGCCGCCGCCGAGCCGCTGCCCAACTACGAGGTGCCCGTCCCCCCCAAATCCCCCCTCATCGGCAAGAGCATCGGGGCCATCAAGTTCTGGCAGTCCACCGGCGGCACCATCGTGGCCATCCGCCGGGGCCAGACGGTGATCCTCTCCCCCGGCCCCTACGCCGAGCTGTACGCCGGGGACGTGGTGGTGCTGGTGGGCAGCCCCGCCGCCGCCCAGGCCGCCCGCCACCTGCTTATGGAGCAGCTGCCCGCCCCCGCCGCCGGGGGCGCCGCCACCCCTTAAAGGCAGAATATCCCCCCAAAACAGCAGCAAAAGACGCCCGGGCGGGCCGCAATCCGCGGCCCGCCCGGGCGTCCCCCTTTTCCGGCCCCCTTAGAGCAGGGCGGCCAGCAGCCCCAGCACCCCCAGCAGCCCCAGGTTGCACAGGGTGAACCAGCGCAGGTAGGCCCCCCGGCGGGCGGGGTAGGCCTGGACCACCAGCTTATAGGAGATCAGGCTGGCCATCGAGGCGATCAGGGTGCCCAATCCCCCCAGGTTGCACCCCACCAGCAGGGCGTCCCACCGGCTGGTGAAGCCGGAGAGCAGCAGCGCCGCCGGCACATTGCTGATCACCTGGCTGGCCGCCACCGCCACCAGCGCCTCCCGCCCCTCCAGCACGGCGGCCAGCAGCTGCCGGAAGGCGGGCACGGCCGAGAGGTTGCCGATAAAGATAAAGAAGCCGGCGAAGGTGCCCAGCAGCGGGTAGTCCACCCCGGCCAGGGGCCTGCGGTCCACCGCCAGCAGCACCCCGGCCACCACCGCCGCCACCACCGGCGGCGGCACCACCCCGAACAGCCCCAATAGGCAGAGCCCAAACCCCGCCCCGTGGCGGCAGAGGGCCCGGCGGCTGCCCAGCCGGGCGGGCACCGCCACCCCCGCCAGGGGGATGGGGGGATGCAGCAGCACCAGCACCGCCAGGCAGGCCCCCGACACCGCCACATAGGGGAGCATCAGCCCGCACAGCCCCCAAAACCCCATCCCGGATCTGGCGTAGAGGTAGAGGTTTTGGGGGTTGCCCATGGGGGTGAGCATGCTGCCCAGGTTGGCGGCGGCGGTCTGGAGCACCGCCACCGGCACCGCCAGGTGCTCCTGCCCGGCCATCCGCAGCACCGTGAGCCCAAAGGGCACAAAGGTGATCAGCGACACGTCGTTGGTGATGGCCATGCTGGAGAAGAAGGGCAGCGCCACCAGCGCCAGCGCCACCGACCGGGTGGAGGCGCACCGGCGCAGCAGCCGGCTGCCCAGCCAGAGGAACAGCCCCTCCTGCTGGAACCCCTTCATCACCGCCATCAGGCTGAACAGCTGGGCCAGGGTGTCCCAGTCGAGATACCCCAGGTAGGCGGCGCTGGGGGGCACCGCCACCGCCGAAAGGGCGGCCAGCGCCACCGCAATGCAGAGCACCGCCTCCCGGCGGGCCAGCTGCCAGCAGCTTGCGGCAAACCCACGGAACATGCAACCACGACCTTCCATCATTTCCCCGCGCCCGCGCAAAAAACCGGCCGCCCTCCGGCGGCCGGTTCTCTTGTGGTCCCAGGCGCATACCTGGAACAGTATAGCGCAAAATCCCCCGGGCGTCAACAGCCTATTCGGCCGCCTCCCCAAACCCCTCGCAGAAGGTGGGGTGGGGGTGGATGGTGGCGGCAATCTGGGCCAGGGTGAGCCCCTGGGCCACCGCCAGCGCCGCCTCCCCGATCAGGTCGGTGGCCCGGGCGCACATGAGCTGGGCGCCCAGCAGGCGGCCGGAATCCGCCTGGGCCACCAATTTCACAAACCCCCGCTCCTGGCCGGTGAGCACCGACCGGCCGTTGGCGGTCATCAGGTACTTTTTGGTGGTCACCGCCAGCCCCTGGGCCTTGGCCTCCTCGGCGGTGAGGCCCACCGAGGCGATCTCCGGGTCGGTGTAGACGCAGGAGGGCACCACCGCCAGGTCCTTGTCCGGGGCAATCTGGGGCCCGAACATCCCCCGCAGGGCCTGGTAGCCCTGGGCGGTGGCCATATGGGCCAGCTGGATGCCGCCGGTGCAGTCCCCCACCGCCCACACCCCGGGGATGGGGGTACGGAAGGCCTCATCCACCTGGACATACCCCCTTTGGAAGGTGAGCCCCTCCCGGCAGGCGGGGGCAAACGCCCCTTCGGCGCAGCCCCGGCGGCCCACCGCCACCAGCACCCCGTCGCAGAAGGCGCCGGTCTCCTGGCCCTGCTCGGTCCAGACGCACCGCAGCCCCCCCGCCGGGTCGGCCTCCACCCGGGTGAGGGAGGAGGACAGGTGGATATCCGCCCCCCGCTTCTTTAGGAGCATCCGCAGGCTCTGGGAGAACTCCCGGTCCAGCCCGGGCAGCAGCCGGTTGGCCGCCTCCACCACCGTCACCCGGCGGCCCAGGCTGGTATACAGGCTGGCAAACTCCATGCCGATCACCCCGCCGCCCACAATCACCAGGTGGTCATACAGGGCGGTGCGGTCCAGCAGGGTGGTGCTGTTCTCCACCCCGGGCAGGCTCCCATCCAGCCCGGGCACCGGCAGCGGCGCCGGCTGGGAACCGGCCGCCACCAGGATATGGGCCCCCTCCAGCAGGCGGCCGTCGGCCAGCGACACCCGGCCGGGGCCCTCCACCTGGGCGGCGCAGGAATAGAGGTCGATTTTGGCGGCCTTAAACTGGGCGGCGACCCCCTCCCGCAGGGTCTGGACCACCTGGGCCTTGTGGGCCAGCAGGGTGGGCATCTCCACCGAAAGCCCCCCGGCGGTCAGTCCCGCCGGGGCCATGTGGGTGGCTTGGCGGTAGACCTCCGCCGTATGCAGCAGGGTCTTGGTGGGGATGCACCCCCGGTTCAGGCAGGTGCCCCCCAGCTGGCCGGATTCCGCCACCGCCACCCGCTTGCCCGCTTTGGCGGCCCGGAGGGCGGCGGGGTAGCCCCCCGGCCCCCCGCCGATGACGATCAGATCATACATATCCGCTCCCCCTCCCGGCGGTCAGGCCTGGGGCCACTGGTAGTGGACCACCGGGTGCCGGGCGGCGGTCACCTCGTCCAGCCGCAGCACCTGGGTGGTGTGGGGGCAGGAACGGATGTCCTCCGGGTCGGCCAGCGCCCGCTGGTGGATCTCCAAAAAGGCGTGGAGCAGCTCATCCAGCGACTCTTTGGACTCGGTCTCGGTGGGCTCCACCATCAGCGCCTCGTGGACGATCAGCGGGAAGTACATGGTGGGCGGGTGGATGCCGTAGTCCAGCAGCGCCTTGGCCACATCCATAGCGGTGACGTGGACATCCGCCTTCTCCGGCTCCAGCGTCATGACAAACTCGTGCATACAGGTGCGGTCGAAGGCCATCTTGTAGACCCCGGACAGCTTTTTGCGCAGGTAGTTGGCGTTGAGCACCGCCCCCCGGCTGGCGGCCAGAATGCCCTCCGGCCCCAGGGAGAGCACATAGGCCAGCGCCTTGACCACCACCAGGAAGTTGCCGTGGAAGGCGCGCACCCGGCCGATCGACTGCTCCGGCTGGTGCCAGCGGTAGCCCTCCGGCCCCTCCTCCACCGTCTGGCCGGGCAGGAAGGGGGCCAAGAACGCCTTGCAGCCGGCCGGGCCGCTGCCCGGGCCGCCGCCCCCGTGGGGGGTGGAGAAGGTCTTGTGCAGGTTCAGGTGGACCACGTCGAAGCCCATGTCCCCGGGGCGGGCCACCCCCATCACCGCGTTCAGGTTGGCCCCGTCGTAGTAGCAGAGCCCCCCCGCGTCGTGGACAATCTGGGTGATCTCCAAAATCTGGGGGTCAAACAGCCCCACCGTGTTGGGGTTGGTGAGCATGAGGCCGGCGGTGTCCGGCCCGGCGGCCGCCCGCAGCTTCTCCAGGTCCACCAGCCCGTCCGGGCCGGAGGGCAGGTTCACCACCTCGAAGCCGGCCATGGTGGCGCTGGCGGGGTTGGTGCCGTGGGCGGAGTCGGGCACCAGGATCTTTTTGCGGGCGGTGTCCCCCCGGCTCTCGTGGTAGGCCTTGATGAGCAGCAGGCCGGTGAACTCCCCGTGGGCCCCGGCGGCGGGCTGGAAGGTCATGGCGTCCATGCCGGTGATCTCGCAGAACACCTGCTGGGCTTTATAGAGCACCTCCAGGCAGCCCTGGGCGGTGTGCTCCGGCTGCAGCGGGTGTACCCCGGTGAAGCCGGGCAGGGCGGCCAGCTCATCGTTGAGCTTGGGGTTATACTTCATGGTGCAGCTGCCCAGGGGGTAGCAGCCGTTGTTCACCCCGTGGGTGGCGGCGGCCAGCCGGGTGTAGTGGCGGCTGATGTCGTTTTCCGACACCTCCGGCAGCCGGGGGGGCGCAGTCCGCAGCTTGGAGGGCGCCACCTGGGGCACGTCGCAGTCGGGCAGCAGGCTGCACCCGCGTCCGGCCACGCTCTGTTCAAAGATCAGTTCCATCAGCAAAGCACCTCCTTCACCAGGGCGGCCAGGGCGTCCATCTCCTCTTTGGTATTCAGCTCGGTGGCGCACCAGAGCAGGCTCCCGTCCGCCAGGGGCAGGCCGCCCAAGTAGCCCGCCGCCTCCAGATGGGCCAAAAGCTTTTCGGGCTCCACCGGGCAGCGGGTGACAAACTCATGGAAGAACTCCCCGGCATACACCGGCTCCAGCCCCGCCGCGGCCAAAGCCTGCTGCAGGTAGTGGGCCTTGGAGCAGCAGAGGGTGGCCGCCTGGGCCAGGCCACGGGGCCCCATGGCGGACAGGTAGACCGAGGCGGTGAGGGCGCACAGCGCCTCGTTGGAGCAGATGTTGGAGCTGGCCTTCTCCCGGCGGATGTGCTGCTCCCGGGCCTGGAGGGTGAGCACAAACCCCCGCTTGCCCTGGGAGTCGGTGGTCTGGCCCACAATCCGCCCGGGGAGCTTGCGCATCATCTCCTGGGTGCAGGCCATGAACCCCAGATAGGGGCCGCCGAACGAGAGGGGCATCCCCAGCGGCTGGCCCTCCCCTACGGCGATGTCCGCCCCCGCCTGGGCGGGGGTCTCCATCAGGCCCAGGGAGATGGGGTTGCAGCTGGCGATGGCCTTGCCCCCCGCCCCGTGGACGGCGGCGGTGAGGGCGGCGGCGTCCTCGATCACCCCAAAGTAGTTGGGCTGTTGGTAGACCAGGCAGGCCACCTGGTTGTCCAGCATCCCCGCCAGCGTTTCCAGGTCGGTGGCCCCCTCCTTGGCGGGCACCACCTCCACCGCTGTGTCCCGGCCGTGGCAGTAGGTGCGGATGGTCTCCAATGTCTGGGGGTTCACCGCCCCGGAGACCAGCACCCGGCCCCGGCGGCGGTCCCGGCACATGAACACCGCCTCTGCGGCGGCGCAGGCCCCGTCATAGACCGAGGCGTTGGCGGCGTCCATGCCGGTGAGCTCGCAGATCATCGTCTGGTATTCAAAGATCGCCTGCAGATTCCCCTGGCTGATCTCCGCCTGGTAGGGGGTGTAGGCGGTGACAAACTCCTCCTTGGAGGTCACCTGGCGGACGATGGAGGGGATATAGTGGTTGTAGGCGCCCGCCCCCCGGAAGATGTGGGGGAACACCCGGTTTTTGGCGGCCATCGCCTCCACCTGGCGGCGGACCTCCAGCTCGCTGCCTCCGGCGGGCAGGTCCAGCGGCCGGTCCAGGCGGACCTGGGCGGGGACCTCCTCAAACAGGTGGTCCCAGTCCCGGTAGCCCGCCTCCTGGAGCATCTGCCGCTGCTGGGCATCGGTATTGGAAAGATAGGAACCCAATCGCTTCGCTCCCTTTCTGTTTTAGGATGGTTGTTTTGGCTGGGGGTCAGTCCTCCAGCGTCCGGAGGTAGGCCTCGTAGGCAAAGGCGTCCAGCAGCTCCTCCTTCTCCTCGATCTCCTCCACCTGGATGAACCAGGCGCCGTAGGGGTCGCTGTTGATCGATTCGGGGGCGTCCAGCAGCGCCTCGTTGATCTGGCACACCTTGCCGGTGACCGGGCTGAGCACATCGGCCACCGCCTTCACCGACTCCACATCCCCAAACGCCTCGCCGGCGGTCACCGGGTCCTCCACCATGGGCAGGTTGACGAACACCAGATCCCCCAGCTGGTCCTGGGCGTAGTCGGTCAGGCCGATTTTCGCGGTGCCGTCCGCCAAAAACAGCACCCACTCGTGGCTCTTGGTATACTGGTAGCTCTGCGGGAAGTTCATTTTCATTTCCTCCTATCGGTTGATTGGATAATATCCAAATTGTATACAGTTGACTCAGTTCTCCCGTTTGTAAAACGGCAGCGGCACCACCTGGGCGGCCACCCGGCGGCCACGCACCTCCGCCTCCACCTCTTGGCCGGGCTGGGCGTAGGCCCGCTCCACCAACGCCATCGCCACCGGCCCCACGGCGGGGCAGTGGGTGCCGGAGGTGGTGTGGCCGATCTGGCGGCCACCGGCGTAGACCGCCGCGTGCTCCCGGATGATCCCCCGGCCGGTGACCCGCAGGCCCACCCGCACGGTGGCCGGCTGGCCCTGGTCCACCAGCGCCTGGCGGCCGATGAACTCCGGCTTTTGCAGCTTCACGGCAAAATCCAGCCCCGCCTGCAGCGGGGTGATGGTGTCGTCCATCTCGTGGCCGTAGAGGGGCATGGCCGCCTCCAGGCGCAGGGTATCCCGGGCGCCCAGGCCGCAGGGGGTCAGCCCCAGGTCCCGGCCGGCCTCCATCAGCGCCTCCCACAGGCGGGGCCCGTCCTCCCAGGCGCAGTAGAGCTCATACCCGTCCTCGCCGGTGTAGCCGGTCTTGGAGATCAGGCAGGGCACCCCCGCCACCGTCCCCCGGGGCACAAAGCTGTAGTATTTGCCGGGGATGTCCGCCGGGCTGGCCAGCTTGGCCAGGATCTCCCCGGCCAGGGGGCCCTGGAGGGCCAGCTGGCTCACCGTGTCGGAGAGATCGGTGAACTGGGCGCCGGGCAGCTGGTGGGTCTGCATCCACTGGAAGTCCTTGTCCTTGTTGGCGGCGTTCACCACCAATAGGTAGCACCCCTCCTTCACCCGGTAGACCAACAGGTCGTCCACCACGCCCCCCTGGCCGTTGCACATGGGGCTGTAGCGGACCCGCCCGTCCCCCAGGCTGGTGAAGTCGTTGGTGAGCAGGTGGTTGAGGTTCTCCAGGGCGGCCGGGCCCTGGCAGAGCACCTCCCCCATGTGGGAGACATCGAAGAGGCCGCACTTCTGGCGCACCGCCATGTGCTCGGCGATGATGCCGGTGGCGTACTGCACCGGCAGCAGATACCCGGCAAAGGGCACCATCTTGCCGCCGCACGCCAGGTGCAGGTCGTAGAGGGCTGTTTTCCGTTCCATAGGCAACTGCTCCTTTCCTAGCTGGCCCGCCGGGGCCGGTGGGTGATTGTGAAAAAAAACACAAAACAAAAGAGGCGCACGGCAAACTAAGCCGTGTGCCTCTGTCTTCGTACCTGAAAGATTACCTCCCGCCCCGGGGGGACGCTTGCCGGGAGGCTGCCTCGTCGGTGGCGCCGGGCGCCTTTCCAGAGTTTCGTCCAGACCCGGTCCGTTTGCCTGAGAGTTTTTGCCCCTTCGGCGTCGGCCGCAGCCGCCTCTCCCGGGTCCTTCATCCGAACTTTCTTCGATTGTTCTGCCATTGTACCATATTTCCCGCCAAAAGACAAGCGCCTTCCGGCAAAAAAGCCGAAAAACCTATCCCTCCAGCCGCCGGAACAGCCGCCGCAGCACCACCACCGCCGCCGCGGCCAGCACCACCTCGGCGGCCGGCTGGGCGTAGGCCAGCCCGTAGAGGGGGAACAGCCGGTTGAGGATGCACAGCGCCGGGATCTCCAGGAGGATCTTGCGCAGCAGGGCGAAGGCCAGCGCCTCCCGGCCCATGCCCACCGCCTGGAACACCCCCACCGCCAGAAAGTCCACGCACAAAAACGGCAGCCCCAGGCAGAACCCCCGCAAAAACCGGGCCCCATAGTCCAGCACCGCCGGGTTCTCCATAAACAGCCCCACAAACGCCCGGGGGAACAGGAAGTACAGCGCGCTCACCGAGAGGATCAGCCCCAGCGCCGCCCGCCGGGAGAACTGCACCGTCCCCTTCATCCGGGGCAGGTTGCCGCTGGCGTAGTTGTAGCTCACCAGGGGCATGATCCCCTGGGAGAGGCCCAGGGCGATGTACATGGGCACCATGTTGATCTTCTGGGTGATCCCCATCGCCGCCACCGCGTCCGCCCCATAGGCGGCGGTGAAGTTGTTGAGCAGGGTCATGCCGGTGACGTTTAAGAGGTTCTGGATGGAGGCGGGCACCCCCACCCCGCACATCCCCGCCGCCACCTTCCGCCCCAGCCGCAGCCGCCGGGGGTCCAGGCACACATAGGTGCGCCCCCGCCGGCGCCACAGCAGCAGGAAGAAATACAGGCAGGCCACGCAGTTGGAGAGGAAGGTGGCGCACCCCGCGCCCCCCGCCCGCATCCCCAGCCCCCAGGGCATGATGAAGATGGGGTCCAGCACGATGTTGAGCAGGCACCCGCTCATGGTGCCCACGCTGGCGTGGAGCGCCGACCCCTCCGCCCGCACCAGGTAGGCCAGCACCACATTCAGGATGGCGGGGGCCGCCCCCCAGTTCACCGTCCAGTAGAGGTATTGGGCGGTGGCCTGGCGGGTGGCCCCGTCCACCCCCAAAAGCTCCAGCAGCGGCCCCTGCCCCACCGTGCAGGCCAGGGAGAAGGCCAGCCCCGCCGCCAGCGCGCAGTAGAACCCCAGAGCGGAGCTGGCCGAGACGGTGTCGTAGTCCCGGCGGCCCAGCGCCCGGCTCATCATGCTGGAGCTGCCCACCCCGAACAGGTTGTTCACCGCGTTGAAGGCCAGCAGCACCGGCGCGGCCAGGGTCACCGCCGCGTTCTCCACCGGGTCGGCCAGCATCCCCACAAAGTAGGTGTCCGCCAGGTTGTAGAGCACCATCACCAGCGAGCTCAGGATGGTGGGCACCGCCAGCTTGGCCACCGCCAAGGGGATGGGCGCCCGTTCAAAAAGTTGGATCTTCCGGTCGTCGGCTTGCATCCGTCCAGCTCCTTTCCGGCAAATGAAAAGCCCCCGGCGGGCCGGGGGCGCGGCGGCGCCCTTAGACGCCGCAGTCGTCGTAGTCCCGCCAGCGGGCGCGGTAGGCCCGCTCCTGGCAGAACCGGTAGAGCAGATACCCCGCGGCGGCGCAGACCACCAGCAGGGAAGCCGCCGCCGGCAGCAGCAGGGGCAAAAGGGAGAACGACCGTTCCTCCTGGGGATTCATAGGCGTGGCCTCCTTCGGCAGCTTTTTACCATCATACCGCAAAACCCCCGCCCCGTCAACCGCCGGAAAACAAAAACACCGCCACCCGGCAGGGTGACAGTGTCCAGATCAGGGAAAACAGATTACTGCGCAGCGGCCAGCTTCTTCATCAGGGCGGCCTTCCTGTGGGCGGCGGCGTTCTTGTGCAGGATCTTCTTCGCGGCGGCCTGGTCGACCTTCTTGATGGCGACACGGATGGCGGCGGCGCTGTCGGCGGAACCGGAGGAAGCGGCGGCCTCGGCCTTCTTGAGCGCGGTCTTGAGGCCGGTCTTCACAACCTTGTTCTGGAGCGCCTTCTTTTCGGCCACGAGCACCCTTTTCTTCGCGGATTTGATGTTCGGCATGGATTACACCTCCTTCTCAGTCGGGACAGTACCAGGATATAATACCACTTTCCCGGGAAAAAAGCAAGTGGGAATCCACAAAATTTTTCGGCCCTCGGCCCCCGGGCTGGGGGCCGGGGGCCGCGCCCTCACCGGTAAAACCGGTAGCAGTAGGTGATCCCCTGCTGGTTCATGTTCATCCGGTAGCCGCCGTACCCCTCCGCCTCCTGGAACAGCTCGATCCCGTCCTCCCGCAGGTAGCAGCCCACGCTGCTGCCCTGCTGGCCGCAGAAGACCAGGCTCACCTGGGTGGTGGCCCCCTCCTCCACCATGGTGCAGACGGGGGTGCCGTCGGCATAGACCACCCCCCACCGGGGCCGGAACCCCAGCGTAAGCACCCGGGCCTGTTCCCCGTCCCCCACATAGGAGCCGCAGACCGGCGTCAGCTGCTCCAAAAGCGCCCGGGTCTGGGCGTCCAGGTGGGCCTGGCTGTCCGCCAGGTGGGTGGCCACCGCCTGCTCGATCTTTTGGTTATCCGCGTTAAAGTCCGCCATCTTGGGCGTGTCGCTGGCCACCCACTGGTTGAGCCCCAGCGTCTCGGTCTGGTTGGTGCTTGCCAAATTCCCTCTCCTCCCCGTCTAGGGCTGCTGGCCGTAGGCGTCCAGCTGGGCCCAGGTCAAATTTTTCTCCTCCAGCTGGGCCACCGTGTTGCCCAGGCTGTCAAACAGCGCCCAGGTCAGCGGCGGGTTCTCCCGCTTTAGGACCACCCCCGCGGGCAGCAGCCCCTGGACGAACGCCTCCACCGCCTGCCGCTGGGGCAAAAAGCCCCCCGGCTCCCCCTCCAGCTGCACCGTCAGCCCCGCCGGGTCCTCGGTAAGGGCGGCCCCGGCCACCCCCAGCTGCTCCAGGGCGGCGCAGACCGCCTGGGGCTCGGGGGGAATCGCCTGCCAGGCCAGCTGGGCCGCCTGGGCCAGCTGGGCGGAGGTGCAGCCCTCCGGCACCGTCAGCCCCCGCAGCCGGCAGAGCAGCCGCTGGCGCTGGGGGTCCCACCGCTGGGGGAAGGGCAGCGCCTCCAGCCGTTTTTGCCACCCGGCGGCCCCCTCCAGCCCCTGCTGGAGTACCCAGAGCTCCCGGGTAACCGCGTCCTGGGGCCCCAGCCGGTAGCAGCCCAGCTGGGCGGTCCGTGCAAATAGGCTCATGGCGCATCCTCCTCCAGCTGGGTGATGGTCACCGTCCCCGCCCGCAGCACCCCGTGGGCGGCGGGGGCCTGGGCGGCGGCGGGCTGGGCGATCCGGCAGTCGGCCGCCAGGCCGGTGGCCATCACCGCCTGGACCAGCCGGGAGAGGGCCAGCGGCTCCCCGATGGCCAGCCCCGCCAACAGCCCCTCCACCGCCGCGGCCAGCGGCTCCTGCAGCTCCTCCAGCGTCCGGCCGGGGGCGGGGGCCACCGCCGCCTCCACCGCCACCGCCTTCACCGGGGCGGGGGCGGCGGACACCGTCAGGCAGAGCTGGCGGGGGGTGGCCAGGGCCTCGGCCACCTGCTGGCAGAGGCTCT
>DXES01000181.1 GCA_019114825.1 Candidatus Anaerotruncus excrementipullorum
ATTAAAAACACCCCTCGCCATCATCCAGGCCAACAACGATGCCTCCACCCTGCTCTACGGGGAAACAAAATACAGTAAAAACATCCAACTGCAGATCCAGCGGCTGGACGCACTGACGATGAACCTTCTGACCCTTGCCAAGCTGGATGAGGGCGCCAGGCTGCCGGCGGAAAATTTGGATATCAGCGACCTGGTCTCGGGGATGCTGGCGGCCTATGAGGAGCCCTTTGCACAGAGGCGGATCACACTGTCCGCCGATATCCAGTCCCATATTCTGATGCGGGCACACCGGGAGGCCTTTTTGCAGATGGTATCCATTCTGCTGGACAACGCAGTCAAATACACCCCAGAAGGCGGGACGGTTTGGTTTTCCATGAAACAGGCCCATGCTGCATTGGATTTTCGAAGATGAAGAATACACAGCGCTGTATCATCAGTATTTTGCCGAATTTTTGAGCAGTGTGGATATCCAGGGCATCATTGACGACGCCTATCAGCTGACTAAACCCTATGTGGAGAAAGATCCCACCGCGTTTTACACCGTTGAGGAATTTGAACTAGGTGTCCAGACCCTCCGCCAGTTCTGTGAAATGCGCAGTGAAAGCATCTCCATGCAGCTTGAAAATGGAGAGACCACGGAAGATATGGACTATGTGGACGCCTCCGGCATCTCCCTATCCAATATGGGTTCGATGGACAATCTGGGCAGCGGTACAAGCGATTCTAAAGGCGGCGCTCAAGCGAATGAAGCCGATATCCCGGAGGGGGTTGGGCCATCGAGCCTCCCCGGCGGTTTTTCGGGTGGCCCCCCCGAGCTGCCCTCTGACGCTTCCGGTTCCGTAGAAGATGCAGACGCCAACCGCCCCACCGGCGGCAATGGGCAGGGGCCCGGAGGGGATTTCAGCTTTGATAGGAACGGGACGGAGGTTCCTGCATCGGAGCTTTCCGGCTGGATCTGGATTGCCGCTTCGGCGGTAATCTTGGGGGCCGGGCTGGTGATTGCAAAGCGGTATCAGCGTTGAGCCGGATGCGCTGCCGGTTAGGTATCCTTTCGTTTACGTTACGGTGATAAAATGATTTTCTGAAAGGACGGTTTGAACATGGTGAAAACAAAGTACGTCCCCCTGATTGCAGTGATATCCGCCATCTGCCTTAGCTGTGGCTGTTCCCAAACCGCCTCCCCAGCGGGCGATGCTTTGGGACAAACTGCCTCCAGTATGGCACAAACAGCAGAAACGACAGAGGATACCGGCGCGGTGGAGCTTGTCAGCAACATTGCGACGACCCAGTATTTTACGGATGAACCGGTGGACAGCGACGATATGGAGACCATTTTGATGGCCGGGATCAACACGCCCAGCGCCATGAACCAACAACCCTGGCACTTCTCCGTAATCACCGATACAGCGGTGCTACAGCAAATTTCTGAGGAGATGCATAGCGGCATGGACTTTGGCGCGCCCCCGGATGGGGCGGAGATGCCCGCGGATGCCGAACTGCCGGAAGGCTTTGGCATGGCCGAAGGGGGCAGCCCTGCCGGCGGAGAGGAAGCAGCAGTTGGCAATGTGTCCAAGGCCGGAATCGCAGATGCCCCCTTGGTGATTGCCATCTCCTGCAAAGAGGGTTCCGAGCTGGATGCCGGTTTGGCCTGCCAAAATATGTCTGTCACCGCTCAGCTGCTGGGGTATGGCACAAAAATCATCTCCTCCCCCACCATCGCAGTGAATGGGGAAAAGCAGGCGGATTATCGGACGCTTTTGGGCATCCCAGAGGAGCAAACCGCGGTGGCGTTTCTTTTAATCGGCATGGAGGATACTTCGATCGAGGAAACCGTTGAAGGCTATGCCGGCGCTTCGGCCCGTAATCCTTTGGAGGAGATGGTCACCTACGTCGCAGGATAGCATAAATTACGGCGCATAGAGCGCTAAAAGCGAAAAAATAGGAGTCCGGCAGCTGCCGGGCTCCTGTTTTTTTGCATCTACCCCCAAAGGCCATGTGGAGAGTTACCATTTTTCATGGCTTTCTGCTTGGTTTCCTGCTCTGGAAGCCCTGTGGCGGAGTCATCCGTTTTCTTCGGCCGCTCTGTGGCCGAAGAACGTCCTTACGGGCAATTGACTTTCAAAACGCTGCTGCACCACCGGCAGGCCGTTTTGGCCCAGCCAATCCTGGAGGAGCTGCGGCAGCTTGGGGATGTCCTCCTCCAGGACGCCCAGGGGCTCACGGACCTCTGCCTTGGGGCAGAGGCAGGCAACCTCCCGGCCAAAATCGCAGGGGACGCCGCCGCAGTGGGAATAAAACGGCAGGATGATTTTGCCGGACAGATCGTTTTTCGCCAGCCAGGAGGCCAGCGGCGGCGCGATGCTGCCGCACCAGTTGGGGGAACCTACAAAGGCCACCGCATAGGGTTTTGGATTGCCGGCGCCGGGCAGTAGACGGGGGCGATACCCCGTCTGTACCTCCTTTTGGACCTGATCCAGCAGCTCCGGGAAGGCCATCGGATACGGCTGCCAGGGGTAGATCTCGCACCAGTCGCCGCCGGTCAAAGCGCAAAGCGCCTGGGCAATCCGATGGGTGTGGCCCGAATAGGAGTAGGATACGATCAGCGTTTCTTTCATGGCTCTTGCCCACAGGGGCCGTTGACCTGGCCATGGCCCCTGATGCCCATACGCTCCACCGGTAGCCAGCTTGCTTCGCCGCCCCCCATCTCCCCCACCGCAGGGGGAATGGCATACAGCGCCAGCGCACCCCCGATTTTCTTTTTCATCGTACAATCCGCCTCCAATCGTCACCGGCCTGCCTTCCTAACCAGTTTCATCCCATAATGGGCCAGGAAAACAAACATTCCCAGCATCGCCAGATAGTCCAAATAAAACAGCGGGACCGGCTCGCCAAAGTCCAAAAACACGAACTGGGTGCGCACCAGCAGATAGGTGGGCAGGTCCCGCCGGATGAACACGGTCAGGCCATATGCCGCGACCCCGCCGCTTACAATGGGCAGAAGCACCCGTCTCAGGCGGGAGGGCTGCCGTAGGCGCAGCGCCTTTCCCGCCAGCCCCACGAACATCCCCCAGTGCAGCCCCAGATGCAGCGCCATCAGCACAAACCCCCAGTGGGAGGCCGCCATGTGCAAAAGCCGGGCAAAACCCACCCCGCCATGCAGATCCAAAAAGGCAAACACATGGTTGGAAAGCAGGACCCCGCTGGCCATCAGGCCCAGCATATCCAGAAATAATAGCAGATCAAAGGTAAGCAATAGAACCCGGGAGGGGGTAAACCGGCCACGAAAGAGGTTTTGATGCCACTGCCGGTTTAGGAGGTGATGCAGGATAAACAGAAGGAACATCCCGACCCCGGCCCACTCGTGGGCCACATCCCCCCAGAACTGGTAGCCCATCAAAAACAGCAGCGCCAGCAGCATCAGGGCGTCCAGAAGGGCCTTGACGGCCGCTTTGGGTTTCATGGCAGGTCTCCTTTACAGTCCCAGGCTGTCGATCCAGGCGGCTACATCCCCGGCCGCGCCGTCTACGCGGTCCCCGTTGATATGCAGCCCCTCCAGGATCGCCGCTCCCGGCACGCTGTCGGGCAGCTTGTCCAGGCTGCGGCCAAAACCGCTGCCGCCGCTGGTGCAGAAGGGCACCAGCGTCTTACCAGTCCAGTCATAGGATTCCAGGAAGGAATAGACCGGCATCGGCGCATCGCTCCACCAGTCGGGATAGCCCACAAAGACCACCTCGTAGCTGTCCCAATTTTCCACCTGGGCGGCCAGTTCTGGACGGGCGTTCTCCGCCTGCTCCTGCTGGGCCACCTCCAGCAGCGTGTTGTAATCATCCGTGTACGGTGTGGCGGGCTCGATGGTGAACAGGTCGCCGCCGGTTTCGGCCTGGATAAACTGCGCCAACTGCCGGGTGTTGCCCGACCAGGAGAAATAGGCGATCAGCATGCCGCCTGCCCCGGCAGGTTCTTCCGGCTCTGCCGGTTCCCCGGTACTGGAGGGTTCTTCCGGCTTCACCGAATTCTCAGAAGCAGAGGGGTCTTCCGGAGCGGCAGCTGTCTCAGAAGCTGCGGCAGCGGGCTGCAAAGAAATTTCCGAGGAGCTGGCCGGCACTTCCGAAGGGGCATTCTCACTGGAAGCCGGCTGGCTGCCGCTGCAGGCCGCAAAGGAAAATAGCAGTGCCATGGACAGGAGAATTGGGTATAATTTTTTCATCGAAATCCTTCCTTTCGCGGTTATTTCAGCCGGTTGCCAAGGTGGTAGGCCTGCTGGGGATACGGCGAGTGCTGGGTCATGGCGGGTGTGCCGCAGCCGTAGCCCAGCACCATGCCCATGTCCTCCAGATGTAGGTAGCGCACCAGCGTTTTATAGTGGGCTTCCAACGCCTCAAAGGTCCAGCCTTCGCTGTTCCAGGCCACCGCCAGCAGCGCCGATTGCATATGTCTGCGCTGGATGGAGCTGTTGAAGGCGCAGAAGCGGTCGATCATGGTCTTCAGCTGGGCGCTCATCCCGTAGTAGTAGAGCGGCGTGGCAAACACCAGCATCCCGGCGGCGAGAATTTTCTCGCGGATGGCCTCCACATCGTCCTTTTGCACGCAGGGGCCCTCGTAGCCGCAACGGATGCAGCCGGTGCAGGGGTGGATGTTGGCGTGGGCTGTATTCACAATCTCCACGCTGTGCCCGGCCTCCTCCGCACCCCGCCGAAAGCAGTCCGCCAGCAGATGGGAGGAGCCGTTCTTATTGGGGCTGCCCTCCAAAACAACGATCTTCATAGCAAGCGCCCCCTCACTCGTCCCTCTGCAACAGGTCTTTGCATGCATTCAGCGCGTTGAATAGGCGGGGGATGCCCAGATAGCCGCTGGCGTGGGTGAGGGCGCAGACCACTTCCTCCTTGGTGTTGCCCGCCTTCAGCGCGCCCTGTACATGGCTTTTCACCTGCAATTCCGCGCCGCCCAGGGCCGCCAGCAGTACCACGGTGAGCAGCTCCCGGGTCTTGCCGTCCAGGCCGGTGCGGGTGACAAAATCCCCAAAGCACAGTTCAGTCAAAAAGCGGGGCACCGCCTGGGCAAATTCGCCGGGCAGCCAGGTGTAGCGGCCGGCGATCTCGTCCCCATAGAGGGGCGCCTGGATGGCCAGCCCTCTCTGGTAACGCTCCTCCTCGTTCTCGCCGGTCAGCGTCCTTTGGCTGGGCAGCGGCAGCTCGATATTGTTCCCGGCGAACACCTCGTTCATGGTGCTGATGGCATTGAGGGTTTTGGGGAAGCCGATAAACGGCGCGCACTGGTAAACCGCTTCCCGGATCTCTACTGGCGTACAGCCGGCGTTGAGGCTGGCCTGCACATGGGCTTTCAGCTGGGGCAGGGTGCCAAGGGTGGTCAGCACCGTGACGGTGACCAGCTCCCGCATACGGTTGTCCAGACTCCCGGTGTAGCACACATCCCCAAAGATGTAGCCCTGCAAGATCTGCATAAACGCGCCGTCGGTCCCTTCCTCCCCGGCGGCATGGCTATGGAACAACTCCTGCATTTTCTGTTCAGTTCGTTCTTTTCGGTTCATACGATGGCTCCCTTTCTCCTTTTAAAGGCTCTGTGCCCACTGTTTGAGGGATGCTTCCGGGGGATTCCCATTGAGCAGGCCGCCTGCCACAAGCTTTGCCCCGGGGCAGCTGGGAGCAAGCTCCCGGGCGGTTTGCCCCAAACCGCTGCCGCCGGAAGTGGCAAACAGGACGACGGTCTTTCCTGCAAAATCATAGCTTTCCAGGAAGGTGCGGATGATATGGGGCGCAGTGTACCACCAGATGGGGAACCCCAAAAAGACCCGGTCATAGCCCGCCAGATCCGCCCCGTGGTCCGCCAGTTCCGGGCGGGAGGCGGGGTCGTTCATCTCCACCGAACTGCGGGAGCGTTGATCCTGCCAGTTCAGATCGGCGCGGGTATAGGGGTGAGCGGGCCTGATCTCATAGAGGTCGCTGCCGGTCGCAGCCGCCAGCTTTTCCGCCACCCGCTTGGTCACGCCGCTGGCAGAGAAATAGGCTACCAAAGTTTTACGCATAGATTTCAGCCTCCTTACAGATTGCGCTATTGTTGTGATTCCATCGCTTCGATGGTGATCGTCCCGGACATCTGAGCGATCAGCTCCCCGCCGGAAACGGCCTGCCCCAGCTGGAACAGCCCCGGATTTTCGCGATAATCCCCATAGAAGAAAGCCACGTCGCCCCAGGGCTCATAGTAGGCCAGCGTTCCGGCTCCGGCCTGGGCCAGGGGGGAGTTGCTGGTATCCAGCCCCTCCTTTGGGTAGAAGATCTTCTCATTGGTGCTGTAATCCTCTACCTGGGTGGTCAGGGGCAGCATCCCATACAGGGAATCCGCCGCACTGCCCTCATTGAGCGCATAGACGATGGTATTTCCTCCAAACTGTACGGCGATTTGGCGCTGTTCCGCCGCAGGAGCGCCGCTATCCACCTCCTTTTGGCGGAAATCCCCCAGGCTGTTCACCCAGGAGCGGATAGCAGCTTCCGAAGAAGCCGCTTCCTCCTCATAGCAGTCAAAGATATTGTCGGAGATCACAGCCTCCGGCAAAGCTTCGGCAATCTGCTCCACGCTGTTTGCCAGGCCGCCGGTGCCATGGGAGCAGAACAGGTAGACCTCCTTCCCGGAGAGGTCGTTCTGCTCTAGGAAGCTCAACAGCGCCATGGGTACCCCATACCACCAGTTGGGATAGCCCAGGAACACCGTATCATACGAATCGAGATTTTCTACATCCCCCCGCAGCGCCGGGCGGGCGCCGCTGCCCCGCTCCTCGTTGGCCCGCTCCAGGCAGGCGTCCCAATCGCTGGGATAGGGGTCTGTGACCTGGATGGAGAACAGGTCGCCGCCAGTTTCCTCCTGCACCCAGCCTGCCAGCTGCTGGACATTGCCGGGCACGACGACACTGGGGGAGGCGAGCGCCTCCACCTCCCCGGCCTCTTCCAGGAAGATCGCGTTTTCAGCCCAGGAGAAGTAGGCCACCAGGATATGGCTGGCCGCTGTCTCTTCGTCCAGCGGGAGGTTTTCCTTTGGCGGCGTTTTGGTGAAAGCCTCTTCTGCCTCCGATACGGTTCCCCCGGTTTCTAGATCCAGCGGCACCGTCCCTGCGCCGCCGTCTGATTGGCCACATGCCGCCAGAAAGGCCGCCCACACCGCCAACAGAAGGGAAAGGTTTTTTTTCATCGGCGTTGCCCCCTTTCTTTTTGCAGGGAAGCGTTTTCCCCGTCAACTTTATTATAGATGAGGGCCCATTCAATGTCTAATACTTATATTTTATAGTTATTTATACGCATATCGTATTGATCACACAAAAAAGAACCTCCGGGGAAAACGCCCGGAGGTTCGGCAAACGGCGCTATTCGATTTGCGCCCGCAGCAGGTTGATCTCTTGGATAAATAGGGAGGTAGCCGGGGAAAACAGGTTATTTTTCTTCCACACCAGTACACTGTGGGTC
>DXES01000182.1 GCA_019114825.1 Candidatus Anaerotruncus excrementipullorum
TGAACGACTTCTTGGCCGCCCTGGAGACCGCCTACGGCGCCTAACCTCCAGCCGGCCCCCAAATCTGTTCTCCCTTTCTATTTTTCTCTATATATTTTCTATCCCTGTGGTAAAGTCCGCGGCGGGGAGGCCCAGCCTCCCCGGCCGGGGGCATTTTTTTTGCCCGCCAGGGGCCCCGGCGGGTTGCCTGGCGGCCCCGGGGGTGGTACAATGGAGGGGCAGGGGGCGCTGCCCCCAATCGGAAAAGGAAAAGAGGTTTTGTACCCATGTTGACCCAGCGTATCCAAGCGGCTATGCGCGAACAGATGGCCGCCAGCGGGACCCCCTTCTACCTCTATGACCAGAAGACCATTTTGGAGCGGGCCGGCAGGCTTAAACAGGACTTCCCCGGCTTTGAATTCCTCTATTCGGTAAAGACCAACCCCTTTGCCCCGGTGCTCCGGACGGTGCTGGGCCAGGGGTTTGGGCTGGACGCCGCCTCCCTGGGGGAGGTGCGGATGGGGATGGCGGAGGGGCTGCCCCCCCACAAGATCCTCTACTCCGCCCCCGGCAAGACCCGCCGGGACCTGGAGGGTGCGGTGGACCATGCGATCCTGGTGGCGGACAGCTTCCATGAGCTGGAGCTGCTGGACGCCATCGCCCAGGAGAGGGGGACCCAGCTGAAGGTGGGGGTGCGGGTGAACCCCTCCTTCACCATGGAGGGCAACCCCGGCGTCTCCGCCAAATTCGGCATCGACGAGGAGCAGCTGCTGGCCTGCGACCCCGGCCGGTTCCCCCACCTGGCGCTGGTGGGCATCCATGTCCACGCCCGCTCCCAGGAGTTGAGCGCCCAGATGCTGGCCCGGTACTATGGGGATATCTTCGCCCTGGCCCGCCGGTGTGTGGAAAGGCTGGGGATGGCGCTGGAGTTTGTGAACCTGGGCGGCGGCCTGGGGGTGACCTTCAACCCCGACCGGGACCGGGAGCTGGATACCGCGGCCCTGGGGGCGGCGGCCGGCAAGCTGCTGGCCAGCCTGCGGGAGCAGTTCCCGGGGGTGCGGGTGGTCATCGAGACCGGCCGCTACCCGGTCTGCGACGCCGGCTACTATGTGACCCAGGTGGTGGATGTGAAGGAGTCCCGGGGGACCAAGTATGTGATGCTCCAGAACACCCTCAACGGCTTTGCCCGGCCCAGCCTGGCCCGGCTGGTGGAGGTCTACCACCCTGGGCCGGTGGAGAAGATGTGGGAGCCGCTGTTCAGCACCTTCGACGCCTTCCAGTTCCTGCTGCTCACCGAGGAGACCGAGACCGAGCAGGTGAACCTGGTGGGCAACCTGTGTACCGGCACCGACCTGATGGCCTCCGGCATCCAGCTGCCCCGGGCCAAGGTGGGGGACCTGCTGGCGGTGACCAAGGCGGGGGCCTATGCCTATGTGATTACCCCCACCCAGTTCTCCTCCCAGCCCGGCCCCGACCAGTTCCTGCTCACCGCCGACGGCCGGATGGTGGACTGTTGACCGTTGTTTTTCCATCAAAAAAACCGCCCCAGCGCTTGCTGGGGCGGTTTTTGCGGTTGTTGGGAGGGCGGCCTCTGGGCTCAAGCGGTCCGCAGCTTCAGAATGGTCATGTCAATCTGCCCGTCCCGGGCGGTGGCGGAGCCGCTGTAGCTCAGGGTAAAGGTGGTGGCGGTGGGGGCCACCAGGATGAAGGTGGAGGCGCCCGAAGTGGTGGAGCCGTTGGCGGTGGTGGCAAAATAGATCCCCGTCTCCAGATGGGCCTGGCCGTTGTAATAGGGGGTGACCTGCATATAGTTGGGGGTGCTGAACAGCGCCGAGACCTTGTAGGTCACCAGATAGCTGCCGGGGGCCAGCTGCACGTGGCGCAGGTCGGATTCGGTGATCTGCCCGGTGGGGTCGGCCACAACCGGGTAGAGGGCCAGGAGGGTGTCGTCGGTAAACTGGTCGTTGTAGGAGGCAAAGGAGGCGAAGGAGTCCAATGGGGCGGCGCCGGTGGGCCCAGTGTTTCCCGTCGCCCCGGTGGGCCCGGTGGCCCCGGCAGGGCCTGCTGCACCCGCCGGGCCCTGTGCCCCGGTGGGGCCGGTGCGCCCCCTGGGGCCCACAGCGCCCGCCGCCCCGGTGGGGCCGGTAGGGCCGGTGGCCCCGGCGGAACCCGCCGGTCCGGCTGCCCCGGTAGGGCCTGGGAGGCCGGTGGGCCCGGTGGCGCCGGTGGGCCCAACCGCCCCGGTGGCGCCCCTGGGTCCGGCTGCTCCGGTTGCCCCTGCCGGGCCGGTGGCCCCGGTGCTCCCGGTGGGGCCTGGGGGGCCGGGCAGCCCCCGCGCCCCGGTGGGCCCGGTGGCCCCTGCTGGGCCGGTGGGCTGGGGCGGGGGTGTCCCTCCGGTGGGGGCGGCCTGCCCGGCCCAGGGGCAGCCCCAATAGCCCGCGCCCCGGGCGGTCCAATACCAACAAAGCGGCCAACAGCGGTAAAACCGGTCCATCCGCCTCCCTCCCTTCTGCCCCAGTCTATGCACCGGCGGGGGGCGGGGTGCCCCGGGGCAAAAAAATGGCCCCGGGCGGCCGATGGGGCCCGGGGCGGGGAGGTCATTTTTCCGTCCCCTCCGGCTTGGGAGGGAACAGCTTTTTGGCGTAGTAGCCGTCCGCCTGGTAGAGGGCGGCGGCGGGGTTGTGGCCCAGCACCCGGTCCTTGGTGAGCAGGGTGGTGACCAGCGCCTGGGAGTAGCGGTAGAAGAGGGAGTCGTGCCCCACACAGAGGCCCACCAGCACATTCAGGTCGGTGCCCTGGCGGTTGAGCAGCTTGGCCTGGAGGATGGGGTTGCACATATTGACCCCGATGGCCTCGCACCGCTGGGGGATGCCCACCGAGACCTTGGGCTGGGCGCCCACCTTGCAGGCCGCCCCGAACACCTCAAAGCCGTTGTGGCGGAAGATCCGGGCGGCAATCCGCGCCTCGGCCAGGGTGCCCAAGCAGGTGGCAATCCCCAGCTTTTTGGCGCCGATCCGCCGGGCGAACTCCATGATCTCCTCCACGCGGGTCATCTGGCAGTAGTAGTCGGCCTCCACGGTGGCGGCCGCCTGGGTGACCAGGTTTACCTGGGGGTCCTGGTAGCAGGCCATCGCCTCCGCCAGCAGCTCCTCATCCAGGTTGGTGGTTAGGCAGAAGGGGGGATTTTTGCCGTCCATCCGGCTGCAGCTCTTGGTGGCGCAGTCGGCGCAGCTCCGGCAGAGCTCCTGTTCCATGGGGATAACCTCCTTTGGAAAAATCCCGCCACGGCAGACCGTGGCGGGATTTTTGGTACGCCCGACAGGAGTCGAACCTGCGACCTTTAGAGTCGGAGTCTAACGCTCTATCCAGCTGAGCTACGGGCGCATATTTCGCTGAAAACGGTAAATGATGAAATCAGCGTCTACTATCATAGCACAGTTTCCTAGAAAATGCAATCCTTTCGGAAGAAAAAACTTGCAAAAGGGGCGGAGAAAAATGTTTTCCACATCCCGCTTGTGGAAAGTGTGGAAAAACCGGCGGGAAATCTGGGCAAAACCACCGGTGGAAACCGGTGGAAAAAACTTTGTCAAAAAAATATGAAAAAAATCGGAAAAAAGGGGTTGACAGTTTCGGAAAAACGTAGTAGAATGAAGTTCCCGCCACGAGGGAAGGCCAAACGGCCCGGCCCGCCGGGGTGGGAGCAGCACCTTGAAAAATGAACAACGAGTGAAGAAAGCGAAGGTCCTCGGATAGAGGACTGGAAGCGTACGAAAACCCTTGAAATTTTTTTGAAGCGAAAACCAGCAAAGTAGAGACTTTGCCGGGTTGAGCGATTTGTAAGATCGGCTCGTTCCGGAAGGGACGTTCAGATACCATTTTACAAAGA
>DXES01000183.1 GCA_019114825.1 Candidatus Anaerotruncus excrementipullorum
CGCCGTGGCGGGGCCCCTTCAAAGCGCCGATGCCGGCGGAGATGGCGGAGTAGGTGTCGGTGCCGGAGGAGGTGAGCACCCGCACGGCGAAGGTGGAGTTGTTGCCGCCGCCGTGCTCGCTGTGCAGCGTCAGGCACAGGTCCAGCAGCCGGGCCTCCTCGTCGGTGAACTGCTTATCCGGCCGCAGCAGCCGCAGGATGTTCTGGGCGGTGGAGTATTCGGGATTGGGGTTGTGCAGGTACATGCTGCGCCCGTCGTACACCCGGCGCTTGACCTGGTAGGCGGCGGCCATGATGGCGGGCATCCAGGCCACCAGCCGGATCGACTGGCGCATGACGTTCTCCAGGGAGGTGTCGTCGGGGGCGTCGTCATAGGAGGAGAGGGCCAGCACCGACCGGGAGAGCATGGTCATGATGTTGCGGCTGGCCACCTTCATAATCATGTCCTCGGTGAAGTTGGCGGGCAGGTCCCGGCAGGCGGCCAGGATATCCGAAAAGCGGGAGAGCTGGGCGCCGGTGGGCAGGCCGCCCATGAGCAGCAGCCAGACGGTCTCCTCAAAGCTGAACCGGTGCTCCTGCTGGCAGCCGGCGATGATGTCCCGGATGTTGATCCCCCGGTAGATCAGCTCGCCGTCGATGGGGCAGCGTTCCCCCTCGCTGAGGATGTAGCCGTGGACGTTGCAGATCTTGGTGATGCCGGCCAGCACGCCGGTGCCGTCGGCGTTGCGCAGGCCGCGCTTGACGCTGTATTTGCTATAGAGGGCCGGGTCGAAGCCGTTATATTTGGCGTAGTCCTCGCATAGGAATGGGATGTCCTTCTGCAGCTTCGCATCCAGCTCGGCGGTGATCTTGCTGTACATGGGGGCGTGTCTCCTCTCTGCCCGGCAGCCGCCAGGCGTGGAATGGTTCTATTGTAACGCCCGGCGGGGGGAAAGTCAAGGGGGGCGGGGAGGGAAAATGAAATTTTACAAAGAAGAACTTGCATAAATGGGGAGCGTAAAATGGGCAGACAACTTTTGTTAACTGGGATTTTCACGGCTTTTGTCCTGCTGCTGCCGCTGCTGGCGCTGGTGGGGGGACCGGCGCAGATGCAAAGCCAACTGGCGGAAAATGCATCTTCCCAGCCCGCCCAGCCCGCCGCCCAATCCCAGCCCGGGGACCAGGCCCCGGTGGTGGCGGAGCCGGAGTCCTATACCCTCTACGACCGGGGCAGCGGCGAGACCTTCACGGTGGATGCCCGCCAGCTGGCCCGGGGGATGCTGGCGGCGGAGATGCCCCCCACCTTCCACCCGGAGGCGCTGAAGGCCCAGGCGGTGGCCGGGCACACCTATGTCTCCTACCTGCGGCGGCTGCGGGAGGCCGCCGGGCAGGAGGGCCCCGACCTGGAATGCGATGCCGCCAACTGGCAGAGCTACACCACCCAGGAGGCGTTTTACCAGCGGTACGGCGAGCTGGCGGACGCCTACTGGCAGGCCATCTGCCAGGCGGCCGACCAGGTGAGCGCCTACCTGCTCACCTACCAGGGCCAGCCGATCCTGGCCGCCTACTGCTCCATGTCCAACGGCCAGACCGAGGACGCGGCCAACGTCTGGTCGGCGGGGCTGCCCTACCTGACCCCGGTGGAGAGCTTTGGGGACACCCTGGCCCCCGACTATGAGACCCAGGTGACCTTTACGCCGCAGGAGCTGTCCCAGGCGGTGGCTGCCGCCTGGCCCCAGCTCACCCTGGAGGGGGACCCGTCCGGTTGGCTGGAGGTGGCCGCCCGCAGCCCCAGCGGCTATGTGACCCAGGTGCGGCTGGGGGAGGGGCTCACCGTCCACGGGAAGGAGCTGCGCGCCGCCCTGGGGCTGCGCTCCGCCGACTTCGACCTGGGCTGGGATGGGCAGGTATTCACCTTTACCGTCCGGGGATATGGCCATGGGGTGGGGTTTTCCCAATACGGGGCGGACTATATGGCCCGCCAGGGGGCCACCTTCGACGAGATCCTGGCCCACTACTACCCGGGCAGCACCCTGGCCATGGCCGCCGCCTAGGGAAAAAGCCCCCTTTGCAAACGCTGCCGGATGTGCTAGAATAGAGGAGAATGAGCGGGGGGGACCCCCGAAAATCGGCAGAGAGACGGAGTGTGAAACAGCAATGGAATTTGCAAAGAGAATGGAGCTGTTTGGCGACGGCATCTTTTCGGTGCTTTTGAAGATGAAGGAGGAGCAGCTGGCTGCGGGCAAGCGGGTGGTGGACCTGAGCATCGGCGCCCCCAATATCCCCCCGGCCCAGCATATCCGGGACGCCATCAGCCGGGAGGCCCAGAAGGCGGAGAACTATGTCTATGCCCTGCGGGATACCACCGAGCTGCAGCAGGCGGTGGCCACCTGGTACCAGCGGCGGTATGGGGTGCAGATCGACCCTGCCTGTGAGGTGACCTCCCTGTTGGGCTCCCAGGAGGGCCTCTCCCACATCGCCATGACCATCACCGACCCGGGCGAGGTGGTGCTGGTGCCCGACCCCTGCTACCCCATCTTTGGGGATGGGCCCCGCCTGGCGGGGGCCAAGCTGGCCTATATGCCCCAGCGGGCGGAGAACGGGTATGTGATCGACCTGCGGGAGATCCCCGAGGAGACCGCCCGGGCGGCCAAGCTGATGGTGGTCTCCTACCCCAACAACCCCACCACCGCCATGGCCCCGGACAGCTTCTACCGGGATCTGATCGAATTTGCCCGCAAGTATGACATCATCGTCCTGCACGACAACGCCTACAGCGACCTGGTGTTCGATGGGCGCACCTGCGGCAGCTTCCTGCGGTTCGAGGGGGCCAAGGAGGTGGGGGTGGAGTTCAACTCCCTCTCCAAGACCTACGGCCTGGCGGGGGCCCGGATCGGCTTCTGCATCGGCAACCGGGAGGTGGTCTCCAAGGTGGCTACGTTGAAGTCCAACCTGGACTACGGCATGTTCCTGCCCATCCAGGCGGCGGCGGTGGCCGCCATCACCGGCGACCAGGCCTGTGTGGCCGAGACCTGCGCCGCCTACCAGCGCCGCCGGGACCTGCTGTGCGAGGGCTTTAGCCGCATCGGCTGGAAGATGGAGAAGCCGGTGGCCACCATGTTCGTCTGGGCCCCGCTGCCGGAGGGCTACACCAACTCCATGGAGTTCGCCACCCAGCTGCTCCAGAAGGCGGGGGTCCTGGTGACCCCGGGCAGCGCCTTCGGCCCCTCCGGCGAGGGGTATGTCCGCCTGGCCCTGGTCCAGGGGGAGGAGGCCATGGCCTGGGCGATCGACTCGGTCCAGAAGAGCGGCATCCTGAAAAAATAAGGGGGGCTTCCCCCGTTTTGCCGGGAGGGGCGCCGTCCGCAGGCGGGCGGCGCCCCTCCTCTGTCCCTCAGTTGCCCAGGGCAACCCCCAGGTTCAGGTACCCGGCAAATGTCACCCAGGCCAGATAGGGGAGCAGCAGCTGCCCGGCCCGCCGGTCCAGCCGCCAAAAGGCCCCCAGGGTGGCCAGCACCAGCAGCCACAGCACCCCCAGCCAGGCCAGGGCGGCCCACAAAAGCCCCCACCGGAAAAAGAGCAGCGGCCAGAGGAAATTGGCCGCCAGCTGGGCCCCATAGAGGCCCCATCCCCGGCGCACCCGGCCTTGGGGGGACTGGGGGCCCAGGGCCAAAAAGGCCGCAGCCCCCATCAGCAGGTAGAGGGCGGTCCACACCACCGGGAACACCCATCCCGGCGGGGCAAGGGGCGGCAGGGCCAGCCGCTGGAAGGCCCCTATGCCGTTTCGGGTGAGCAGGGCGGCCGCCCCGCCCACCGCCAGCGGCAGCAGCAGATGGGCCGTCAGCCGTTTCCAAGAAGCTTTCAAATGCGGTCACCTCCCCCTTACTCTACGGCGGGAGGGCCCCGAATATGCGCCAAGGGCAAAAATACACGCCGCGAAAGGATTCGCGGCGTGTTTTTTGTGGGGTTGGCGGCGGGTTATTTCTCCACCGCGGGGGCGGCCCGGTTGTAGCCGTTCCAGGCGAACAGGCCCTCCTGGGCCTCGTCGGCGAACACCTTTTCGATGTTGCAGAGGTAGAGGTAGTGGTCGCCGGCCTCCACCGTCTTGTCCAGGCTGACCGAGAAGGCCACCCGGGTGTTCTGGGGGACCTGGATGCTGGTGCCCGCCAGCGCCTGGAGGGGGATGGGGTGCTTGGACAGCTTATCCACCTGCTTGCCGTGGCAGGAGCCGTACTCCATCACCTCGTCCTCGATGCCGGCGCCGGGCACCGCGATGACCGCCTTGCCGGTGCGGCGGATGTTCTCGCCGGAGGTGGAGCCCATCCCCATGGCGAAGGCCAGCATGGGGGGCTTAAAGGCGGCGAACATGACAAACGAGACGGGGGCCATATTCAGCTGGCCGTTCTCCTTTTCGGTGCAGACCAACACCAGCGGGTTGGGGGAGGTGAGGGCGGGCGCCTGGCCGATACCGATTTCTTTCATGGGAAAAACCTGCCTTCCTAAATTTCATTTTGGCGGGGGTCCGCCCCCCGCAGACACCTTTATTATACCAATTTTGGAGAGCTTTGCAAGGGGGTTAGAGCAACAGCCCGGTGACCCACCAGAACAGCTGCTGGAGCAGGCCGGTGGCCAGGGAGAGGGGCCGGTCCAATAGCGGGGTGGCCAGCAGCACCACCAGCAGGATGAAGCCATACTGCTCCAGGCGCATGTACCGGAAGTAGAGCTCCTCCGGCAGCAGCGCCCCCAGCACCTTGGAGCCGTCCAGGGGCGGGATGGGGATCAGGTTGAACACCCCCAGCCCCAGGTTGATGGCGGCGATGTAGGCCAGCAGCATATACAGGTAGTACCCCGCCTGCCCCACATAGCCGCCGGTGACCCGCAGCACCACCCCCTGCAAAAAGGTGGCCAGAAAGGCCAGCAGGAAGTTCATCCCCGGCCCCGCCAGGGAGACCAGCACGGTGCCCAGCTTGCGGTTTTTGTAGTACCAGGGGTTGATCTGCACCGGTTTGGCCCAGCCAAAGTGGAAGACGATCAGGCAGAGGGTACCCCACAGGTCCAGGTGGTGGAAGGGGTTCAGGGAGATGCGCCCGGTGGCCTTGGGGGTGGGGTCCCCCAGCTTCCAGGAGACCCAGCCGTGGGCGAATTCATGCAGGGAGATGGCCAGCAGCACGGCCGGGAGGGTGTAGAGCAGTCTGCTCAGGATGTTGCCCATGGGGACAAAGCTCCTTCCGTCATTTCGATGGGGTCAGCGGTGGAGGATCTCCATAAATTCCTCGCCGGTGATCGTCTCCTTCTCCAGGAGGTATCCGGCCAGCTCATGCAGCTTGTCCTGGTGCTCCCGCAGGATGCCGGCGGCCTTCTGGTGGGCGGCGCGGATGAGGGAGAGCACCTCCCCGTCGATCTGGGCGGCGGTCTCGGGGGAGCAGGAGAGGGCGGTATCCCCGCCCAGGTACTGGTTCTGCACCGTCTCCAGGGCCATCATATCGAATTTTTCCGACATGCCCAGCCGGGTGACCATCGACCGGGCCAGCTTGGTGGCCTGTTCGATGTCGTTGGAGGCGCCGGAGGTGTAGTCGCCGAAGATCAGCTCCTCGGCGGCCCGGCCGCCGGTGTAGGTGGCCAGCTTGGCCACCGCCTCCTCCCGGGTCATCAGTACCTTCTCCCCCTCGTCCACCTGCATGGTGTACCCCAGGGCGCCGGAGGTGCGCGGGACGATGGTGATCTTGGTCACCGGGGCGGAGCCGGACTGGAGGGCGGCCACCAGGGCGTGGCCGACCTCGTGGTAGGCGACAATCTTCTTTTCCTGGGGGGAGATGACCGCGTTTTTGCGCTGGTAGCCGGCAATCACCGTCTCCACGCTCTCCTCCAGGTCGGCCTGGGTCACCTCGCTGCGGCCCATGCGCACCGCCCGCAGGGCGGCCTCGTTGATGATGTTGGCCAGGTCGGCGCCGGAGGCCCCGGCGGTGGCCCGGGCGATCGCCCGCATATCGATGCCGCTGCCCATGCGCACATCCTTGGCGTGGACGTTGAGGATCGCCTCCCGGCCCTGAAGGTCGGGCAGCTCCACCGGGATCCGCCGGTCAAACCGGCCGGGGCGCAGCAGCGCCGGGTCCAGGGAGTCGGGCCGGTTGGTGGCCGCCAGGATGACGACCCCCTTGCGCCCGTCAAAGCCGTCCATCTCGGTGAGCAGCTGGTTGAGGGTCTGCTCCCGCTCGTCGTTGCCGCCGATGGCGCCGCTGTCCCGCTTTTTGCCGATGGTATCGATCTCATCGATAAAGACGATGCAGGGGGCCTTCTCGTTGGCCTGCTTAAAGAGATCCCGGACCTTGGCGGCCCCCATGCCCACGAACATCTCCACAAATTCCGACCCGGAGATGGAGAAGAAGGGCACCTGGGCCTCCCCGGCCACCGCCTGGGCCAAGAGGGTCTTGCCGGTTCCGGGAGGGCCCACCAGCAGCGCCCCCTTGGGCATGGTGGCGCCGATCGCCTCATATTTGGCGGGGTTGTGGAGGAAGTCCACAATCTCCTGGAGGGCCTCCTTGGCCTCGTCCTCCCCGGCCACATCCGCAAACGTCTTGCCGGTCTGGGCCTGGACGTAGATCTTGGCGTTGGCCTTGCCGAAGGTCATGGCGTTGCCAAAGCCGCCGCCCATCCGCTTCTGCATACCGCGCATGAGCAGCTGCCCCAGCACCACGAACAGCAGGATCGGGAGGATCCAGGAGAGCAGAAAGCTCAGCAGGGGGGAGTTCTGCCGGGGCACCACCGAGTTGAACTGGATGTCCTCCTTCTCGTGCAGCCGCTGGTAGAGGGTGTCGTCCCCCGGCCAGATGCCGGTGGCGTAGATCTTGTCCTGGCCGCTGTCATCCGGGGCGATAAAGTAGATGGTCCCGGCCGTCTGGTCCAGCTCCACCTGGGTGACCTTGTCCTCGTCCACCCAGTCCAGGAAGGTGCCGTAGTCCACCTGGGTGGGCTGGTTGAGGGAGGGGACGATGAGGGCGTTGATGAGCATCAGCGCCAGCAGCACGACTACATAGTAAAAGATAAATGGCTTCTTGGGCAGTTTTGGTTGTTCTTTCATGGCGTTTGCTCCTTTTCTTGGGGGAGGGGTGAACCGGCGGCCAGGGATACCGCCGCCTGCAGCTGGCCGGACAGGCTGTCCAGGTCCTGGAGGATGCGGGGCAGGTCCCGGCGGCGGGCCTCCCATACCGGGCGCAGCCGTTGGGCGATCTGCCCGTCCAGCTCCTGGGCCAGCAGGAGGCCCGCGCCGGTCAGCTCCAGGTGGACCACCCGCTCATCCCGGCCGCCCCGCACCCGGCGCAGCAGCCCCCGGCGCTCCAGGCGCTTGCAGAGGGCGGAGACGTTGGTGTCCGCCATACAGATGCTCCGCCCCAGCTCCCCCACCGTGCAGGGCTGCTGGCGGATGGCCAGCAGGGCGCGCAGCTGGATGGGGGTGAGCCCCTGCCGGTCGCAGACCGGCCGCAGCAGGGCGTTGATGCTGTCGTTGATCTGGCGCAGCAGCGGCCAGAGCTGGCCGTTAAATTCCTCCAGGGTCAAGGCGGCACCTCCTTTGCACGGTCGCTTACCCTCTATTATACCGGGGAATATGGCCGGAAAACCATGATTCTGTAAAATAATGATGAACAATCAATACTTTTCACCCGGGGCACAAAAAAGCAGCGCCCGGGCCATCCGGCCCGGGCGC
>DXES01000184.1 GCA_019114825.1 Candidatus Anaerotruncus excrementipullorum
CCGCCTTTTGAAAAAGGCGGGCGAAAACTTTACTAACGAAAACCCGCGGGCGGGTGCGCCGCCGCGCAGCGGACAAAAACTTCCCTTTAAGGAGGTGCTTAAAATGCCCCATTCCCCTCTGGAGGCCGCCCTGGCAGCCGGGGCGCTGGCCCTGGGCGCCGCCGCCAGCTATAACGGCTACCTGGTCCGCCGCAGCCGGATCGAAACCCCCCGCCTGCCCCCCAAAACCCGCCTGCGGCTGGTGGTCCTCTCCGACCTGCATGGGGAGCCCGCCGGATGGCGGCGGCAGTGGTTGGCCCGGCTGGTGCAGGACCAATCCCCCCACCTGATCCTCTTGGCCGGGGATATCTTTGACGATAAACGCCCCTTTGCCCATACCGAGGCCTTCCTTCGCCAGCTGGAGGGCTGTGCCCCCCTCTACTATGCCCTGGGCAACCACGAGTTCCGTTCCCACCGGGTGCCGGAGCTCTGCCTGCGGGCCCGGGCTTTGGGGGTGCGCCTGCTCCGGGATGGCTGGGTCACCCTGGGGGGCGGCCGGGTGGCCCTGGCCGGGGTGGATGACTACACCGCCCCCGCCTACGGTACCCCCGAGCGGTGGCTGGCCCACTGCCGCCAGCGGTTTGCCCCCTTGAAGGAGTTCGCCGGGCTGCGGGTGCTGATCTCCCACCGGCCGGAGCTGAAGGAGGCCTATGGGCTGCTGCCCTTCGACCTGGTGGTCTGCGGCCATGCCCATGGGGGCCAGGCCCGGATCCCCGGCCTGTGCAATGGGCTCTATGCCGTGCAGCAGGGGCTGTTCCCCCCCTGGGTGGGGGGGCTCTACCGCCATGGGGATTGGGATCAGCTGGTGAGCCGGGGGGTCTCCCGCTATCTGCTGCTCCCCCGGGTGTTTAACCCCCCGGAGGTGACGGTGTTGGAGCTGTCCGGCGCCTGCTAGCCCCTCCGCCTCCTCCGCAACCCCCTTTTATAGGATGAAAAAACGGCCGCCCGGCGGGAGACTTCCCGCCGGGCGGCCGTATCTGCTCCAGGGTAAAGGGGGGGATTTAGAACCGCAGCTCCCGGCACCGGTTGAAACAGGCGAACAGCTCCTGCCGCCGGGGCCGGGCCAGATTGGCCACACTGGACCGGTTTTCACACAGGGCCTCCAGCCCCTGCCGGTCCAACACCCCCTCCAGGGCGTCCACCACCTGGGTGAGGGTGTGTTTCCCATCCAAAAGGCGTCTGCTTTGGGCATAGGCTAGGCAGTAGCCCAGGGCGGCAGACTGTTCCCCATCCGCCAGCTGTTCCACCTGGCGCAGGTCCACCGTCAGCCGGTTGACCTGTACCCCATCCCGGCCCAGGCCCTTCACCTTCAGCCGGTCGCCCCCCAGTTCGGGGCAGGGCTGGGGCCGCCGGGCAAAGCCGGGGGCCTCCCCCGGGGCGGGGGGCGGGGCCAGGGGCGGGAACTGGGCGGCCTCCCCCTTGGCCAGGGCGGTGATCTCCCGGGGGCGGTACCGGTCCATCTGTAAAATGGTATCCGCCACATGGAAAAATGCCCCCGAGGACCCGGCCACCAGGATGGTGGACACCCCATACCGGTCATACAGCTCCCGGATCCGGTCGATGAGGGGGGTGATCGGCTCCATCTCCCGGCAGATCACCCGCTGCATCAGTTCATCCCGCACCATAAAGTTGGTGGCGCTGGTGTCCTCATCCATCAAAAGCACCCGGGAACCTGCCTCCAACCCCTCCACCAGGTTGGCTGCCTGGGAGGTGGAACCGCTGGCATCGGGGGTGGAAAACTGGCGGGTGTCCTTGCTGTTGGGCAGGTGGTTGATAAATAGGGAGATATCCGTCCTATGGATACACCGCCCATCCTCCGCCCGCAGCTTTACGGCGGTGGCATCGGTGAGCACATACTCCCGCCCATCCCCGGCGATGTGGTCATACACCCCCTGCTCCAACGCCTTGAGCAGGGTGGATTTGCCGTGGTAGCCGCCCCCCACAATCAAGGTGACCCCCTGCCGCAGCCCCATCCCCTTCACCGGGCCCCCATGGGGCACCGGGATGGAGACCTCCAATTCCGGCGGGGATTGGAAGGGGACCCCTCCGGCCATGGGCAGGTCGCTGACCCCCGAGGCCCGGGGGAGCAGGCTGCCGTTGGCCACAAAGGCACAGAGCCCCAGCTGGGGCAGCGCCTGGCGGATTGCCTGCTGGTTGTCCGCCAGATCGGCCGCCGCCTGGAGCTGTTTGGGGTCCAGGCGGCTATAGAGGAGGTTTTCCCGGACACACTGGGGCAGAAAATCAAAGAGGATCTTTTCCAGCTCCCGGGCGTTGATGGTGCGGCCATTGGCGGGGAACCCCACCTCAAACCGGAGGGTCAGCCCGCCGGTGGCCGGGTCCAGCCGGCAGGCGGTGCGCTCCAAAATCTGTTGGCCGCACCGGCTCACCGAAAGCAGCCCGCTCTGTCCCGACCCCTTGGCCCGGTGGGAGAACTGCTCCACCCCCCGGCCAAACCGGCGGGTCAGCCCATCCTGGAGGGCCAGCCGCCGGGCAGGGGTGTCATAGAGGCTGGGGGGGAACCCCGCCGCCTTCCCCTCCAGATGGATGCTCAGCTTGGAGGGGGAGGCAAACGGGTCCCCCTGGACATGGTCGATGCCCAGGACATAGCCCGGGAACCGCCAGGCCCCCCGGGTGTCCTTATAGGCCGGGTAGCCCCGGCGGTCGATGCGGGCCAAAAGTTCCCGCAGCTGGTCGGCTGTCTGCATAGGCGCTCCTTTCCCGGGGGCTGCCCCCGGCGGAAAACTGGCCCGGTATACCCCGGGCCGCCGTTCCCATCCTAGCACAATCCGCCGGGAAAGTCCACCCCAGCCCTATTTCAGCAGCCCGCCAGCAGCCGCCCTCCGTAGGAGAACCACCCCCAACCCCCGCCCCCCTCCGCTACGCACCACTGAAAGAGAAAGCATCCGGCTTGAGGGGATCAAAATTCCCTGCGGGGAGAATAAGGTTGCCCCCTCTCCCTACCCTCCCCCCAAGGGGGGAGGCTGGCTGGTGGGAGCTGTGAGGCCACTTCCCCTTCCGAGGGAGGAGGCTGGTGAGCGGAAACCGGGGGGGCCAGCACCCACCCCTCTCAGCCTCCCCTTGGAAAGGGGAGGTGGCCCGAAGGGCCGGAGAGGTCCTTTCC
>DXES01000185.1 GCA_019114825.1 Candidatus Anaerotruncus excrementipullorum
GGCGCCCGCCTCCCGCTTGCCCCCATAGGGTCACGGCTCCAAAATCCGCCCATCGGTGGAGATGGTCACCACCTGCCAGGGGATGAACCTCCCGCTGGCCTGCAGCGCCTGGGTGGCCGCCCGCTCCAGCCCGCCGCAGCAGGGCACCTCCATGCGCAGGATGGTGAGGCTGCGGATCTCGTTCTGGGCCAGGATCTGGGTGAGCTTTTCGGTGTAGTCCACCCCATCCAGCTTGGGGCAGCCGATCAGCGTCACCCGCCCCCGGATGAACCGCCGGTGGAAATCCCCGTAGGCGTAGGCGGTGCAGTCGGCCGCCACCAGCAGGTGGGCCCCATCGAAGTAGGGGGCCTTTACCGGGGCCAGCTTGATCTGCACCGGCCACTGGCGCAGCTGGGAGGGCAGCTCCCCGGGCGCGGCAGCGGGCTGGGGCTCCTGCCGGTGGGAAAGCTGCCGGGCCTGGCTGCCGGGGCAGCCCTGGGGGGCCGCCTGGGGGTTTTGGGCCGCCCGCTGGTTGGCGGCCACCGCCGCCTCGTCAAAGGCCGCGGCCTCCCGCTCCACAAAGGTGATCGCCCCGGTGGGGCAGGCGGGCAGGCAGTTGCCCAGCCCGTCGCAGTAGTCGTCCCGCAGCAGCTGGGCTTTGCCGCCCACCATGCCGATGGCCCCCTCCTGGCAGGCCTGGGCGCAGGCGCCGCAGCCGTTGCACTTCTCCTGATCGATCTGGATGATCTTGCGTACCATCAAACCGCCTCCTAAAGCTGTTGGATTCCTTGGTTTACAGGTACAGTATAGCCGGTGGGGCGGCGAAGTTCTGTTGTTATTCCAACATTTTGCGGATCTCCGAAAATTTCCGCCCGCTCAATAGCCAAACAGCATCGACCGGCGGATCTCCGCCAGGGTGTGGGCGCCGCACATGGCCATGGTGTCCGCCAGCTCCGCCCGCAGCTTCTCCACATACACCCGCACCCCTTCGGCCCCGCCGCCATAGACCATGGTGACAAACGGCCGCCCGATGAGCACCCCATCCGCCCCCAGGGCCAGGGCCTTGAACACATCCATGCCGGTACGGATGCCCCCATCCACCAGCACGGTCATCCGGCCGCCCACCGCGTCCACAATGGCGGGCAGCACCTCGGCGGTGGCGGGGCAGTGATCCAGCACCCGGCCCCCGTGGTTGGAGACCACAATGCCGCTGGCCCCCGCCTCCAGCGCCTTTTTGGCCCCGGCCACCGTCATAATCCCCTTGAGGATGAACGGTTTTTTGGCCCAGGCGCTGATCTGGCGCAGCTCCTCCACCGTCTTGCTGCCCGCGGGCGGGTCCAGGTTCTTCAAAAAGGGCAGCCCCGCCCCATCGATGTCCATGGCGATGGCAAACGGCTCCGCCGGGCGCACCAGCTCCAGTTTGGCCTGGATGGTCCCCATGTCCCAGGGCTTGATGGTGGGCACCCCCCGGCCCCCTGCCTTCTGGAGGGCACCGGCCGCCGCCTCCATGACGGCGGGGTTGATCCCATCGCCGGTAAAGGCGGCGATGCCGTTTTCGGCGCAGGCGCTCACCAGCAGGTCGTTGTACTGCAGGTCGTCGTACTTGTCCCCATAGTGCATGGTCATCGCCCCCACCGGCGCGGCCATCACCGGCAGGGCCAGCTGCTGGCCGAACAGCTGGGCGGAGGTATCCACCGGGCGGTTTTCGCAGATGGTGTCCATGTTGACGCACAGCTCCTGCCACTTCTGATAGTTGCGGATGAAGCCGGTGCCCATCCCCTTGGCCCCCGGGCCGGGCATGGTGTTGCCGCAGGCCCTGCCGTTGCAGGCCGGACAGGCCTTGCAGTAGGGGCCCATGCAGGTGCGGGCGTTCTCCAAAACTTCCAAATAGGTCATCTTTCGTTCCCCTTCCCAAGTTGTTGGTCCTTTGTCTGTGGAATCCGTTCCCATTTTACCGCGCCGGAGCAAAAAACGCAAGGCCGCCCGCCTTCCCCTCTTGCATTTGCCCCAAAAGCTGGTAAACTAGAGGCAGAGGGCCGGACGGTCCCAAAAATCTTTGGTTTACCGGGAGGGATCGGGCATGAAGAGATGGATGGCGGCCATTTTGGCTGCGGCGCTGGCGGTATCCCTGGGCGGGACCGGCGTCTTTGCCCACTGGGGCGGCCACCGCGGCGGCTGCCACAGCGGCGCCTACTGCGCCAGCTGCGGTGGGGGCCACAGCTATGTGGACGCCGACGGGGACGGGGTATGCGACCACTACGCCGCCCGGCAGCCCCGGGGCGGCCGCCACTGCGGGCGTTGGCGCTGAACCTACAGAAAAAACGGCCCTAGGACCGGAGGCCTCCGGTTCTAGGGCCATTTTCCGCTATTTGAGCAGAGCGAAGTCGTGGGCCTCCCGCAGCCAGCCCAGCAGCTCCCCGTCCAGCTGCTCCGGGCTGGAGAGCACCAGGTGGTGGGTCCAGCGGTTGGGGTAGGGCTCCACCGCCACCGCCACCCGGGGGGAATCCAGCCGCCGGGCCAGGCCGATGGTGAGCAGCAGGAACACCGGCGGGCAGCCCTTCAGCCGCCGCAGGGAGACAAAGGCGAAGCCGTACCGGGCCTTGAAGGTGATCTGGGTGGCATGGACCTGGATCTGGGTGTCCGGGCAGCAGGCCAGCAGCGCCCCCCGCAGGGCTTCATAGAGGGGCAGCGCCTGGGGCTTGGCGTGGAAAAATTGCAGCTCGTCCTGGGTCATGGTTCCTCCCGGAGGGGCGCCCCTCCCCTGGGCGCCGCCGGTTGGCCGCGCCGGATGATCCCTTTCCCCCAGTATAGCAGATTTCCCGGCCGCCGCAAGGGCAGCCGGGAATTTTTTTGCCCGTTCACACCAGCTCCACCCAGTCCTCCCGGAACAGCAGCAGGCAGAGGGCGTAGGCCGCCGGCAGCCATCCTTCCGGCAGCCTTTCAGTATCCGCCCACAGCCGCTGGCAGGGGAACAGCAGCCCCCGCAGGGCCCCTACAGCCACCCCCTCCAACAGCAGCGTGAAGGTGCGGCGGCAGCTCTGCCGGAGCTCCAGCCGGCCCTGGGCGGTCTGGAGGGCCAGGCGCTGGGCCATGGGCGGGCGCACCAGGCTTTTTTGCCCCCGCAGGTACTCCACGGGGCGGCGGACCGGCCGGCCGCCCGCCGGGTGCAGCTCCAGGCAGCCCCCCGCCGCCTCCGCCGTGGCCAGGAGCGCGCCGCCGGCATCCAGCGCCGCCGCCCGGTTCCCCCGCAGGCGCACCACCCCCACCA
>DXES01000186.1 GCA_019114825.1 Candidatus Anaerotruncus excrementipullorum
ATCCGGGGCAACGACATCGAGGTGAACATCGGGCTGAGCTTTATGGATGCGGCCAAGGGCTGCAAACAGAAGATCACCATCCAGCGGCTGGAGCAGTGCGAGAGCTGCGGCGGCTCCGGCGCCAAAAAGGGCACCACCGCCGAGACCTGCCCCGACTGCGGCGGCAGCGGCCAGGTGCGGGTGCAGCAGCGCACCCCCATCGGGGTCATCCAGACCACCCGCTCCTGCCCCAAATGCGGCGGCAAGGGCAAGATCGTCAAGGAGCCCTGCCCCGACTGCCGGGGGATGGGCCGGGTGCGCCACCGCCGGACGCTGGAGGTCAGCGTCCCCGCGGGCATCGACGACGGCCAGACCTTCGTGCTCCGGGGCCAGGGGGACCAGGGGATCAACGGCGGCCCCGCCGGGGATGTGCATGTGATGGTCTCCATCCGGCCGGACACCCTCTTCGAGCGGGACGGCTTTGACGTGTGGTGCGATATCCCGGTGACCTTCACCCAGGCGGTGCTGGGGGACGAGATCGAGGTGCCCACCATCGACGGCCGGGTGAAATACAACATGCCGGAGGGCACCCAGTCGGGCACCGTCTTCCGCCTGCGCAACAAGGGCATCCCCTATGTAAACGGCCGGGGCCGGGGGGACCAGTATGTGAAGGTGAATATCGAGGTGCCCCGCAACCTCACCGGCAAGCAGAAGGAGGCCCTCAAGAAGTTCGAGGAGCTCTCCACCGACCGCAACTATGAGAAGCGCAAGAGCTTTTTTGAAAAGCTCCGGGGCGCCATGAAATAAAAATTTGAAAACCGCCTTTGAAAAAAGGCGGTTTTCTTTTATAATAGAGGCAAAGCCCCGCAAGGGGCAAAAAACCGCCGGACGGAGGAAGGCAGATGCAGTACAACGAAATCAAGATCAAGGTGGCCACCCGGGACGCCCAGACCGCCGAGGCGATCGCCAACCTGGTGGTGCCCTACGGGATCTATATTGAGGACTACAGCGACATCGAGGAGCTGGCCCCCCAGATCGCCCATGTGGACCTGATCGAGCAGGAGCTGTTGGAGCGGGACCGGGACCACGCGGTGATCCACCTCTATATTCCCGCCCAGGAGAACCCCCTGGAGGCCATCTCCTTTTTGCGGGCCCGGCTGGATGCGGCGGGGATCGCCCACGCCATCCGCTGGGAGAAGGTGGAGGAGGAGGACTGGGCCACCGCCTGGAAGCAGTTCTACCACCCCACCCATATTGGCAGCCGGCTGGTGGTTTGCCCCTCCTGGGAGCCGTATGCGCCCCAGCCCCAGGAGGTGGTGCTCACCCTGGACCCGGGCATGGCCTTTGGCACCGGCACCCATGAGACCACCCGCCTGTGCCTGGAGCTGCTGGAGCAGGTGGTGACCCCCGGGACCAGCCTGTTGGATGTGGGCACCGGTAGCGGTATTTTGGCGGTGGCCGCCCTGCTGCTGGGGGCCCGGTCCGCGGTGGGGGTGGATATCGACGAAGTGGCCGTGCGGGTAGCCACCGAGAACGCCCAGCAGAACGGCGTCGCCGGCCGGGCCGCCTTCCTGGCTGGGGATCTGACCCAGAAGGTGGAGGGCACCTACCAGGTGGTCACCGCCAACATCGTGGCGGATGTGATCCTGCGGCTGCTGCCCGACCTGGGCCGCTTTTTGCAGCCCGGCGGGGATTTCATCGCCTCGGGGATCATTGACACCCGGGAGCAGGAGCTGGTGGAGGCGGTTGCCGCCGCTGGCTACCGGATTGTGGAGGTCCGCCGGCTGGGCGGCTGGGTGGCCATCCACGCCCGGCGGGCCTGAGAGGGGGAAAAACGATGCCGCGGTTCTTTGTGGGGGCGGTGTCCGGGGAGCGCGCGGTGGTCACCGGCGAGGACGCCCGGCACATGGCCCTCTCCCTGCGGATGAAGCCGGGGGAGGCGGTCACCGTCTGCGACGGCGCGGGCAGCGACTACCAGTGTACCATCCTACAGATCGACCCCCAGCAGGTGGTGCTCCAGGTGGGGCAGGTGTGCCCCTCGGCGGGGGAACCGGCGGTGGCGGTCACCCTCTACCAGGCGCTGCCCAAGGGGGATAAGATGGATTGGATCGTCCAGAAGGCGGTGGAGCTGGGGGTGGCCCGGGTGGTGCCGGTGCTCACCCGCCGGTGTGTCTCCCGACCGGACGCCCGCTCCCTGGGCCGCAAGCTGGAGCGGTGGAACAAGATCGCCGCCGAGGCCGCCAAACAGTGCGGCCGGGGGCGTACCCCGCCGGTGGAGGCGCTGGTGGAGCTGCCCCAGGCGGTAAAGCGGATGGGGGAGGACCAGCTGGGCATCCTCTTCTATGAGAACGCCAGCCAGCCCCTGCGGCCGGTGCTGGAGCAGCGGCTGGACCGGAGCGTCTCCATCCTGGTGGGCAGCGAGGGGGGCTTCGACCCCCAGGAGGCCCAGCTGGCCCAGGCGCAGGGCCTGGCCTGCCTCTCCCTGGGCAGCCGGATCCTGCGGTGCGAGACCGCGCCGCTGGCCGCCCTGGCTGCCATCTTCTACCAGGCCGGGGAATTTTAGGGGGTGTATCCCCCGGGAAAGGAGGGGGGCTCCCTGAGACGGGAACGGTTTGCCGGGCTGCTGGCCCGGCTGTTGGGCAGCAGGGGCGGGCTGCGGGGGACGCTCACCGCCCTGGCGCTGCTGGTGGCGGCGGCGGGGGTGGGCGTCTGGCTGGCGGTCAACGCCCGCCAGGTGCCCCGGGACCTGCTGGACAGCAGCCTGGTGGCCCAGCTGTTCCCCGCCGGGCAGCGGGGCCGGGTGGCCCTGCTGCTGGAGGACCCGGACAGCTCGGCGCTGCTGGTAAAATATGTGGATGCCCTGGGCCAGGCGCTGGGCCAGCTGGAGGACCCGGGGGCCTGGAGCCTCCAGCGGTTTTTGGCCATCCTGGAGGCCGCCGGGCAGGCGGGCTGCCGGGTCCGGGGGTTCTCCTGGCAGGCGGAGGAGCAGGCGCTGGCGGTGCGCTGCCAGGGCGGGGACGCCGCCGGGATGCAGGCGGCGCTGGAGGGGAGCGGGCTGTTCCGGCCGGTCTCCCTGCTCCAGCCGGATGGCCAGGAAATTTACACAATCCTCTGTGGATTTTCGGAACCGGATTTGTGAGTTTCACAGAATTTCGTGAAAAACCACAGTTTTAACAACTTCTTGACAGAATCTTTTAGCGGCCTATGATAGAATGAAACTGGCGGGAGACCCCCGCCCACCGGACGCTCAAAGCCCCCACTCGGCGCGGGGAAGGCGGGGCAGCCGCCAGGCGGGCCGGAATTTTGGAAAGCGGTGATTCCCATGAACCTATTTTCCCACATCACGATGGGGCGGTACCTCTACCGGTATTTTACCCAGAATATGGATGTGGAGCTGGACAAGAAGACGTTCGTGGCTTGGAATGTGCTGCCGGACATTGCGCCGAGCCTGCTGCGGCTGAGCCATTTCAAAAAGGACATCTATGACCTGGTGATGGCCAAGGCGGAACACCTGGCCCGCCACGGGGAGGAGATGACGGTGCAGGAGTTCAGCAAGCAGTTGGGCATCCTGTGCCACTTCATGTCCGATTTCTTCTGCTACGCCCACTCGGAGCAGTTCGACGGCAGCAAGATCGGGCACCTGCGCTACGAAATCTTCATGCAGTTTTACGGCTACCGCCGGCGCAGCATGCTCCATGCGGTGGACCTGATCTGCAACGCCGCGGAGGCCAACCCCAGCCTGGCCCTCTACGAGCAGATCAACGAGCTGCACGACCAGTATTCCAGCCTGTCCCCCTCCTATGGGGTGGACTTCGTCTTTTCCCTCACCGCCTGCGTGGAGCTGATGCTGGGGATGCAGGCCGAAGCCGGGACCCCCTGACCGGGCCCGGGCCGACACACGCAAAAAACCGCCCTGCGGGGCGGTTTTCTTTTGCCCGGGTTTTGGCGGCGGATATGCAGGGGGAGGGAAAGAACTTGCAAATTTTTCCATCCGCCCACGTCCTCCCGGGGCGGCTTTGGGCGGTGGATGCAAGGACGGATGTGCTTTGAGGGGGGAATTGTGTAAAAAGCGGGGGCCAAAAGCTGTGTAACCTCCCAAAACCGCCGGTGGTTTGCGACAAAAAGCGGCGGTTGTTTTTGGGGATTAGAGCTAAAATTCCCGTCCGGTGGCAATTTATAAATTTTTCTAAAACAAAAGGGATTTGTTGCCGGAGGATTGGCGAAAACGGCAATGGATTTTGCATGGATTTTGCAATATACTTTTTAAAACAGGCATTTTACAGCCCCTTGGGCGCTGTAACTGCCTGTCGCGCTTTTAAAGAATCGGGAGGAATCCAACATGAAAAAGATACTTGCACTGACTCTGGCAGCCATGATGTCGCTGTCCCTGGCCGCCTGCGGCGGCAGCGAGGGCAGCTCCGCTGCGGAGGAGACCGCCTCCACCGGCACCGCCTCCGAGGCCGCTGAGGAGGGTGGCGACACCGCCGCCTCCGGCGAGACCATCAAGGTGGGCCTGATGGTCACCACCACCGGCGAGAACGCCATGTACGGCAACGCGGTGAAAAACGGCGCCCGCCTGTACATCGACCAGGCCAACGCCGCCGGCGGCATCAACGGCAAACAGATCGAAGTGGTGGAGTACGACGACAAGGGCGACTCCACCGAGGCGGTCACCAACTTCAACCGGATGCTGGACGACGGGATCACCGCGGTGATCGGCGCGGTGCTCACCGGCCCCACCATCGCCCTGGCGGATGAGACCTACAACATCAATATGCCCCAGATCTCCGCTTCCGCCACCGCTGCCGGCGTCACGGTGATCGACCCCACCGACCCGGAGAGCGAGGTGCGCACCAACGTCTTCCGCGCCTGCTTCATCGACCCGTTCCAGGGCGAGAAGATGGCCGAGTACGCCTCCGAGCGGCTGGGCGCCACCACCGCTGCCGTGATCTTTGAGAATGGCAACGACTACTCGGTGGGCCTGAAGGACGCCTTCGTGGCCAAGTGCGAGGAGCTGGGCATCCAGGTGGTCGCCACCGAGGCCTACAGCACCGGCGACGTGGACTTCAAAGCCCAGCTGACCAACATTGCGGGCCAGAACCCGGATGTGGTCTTCTCCCCCAACTACTACGAGGATGACGGTATGATCGTCACCCAGGCCCGCGAGGTGGGCGTCACCGGCACCTTCCTGGGCGGCGACGGCTGGGGAAGCGTCAAGAACTATGCCTCCGCCGAGGACCTGGAGGGCTCGGTCTACTGCTCCGGCTATGCCCCTGGCTCCAGCGACGCTGTGAAGCAGTTTGAGTCCGACTACCAGGCCGCCTATGGCGAGGATATCCCCAACATGTTTGCCCCTCTGGGCTACGATGCGGCCATGCTGATGCTCAACGCCATCCAGGCGGCCGAGGAGCAGGGCCTGGAGGCCTGCACCGATGAGTACTACCAGGCGGTGATCGACGCCATGTCCGCCACCGAGGGCCTGGAGGGCATCACCGGCACCTATCAGTTTGATGAGCAGAACAACCCCATCAAGTCCGCCGCGATCATGAAGCTGGAGGGCGGGGACGAGGTCTTCACCGAGCTGTTCTAATCCCCATCCCATCTGTACTGGAACTATGCCGGGGGGAGGCCGCGGGCTTCCCCCCAGCATGGTTTTCTTCTGTTTTTGCCGCAAAGGCGGCTTTCCCATGGACGGGCCATGGGCGCTCCCGCCGGCGTGCCGTGCCTGCGGAGGCGGCCATGAGCCGTCCGGTTCCCCGGTACCCCATTCCCAATGAAAGGACGTGGCAACCATGTCACTGCTCTCGACCATCGTCAGCCAGGTGATCAACGGCCTGCAGTCCGGCTCCATCTATGCGTTGGTGGCGCTGGGGTACAGCATGGTCTATGGCATCATCCTGCTGCTGAACTTTGCCCATGGCGATATCATCATGGTGGGCGCCTATGCCGCCTGGATGTGTATGGTGAACTTCCACCTGCACCCGGTGGCCTCCATCCTGGTAGCGGTTCTGGCCAGCACCCTGCTGGGGGTCATCATCGAAAAGGTGGCCTATACCCCGCTGCGCAGCGCCCCCCGGCTGAGCCTTTTGATCACCGCCATCGGCGTCTCCTTCCTGCTGGAGAATGGGGCCCAGCTGATCTTCGGCGCCGGGGCCAAGGATATGTCCGAACCCATGGCCCTGTTCACCACCGGCCCCAGCATCACCCTGGGGTCCTCCACCCTGAGCTTCCCGGCCATTTTGACCATTGTGGTCTCCCTGATCGCCATGGCGGCGCTGACCTTTTTGGTGCAGAAGACCAAATTGGGCAAGGCCATGCGGGCGGTGTCGGAGGACATGGGCGCCGCCCAGCTGATGGGCATCAGCCTCAACGCCACCATCTCCTTCACCTTTATGCTGGGTTCCGCCCTGGCGGGCATCGGCGCCATCCTCTACCTGTGCGCCTATCCCCAGGTGAGCCCCACCATGGGCTCGATGCTGGGGCTGAAGGCGTTTGTGGCCGCGGTGCTGGGTGGGATCGGCTCGATCCCCGGCGCCATGGTGGGTGGCTTTGTCATCGGCCTGGCGGAGGCGCTGGTCTCCGCGGTGGGCCTCTCGGTCTGGAAGGACGGCGTGGTGTTCGCCATTCTGATCGTGGTGCTGCTGGTAAAGCCCTCCGGGCTGCTGGGCCGCAGCACTACCGAAAAGGTTTAAGGAAGGGGGAAGCGCAATGAACAGCAGTCTACAGCAGCGGCGCATCCCCATGCCCACCCGGTACCTGATCAACCTGGTGCTGGTGGTGGCGGCGCTGGGGGTGCTCCACTATATCAGCTCCGCGGGGATCATCTCCAGCTACTACTCCAAGATCTTCATGCTGGTGGGGATCAACATCATCCTGGCGGTCTCCCTGAATGTGGCCACCGGCTATCTGGGCCAGCTGCCCCTGGGGCACGCGGGCTTTATGGCGGTGGGGGGTTATGCGGCGGGCATCTTCCTCAAGGCGGTGCCCATGCCCAACCTGAACCGCCTGCCGGAGGGCACCAGCGAGCTGGCTGCCCATATCCAATACAACGCCTACCTGGCGGTGGCCCTGGTGCTGGCCGGGGTGGTGGCGGCCATTTTCGGCGTCATCATCGGCGTGCCCGCCCTGCGGCTGAAGGGGGACTACCTGGCGATCATCACCCTGGGCTTCGGGGAGATCATCCGGGTGATCCTGTTGAATATTGACGACCTGCTGGGGTTTGAGTTCACCTACGGGGCCTCCGGCCTCAAGCGGATCCCCAAGGCGGCCACCGTCACCAACGTGTTCATCTGCGTGGTGGTCACCTGCGCGGTGATCCACCTGGTGCTGAAATCCCGCCACGGCCGGGCGGTCCTCTCCATCCGGGAGAACGAGATCGCCGCCGAGAGCTGCGGCGTGAACACCACCTACTACAAGGTGATGGCCTTCACCCTCTCCGCCTTCTTTGCCGGTGTGGCCGGGGCGCTGTATGCCACCTATGTGGGCATTTTGCAGCCCTCCACCTTCGGCTTTATGAAATCCATCGAGATCCTGGTGATGGTGGTGCTGGGCGGCATGGGCTCCATGCTGGGGTCGGTGCTCTCCGCCACCGTGCTCACCGCCCTGCCCCAGATGCTGCTGGCCTTCGATAAGTGGCGGATGGTGCTCTATTCGCTGGTGCTGATTATCGTCATGATCTTTAAGCCCTCCGGCCTCTTGGGCACCTACGACTTCTCCCTGAGCCGGGTGCTGGAGAAGCTGCTCAACCGCTTTGGCGGCAAGAGGAAGGAGGCGGCCAAATGAAAATCCGCAACGAGTATGACAGCCGGGAGGCGATCCTCCCCCAGCGGGACCAGGGCAAGACCCCGGTGATGGAGGCCATCGGCCTGGGGATCGACTTTGGCGGCCTGACGGCGGTGGACGACTTCAACCTGACGGTGGGCCGCACCGAGATCTGCGGCCTGATCGGCCCCAACGGCGCCGGCAAGACCACCGTCTTCAACCTGCTCACCAAGGTGTATAAGCCCACCCGGGGCAAGATCCTGCTCAACGGCCAGGACACCGCCGGCATGAACACCGTCCAGGTGAACCGGGCGGGCATCGCCCGTACCTTCCAGAACATCCGCCTGTTCAAGGCGCTGAGCGTGCTGGACAATGTGCTCATCGGGATGCACAACCACATCTCCTACAACATGTTCACCTCCACCCTGCGGCTGCCCGCCTACTGGCGGCAGGAGAAGCAGGCCCGGGAGCGGGCGCTGGAGCTGCTGTCCATCTTCGGCATGGAGCAGCACGCCGAGGAGGAGGCGGGCAGCCTGCCCTACGGCGCCCAGCGGCGGCTGGAGATCGTCCGGGCGCTGGCCACCCAGCCCCGGCTGCTGCTGCTGGATGAGCCTGCGGCGGGCATGAACCCCTCCGAGACGGCGGAGCTGATGGAGAACATCCACCGCATCCGGGACGAGTTCCAGATCGCCATCATGCTCATCGAGCACGATATGAGCCTGGTCATGGGCATCTGCGAGGGGATCGCGGTGCTCAACTTCGGCAAGATCATCGCCAAGGGCACCCCGGCGGAGATCAGCTCCAACCCGGTGGTCATCGAGGCGTACCTGGGCAAAAAGAAGGAGGGTTGACAGGATGCTGAAGGTGGAAAATATCAACGTCTACTATGGGAATATCCACGCCATCCAGGACATCTCCTTCGAGGTGGCCCGGGGGGAGATCGTCTCGCTGATCGGCGCCAACGGCGCGGGCAAGAGCACCATCTTAAAGACCATCTCTGGCCTGCTGCGCACCAAGACCGGTTCCATCACCTTCCTGGATAAGGATATCCACTCCCTGGCGCCCCACCACATTGTGGAGCGGGGGCTGGCCCATGTGCCGGAGGGCCGCCGGATCTTTTTGCAGATGACCGTGCAGGAGAACCTGGAGATGGGGGCCTATACCCAGAAAGCGGGCTCCCTCTCCGCCGACCTGGAGGCGGTCTTCCAGCGGTTCCCCCGGCTGAAGGAGCGCCGCCGCCAGGTGGCGGGCACCCTCTCGGGGGGCGAGCAGCAGATGCTGGCCATGGGCCGGGCGCTCATGAGCCATCCCCAGCTGCTGATGCTGGACGAGCCCTCCATGGGCCTGGCGCCGCTGCTGGTGGAGCAGATCTTCGAGATCATCCAGGAGCTGCACCGGGCGGGCACCACCATCCTCCTGGTGGAGCAGAACGCCCAGATGGCCCTGTCCATCGCCAACCGGGCGTATGTGCTGGAGACCGGGAAGATCGTCATGAGCGGCGCCGCCCGGGAGATGCTGGAGGACGACCAGGTCCGGAAGGCCTACCTGGGGATGTAAACGGGACCCAACGCCCGGACGCGCCGCGTCCGGGCGTTTTTCTAAGAAGGAGGAGCGGCAATGGCGGAAGCCAAGACCAATGCCATGCGGATGCTGGACCGGGCGAAGGTGCCCTACCGGGTGTACACCTACGACCACAGCGACGGGAAGATCGACGGGGTGAGCGTGGCCCAAAAGCTGGGCCAGGATGTGAACGCTGTCTTTAAGACGCTGGTGACCCGGGGCCACAGCGGCGGCTACTTTGTGTTTGTGCTGCCGGTGGCCCAGGAGCTAGACCTGAAGAAGGCCGCCAAGGCGGTGGGGGAGAAGTCGGTGGAGATGATCCACGTGGCGGAGATCAACAAGGTCACCGGCTACATCCGGGGCGGCTGCTCCCCGGTGGGGATGAAAAAGAGCTACCCCACCGTGTTTGACCGGTCGGTGGAGGGGCTGCCCACCGTGATTGTCAGCGGCGGGCGGATCGGCTGCCAGATCGAGGCCGACCCCCGGCTGCTGCTGCCCCTGGTGAAGGCCACCACCGCCCCCCTCACCTACGATTGACCCGCATGGGTGCAAAAAATCCCCCCGGACGGTACCGTCCGGGGGGATTTTTCAGGAATTTGGAGGGAAACCTTAGTAGTTCTTGCTCTGCAGCTCGAAGAACGCCTGGGGATGGTTGCAGACGGGGCAGACCTTGGGGGCAGCCTCGCCCACATGGATGTGGCCGCAGTTGCGGCACTTCCAGATCATGACGCCGGTCTTCTGGAAGACCTCGCCCGCGTCGATGTTCTTCAGGAGGGCCAGGTACCGCTCCTCATGCTCCTTCTCGATCTTGGCGACCCCCTCGAACAGGAAGGCGATCTTGTCAAAGCCCTCCTCCCGGGCCTCCTTGGCGAAGGTGGCGTACATGTCGGTCCACTCGTAGTTCTCGCCGGCGGCGGCGTCCTTCAGGTTCTCGGGGGTGGAGGGGACATCCCCGTCATGGAGCAGCTTGAACCACAGCTTGGCGTGCTCCTTCTCGTTGTCTGCGGTCTCCAGGAAGAGGGCGGCAATCTGCTCGTAGCCCTCCTTTTTGGCCTTGGAGGCGTAGTAGGTGTACTTGTTCCGGGCCTGGGATTCTCCGGCGAAGGCGGCCAGCAGGTTGGCTTCGGTCTTGGTGCCCTTGAGCTCTTTCATGTGCGGTTACTTCCTTTCATTTTCAATTTGATCGCGGGGTATCGCGGGGGAATGATATTCTGCACAGCCGGGGCAGACGCCGGTGAAATAGAGGGCGTAGCCGGTGACTGTGAATGGGGAACAGGATTCAATCTGCCGTTTGGCCTGGGGGAAGTGGAAGGGGACGCCGGGGCCCAGGTCGAACAGCCCGCCGCACCGCTGGCAGAGCAGGTGCTGGTGCTCCTCCAGCCGCCGGTCGAACCGGTCGGGGGTGTTGGGCAGGACAATCCGCCGCACCAGCCCCTCCTCCACCAGGCGGCCCAGGTTTCGGTAGACGGTCCCCAGGCTGACGGCCGGCTCCTGGGCACGGACAACCTCGTAGATCATGTCGGCAGTGGGGTGGCAGGCGCTCTGCAGCACCGCCTGGTAGACCAACTCCCGCTGTTTGGAGTATTTCATAGGTCGATCCTCAATAGGGCAATCCTCAAAAAATAGGAATAATTCTTATTTTGTCTCTATTGTATCCCCAAATAGTAGAGTTAGTCAAGACTAATTTTGGGAAAACACCCAAACTTTTCCACAAAAAAAGGCGGGGATTTTTGGCTCCCCGCCTTTGGATAGCGCCTATTCGGAGATCTGGTCCAGCGCGAATTTGTGGGGGGTGGGCACCTTCTGGTCGTAGCAGGAGAAGGTCACATCCAGGTGGGCCTGGGGCAGCGGCCGGGTACACAGGCTCACCACCGGCGTCACCACCAGCGAGGAGAGGATGGCAATCGCCCCGGCAGAGGTGGGGGAGGCGAAGGGGAATGCCAGGTTTACCAGGTTGATGCCGATGCCCACCACAAAGCAGGCCCACACGCTGGCGGTGGTGGTCCGCCGCCAGAATAGCCCATAGAGGAACGGCCCCAAAAACGACCCGGCCAGCGCCCCCCAGGAGAGGGACATCAGCGAGGAGATCAGCTGGTTGGGGTAGAGGGCCAGCCCCACCGACAGCGCCACAAAGCAGGCGCAGAGCACCCGGATCCACCGCAGCTGCCTGGCGTGGGAGAGGTTGGGCACCCAGATCCCCTTGATCAGGTCCAGCGTCAGGCTGGAGGCGGAGGTGATCACCAGCGAGGAGAGGGTGGACATGGAGGCGGAGAGCACCAGGATCATCACCACCCCCACCATCAGGTCGGAGAGGCTGCCCGCCAGCATCTGGGGGACGATGTCGTCGAACACCGGCCCGCCTGCGGGGGCGGTGTAGTAGAGCCGCCCAAAGGCCCCCATAAAGTAGCTGCCCCCGGCGATCACCAGGGCAAAGAGGGTGGAGATCACCGTCCCGGCCTTGATCGCCTTCTCGTTTTTGATGGTGTAAAATTTGTGGATCATCTGGGGCAGCCCCATGGTCCCCAGGCTGGTGAGGATCACCACCCCCAGAAGGGCCGCCGGCTGAGGGCCAAAGAAGGAGATGAACGCCCCCTCCATCCCCGGGGCGGACTCGGCGGGCACCTGGGAGAGCTTTTCCAGGGCGGCGGCAAAGCCCCCCTGGCCCTGGAGCACAAACGCCACCACCAGCACAATCCCCACCAGCATCACCACCCCCTGGACCAGGTCGTTGATGGCGGTGGCCAGGTAGCCGCCGGCCACCACATAGATGCCGGTGAGCACGGCGATCCCCAGGACGCACCAGCTGAAGTCCAGCCCAAAGGCCATGGCGAACAGCCCGGACAGCCCCTTATAGACCGAGGCGGAGTAGGGCACCAGGAAGCAGAAGAGGATCAACGAGGCGGCGGTGCGCAGCGCCGGCGAGCAGTACCGCTTGGCGAAGAAATCGGGCATGGTGGCGCTCTCCAGGTGCTTGGTCATCACCCGGGTGCGCCGCCCCAGCACCACCCAGGCCAGCAGGCTGCCGATCAGGGCGTTGCCCAGGCCGATCCAGGTGGCGGCCACCCCAAAGTTCCAGCCAAACTGGCCGGCATACCCCACGAACACCACCGAGGAGAAGTAGCTGGTGCCGTAGGCGAAGGCGGTGACCCAGGGCCCCAGGCTGCGCCCGCCCAGCACAAAGTCCCCCACCTTGGTCACCCGGCGGCGGCAGTAGAGCCCGATGCCCGCGGTGACCACAAAGAAGAGCGCCAGCAAAACGACCTTTTCCAACATTGCAAAGACCTCCTTGGATTGGAGGACGAGAAAAACCCTCCCGCCCTCTGTGGATGACAGAGGGCGGGAGGGTTCCCGCGGTACCACCTCAGTTCACGTCCCCCTCGCGGGGGGCGCCTTACCGGGTACGCGCCCCAGGGGGCGGATACCCCGGCGCGGTAACGGGCGCCGCCGCCGCGGCCTACTGGGGCGAAAAGCCGGTTGGGCGCGGAGCTCTCGGAAGGTATTCGGGGACCCGGCCCTCCGCGCCTCTCACCCTCCGGCAGCTCTCTGTGGAAGACGGATGGGCCCCTACTTGTTTCCGGTCGTCGCTTTTGCAATTTAAAGCTTTTTGGTGTAAAAGAACTTGTGGGTATTCTACCAAATTCCGCCCGGGATGTCAAGCCACCCGGCGGAAAAAATTTTGCCCGCCCTGGGAGGAATTGACTTTCCGCCCCGGCGCTCTTATACTAAAAGGGAACCCGACCGAAAGACCGCCGGACATCCCGGCTTTTGATGGAGGAGTGGCAATATGAGCTATTTAATCGGCGTGGATCTGGGGACCTCCGGCACCAAGACGGTGCTCTTTGACCAGGCGGGCCAGCCGCTGGCCTCCGCCACGGTGGAATACCCCCTCTACCAGCCCCAGAACGGCTGGGCGGAGCAGGACCCCGAGGACTGGTGGCGGGCGGCGGCCGAAACCATCCGCCGGGTGCTGGCCGCCAGCGGCGCGGACCCCAGCCAGGTGGCGGGGTTGGGCATCTCCGGCCAGATGCATGGGCTGGTGATGCTGGACGGGCAGGGCCAGGTGCTCCGCCGGAGTATCCTCTGGTGCGATGGGCGCACCAGCCAGGAGTGCGCCGAGATCACCCAGGCGGTGGGCCCCCAGCGGCTGATCCAGCTGTCCGCCAACCCGGCCCTCACCGGCTTCACCGCCGGCAAGATCCTCTGGGTGCGCCGCCACGAGCCGGCGCTCTACGAAAAATGCCGGCAGATTCTGCTGCCAAAAGATTACGTCCGGTATAAATTGACTGGAGTATACGCTTCGGAGATGTCCGATGCCTCCGGCACCAACCTGCTGGATGTGCCCGGCCGCTGCTGGAGCCGGGAGATCCTGGAAAAATTGGAGATCGACCCGGCGCTGCTGCCCCCCCTCTACGAGTCCTGCCAGGTGGCGGGGCGGATCACCGCCCAGGCGGCCGCCGCCACCGGCCTAATCCCCGGCACCCCAGTGGTGGCTGGGGCGGGGGACAACGCCGCCGCCGCGGTGGGCACCGGCGTGGTGGAGGCGGGCAAGGCGTTCACCACCCTGGGCACCTCGGGGGTGGTGTTCGCCCATGCCGACCAGGTGACCATCGATCCCCAGGGCCGGGTACACACCTTCTGTTCGGCGGTGCCCGGCGCCTGGGCGGTGATGAGCTGCACCCTGTCCGCCGGCGGCTCCCTCAAGTGGCTGCGGGACAACTTCTTCCCCCAGGAGCAGCAGACCGCCCAGGGGATGGGGGTGGACCCCTACCAGCTGATGGACCAGCAGGCCGCCCGCATCCCCATCGGGGCCGACCGGCTGTTGTTTTTGCCCTACCTGATGGGGGAGCGTTCCCCGCTGCTGGATGAGCACAGCCGGGGGGTGTTCTTCGGCCTCTCGGCCATCCACACCAAGTACCACATGCTCCGGGCGGTGCTGGAGGGGGTGGTCTACTCCCAGCGCCAGTGCCTGGATATCCTGCGGGAGATGGGGGTGGTCTCCCAGGAGATGCTGGCCTGCGGCGGGGGCGGCACCAGCCCCCTCTGGCGGCAGATGCTGGCGGATGTCTACGGCTGCCCGGTGCGGACGGTGGCCTCCAAGGAGGGGCCCGCCCTGGGGGCGGCCATCCTGGCGGGGGTGGGCGCGGGGCTGTATCCCAGCGTCCAGGAGGCCTGCGCCCGGATGATCCGCCTGAACCCGCCCCAGCAGCCCAATCCGGCCGATTCCGCCCGGTACGAGCCCTACTACCAGCTCTACCGCACCCTCTATCCCGCACTCAAGCCCGCGTTCCAAACGCTGGCCACGCTATAAGGAGGAATTTCCATGCAACTGCAATCGGTGTTTGACGAGGCCTTCCGCCCCTATGGCAAGGTGGTGGAGGGGTATGACTTCGGCCCGCTGCTCCAGGCGCTGGCCGCCACCCCCTGCCCCAGCGGCGGCACCATCTACCAGCCCAGCGAGCCCACCCTGGAGGCGCTGCCGGTCTTTGGCCAGCTCCGGGACCGGATGTACGGCGGCATGCCCATCCAAATCGGCTACTGCAACGGCCACAACCAGAAGCTCAACTGCCTGGAATACCACCGGGACAGCGAGGTGAATGTGACGGCGGACGATATGGTGCTGCTGGTGGCCAGCCTGCAGAAGGTAAGGGAGGGCCGCCTGGACACCAAAGAGGTGGAGGCGTTTTTGGTGCCTGCGGGCACGGCGGTGGAGCTCTATGAGACCACCCTCCACTATGCCCCCGCCACCGCGCCGGGGGGCAGCGGGTTCCGGGTGGTGGTCGTGCTGCCCCGGGGGACCAACACCGGCCTGCCCCAGGGGCTGGAGCGGGTGACCCTGGAGGACCGGCTGATGACCGCCTGCAACAAGTGGCTGATCGCCCACCCCGATGCGCCGGAGGCCGCCCAGGGGGCGTTTGTGGGCCTCTTTGGGGAGAATCCCACCGTGGAATGAACGGGCCGCTTGCCGGGGGGCTCCCCCCATGGTAAAATGGAGCCATAGCGGGCGCCGCGCCGCCGGGGTCAGAGGCAGCAATGCCCCTCCCGGTCTTGAACGGCCCGGCGCCCGCAAAAGTGGATATCCGCCTATGCAAAAGGCGGCAGGCCGTTTGGGGCCTGCCGCCTTTTGCTGCCTTCGCGCCCTATTCCGCCTGCCGCCCAAACTGCTGGCACAGCTCCCGGAAGGCCTGCATATTGGGGGTCAAAAGCTTGCTCCGGTGGTAGATCAGGTTCAGCTCCCGCTCCATCGGCTCCCGCAGGGGCAGCCGGCGGACCAGCCCCTCCCGGGCGTCCCGCTCCACCAGCCGGGCGGGCAGCACCGCCACCCCCAGCCCCGCCGCCACCGCCCGCACCAGCGCCTGGGTGCTGGCGCTCTCCCAGGCGGGGCGGACCGACAGCTGCCGGATGGACAGGCAGGCGTCCAGCAGCTGCCGCCCGGCGCTGCCCGGCTCCCGCATCAAAAAGGGGTACCCGGCCAGCTGGCGTAGGGTCACCGCCTCCTGGCAGGCCAGCGGATGGCCGGGGGGCAGGATGGCGCAGAAGCTGTCCCGCATGAACGGTTCGGCGCAGATGCTGTCCGGGTCGGGCTGGGTCTCCACCAGCCCCAGGTCGATGCGGTTGGCCAGGATCTGCTGCTCGATCTCCCCCGAATTGCCCACCACCACCTCCACCCGCAGCCGGGGGAACGCCTGCTGGTACTGCTTGACCAGGGCGGGCAGCAGGTAGACGCCGATGGTGACGCTGGCCCCCACCCGCAGGATGCCCAGGGCATCCCAGTTGCGCATCCGGTTCTCCAATTCCTCAAAGAGGGAGAGGATGTGCAGGGCGTAGCCATAGAACGCCCGCCCCGCTTCGGTGGGGTAGATCCGGCGGCCGATCCGGTCGAACAGCCGGATGCCGTAGTACTCCTCCAGCTCCTTGATTGCCAAGCTCACCGACGGCTGGGCCAGGTGCAGCTGCCGGGCCGCCTGGGTGACGCTGCTGCGCTGAAAAACCGCCACCAAAATCTTTAGATGCCGCAAGGTCACAGCCCTTCCCTCCCAAATTCATAAGAAAATAGTAATCTATTTAATAAAATAATACTATTTTACAAATGTGTCAAGGAGGCCTATACTGGAGAGGGAAGGGAGGAATGGTATGTACAGCCGGGGCGAGATCCTAAAGAAACTGTTTGTCTCCACCCTCTATCTGAGCGCGTTTACATTTGGGGGCGGGTATGTGATCGTCACGCTGATGAAGCAGCGGTTTGTGGACCGGTACCACTGGATCGAGGAGGGGGAGATGCTGGACCTGGTGGCCATCGCCCAGTCCTCCCCCGGGGCGATTGCGGTGAACGGGGCGATTGTGGTGGGCTACAAGCTGGCGGGGCTAGCGGGGGCGCTCACCGCCATTGTGGCCACCGTATTGCCCCCGTTTGTCATCATCTCGCTGCTCTCCCTCTGCTACACCGCCTTCCGGGACAGCTTTGTGGCCAGCCAGCTGCTGGAGGGGATGCAGGCGGGGGTGGCGGCGGTGATCGCCGCGGTGGTGTATGAGATGGCCCTGGGGGTGGCCCGGGACCGGGACCCCGCCAACCTGGTGATCCTGGCGGCGGCATTTTTCGCCAACTGCTGCCTGGGGGTCAGCGTGGTGTATGTGGTGCTGGCCTGCGGCGGCATCGGCGTGGCCCGCACCCTCTGGCGCCGGCGGAGGGGGGCGGCGGGATGATCTATTGGCAGCTGTTTTGGAGCTTTTTGCAGGTGGGGCTCTTCAGTTTCGGGGGCGGCTATGCGGCAATGCCCCTGATCCAGGGGCAGATTGTGGAGCTGCATGGCTGGCTGACGATGGAGGAGTTCACCGACCTGGTGACCATCTCCCAGATGACCCCCGGCCCCATCGCCATCAATTCGGCCACCTTTGTGGGGGTCAAGCTGGCGGGGCTGCCGGGGGCGCTGGTGGCCACCCTGGGGTGTGTGCTGCCCTCCTGTATCATTGTGCTGCTGCTGGCCCGGCTCTATCTGAAATACCGGAGCCTGGATCTGCTCCAGGGGGTGCTCCACTCCCTGCGTCCGGCGGTGGTGGCCATGATCGCCTCCGCCGGGGTGTCCATCCTGCTCACCGCCCTGTGGGAGGGGGCCGCCCCCTCCCTGGCGGGCACCCACTGGGAGCTGGCGGCGCTGTTTTTGATGTGCTTTTTCCTGCTGCGCAAAACCCGTTTCAACCCGGTGGGGGTGATGGTGCTGGCGGGGGTGGCAAAATTGGGCCTGGCCCTGGCGACGGGAGGGTGAAAAATGGAGTATCTGATCAAACCGGCCATCGGTGGACGGCGGATGGTCC
>DXES01000187.1 GCA_019114825.1 Candidatus Anaerotruncus excrementipullorum
TAACATTTTTTTCCGGGTTGAATCTCTTGGATCTCAAATCCGCTGGGCAGGTTTTGTGGGAAATAGAAGGCATTCCACCCTCCCTTGCCGATGATCTCCACCCGGCACTGCTCCGCCATCCGCTCGGCCTCCTCTAGGGAGACATAGGTGTCCGCAGGGTGAAAGATCCCACGGAAAAAATCTACAATGGAGGCATCGGAGACCAGCGGGAGCATACAGACCAGAACAAAGACAGCAGCCAAAGCCACCCCCCATTTCCGGATCCGCTTGAAAAGGCGGCATACAGAGCGGGGGGCTGCCGGAGAATCCAGCTGTTCCGGCGGCAGCTCCCTTTCGGGCTCTTCCGCTCCCAAACCGGCTTGCAGGGGATCCATCTGTGCATCCAATAGGCTGGCAAAATAGCGGTCCTCCTGCTGTGCGCGCTCCTGAAGCGCCTGCAGGAGAAGCTGGTCAAACTGCTCGTTCTCCTCTTTCAAATGCTGTGCCATTGGTTATTCCCCCTTTTCCTGTAGCTTCAGGTATTTTTCAAAAAGCCTTTTCCGTATGCGGGAGTAAAGAGAACTGGCTGTGGACTCGGGAATCTGAAAAACATCCGCAATCTCTTTATAGGACCATTTCTCCAAAAACCGGTAGCGCAGAATCAGCTGTTCTTTCTCAGAAAGTTCGGAGATCCAGGTCTGCATCAGGCTGAGGAGCCCTTTGGAATTGAATTCCTCCCAGACGGGGTCTGGGGAATGGGTGATCAGGGTATCTTGGCAGCTGGTGATATCGATGGGGGCATATTTTAACTCCTGGGAATAGACATCGTAGGCGATATGGACCGCAATTTTCACAAGGTATGCTTTGGTCCTCTGGGGCTGGTTGAGGTCCACCTTCCCCAAGTTACGCAACAGGCGCTGAAAGGTCTCCTGTACAATTTCCTCGGCCAGGGTATCCGAATGGACAATCTTTTTTATACACCGGATTAAGGGCTGAAAATAGAGATGGTAGAGCTGGGTGAATTTTTCCGCATCCGATTCGGTGTCCAAACCGGACGGCGTTTGTCCCTGGGTGGAAACCATAGCTGTCAATCCCCTCTAAATGTCAACATTGGTGTTTTAAGCGGACGCCGGCGTTTTTATATAGATGTAGGTTTTCGATGGATGCTTTGTGGGAACCGGTGATGCCCCTATTGTACGATATATTCGTCATTTCATCAATAGAATGGTTCCCTTCCGAAAAAAGTGCCCCCCAATCGTTCCCAGCGACCTAAAGGAAGCTGGGCCTCCTACAAAAAATGGCCCCCGGCGCAGTGCTGCGCCGGGGGCCAAAGGGCAGGATCATAGGATTGGGGGCATGGATCAGTTCCACTTCATAGCGCCACCGGTGGCGGCGTTACCCGCCAGGCGCATATACCGGGCCATATGGCCGCGCACCTTCTTGGGGGTATAGGTCCAAGCGGCGCGCCGCCGGGCCAGCTCCTCCTCGTCCACCTGCAGGTCGATCCGCTTGTTCTCCACGTCGATGGTGATCAGGTCGCCATCGTGGATCAGGGCGATGGGGCCGCCCTCCGCCGCCTCGGGGGAGATATGCCCCACGAAGCAGCCGTTGTTGGTACCGGAGAACCGGCCGTCGGTGATCAGGGCCACCGAATCACCCAGGCCCAGGCCCACCAGGAATTTCAGGATGCCGCACATCTCCCGCATGCCGGGTTCCCCCTTGGGGCCGCCGTAGCGGATGACCACCACGTCGCCGGGTTTGATCTTCATGGCGTGGGCGGCCTCCTGGGCGTCCGCCTCGCAGTCGAAGCAGACCGCCGGGCCGGTGAACTTCCACATGTGCTTGGGGATGCCCGCCGGCTTGCAGACCGCCGACTCGGGGGCCAGGTTGCCATAGAGGATGGACAGCGCCCGGTGCCCAAACGGGTTGGACATGGGACGGATGACATTCTCGTTGGCCATCTGGGGCCGCCAATAGAAGTGGTTATCCAGGTTTTCCCGCAGGGTGTGGCCGGTGCAGGTGCGTACATCCAAATTCAGCAGCTCCCGCAGGTTATCCAGCGTCCGGCAGACGCCGCCGGCAAAGAAGAAGTCCTCCATCACATTCTGGTCGGTGCCGGAGGGATAGATCTGGACGATCTGGGGCACCACATCGCTCAGGCGGTCCCACTCGGCCATGACCTTCTGGGGGTCGATATCCAGCTCGCAGGCCAGGGCGGTCAGGTGCAGGATGGCGTTGGTGCTGCCGCCGGTGGCCATTGTAAACATCATGGCGTTCTGCAGGGACTCCCAGGTGATGATATCCCGGGCGCGCAGCCCCTCTTTGACCATCTCCACAATCCGCACGCCGGAGGCTTTGGCCAGCCGCAGACGGTCGGCATAGACGGCGGGGATGGCGCCGCCGTCCGGCAGCTGCAGGCCGATGGCCTCGGCGATGCAGCTCATGGTGTTGGCGGTGCCGTAGTAGTTGCAGGAGCCAATGGTGGGCTTGTCGGTCATGGTGACCCGCATCACATCCTCCGCACTGACCTTGCCCGCCTGGTACATGCCCCAGGACTCATAGCTGGCCGTACTCTCGGTCTTGGGACGGTTCAGGAAGGGGGCGCCCCCCAGCATGGGGCCGCCGGTGACCATGATGGTGGGGATGTTGCAGCGGGCTGCAGCCATGAGCATACCGGGGACAATCTTGTCGCAGGAGCCCAGCAGCACCAGGCCGTCAAACTTGTGGGCCCCCTGCATCACCTCGATACCGTCGGCAATGATGTCCCGGGAGGGCAGCACATACCCCTCCTCCGACACGTCGCAGATGCCGATGCTGCCAAACTCCACCGGCACACCTCCCGCCTGGGCGATGCCGTTTTTCACCGCATCGGCCACCTGGCGCAGGTTCATATGCCCGGGGCAGATTTCGCTCCAGGCGTTGGCCACGGCGATCATCGGCTTGCTGGCCACGTCGTCCGCGCTCCAGCCCAACAGGGTCAGCATCTGCCAGTTGCCCTTCAGGGCTTTGGCCACCCGTTCCTGGTCCTCGGTGCTCATCTTATTGGTTATGTACTCGTAATCTTCCATCGTTCACCTCTCCTGTCCTTGCCACATGGGGAATGTGGGATTTCGCTCCTATTTTACCAGAGGTTTTCGGGGCGCTTCAATGGGCTCCGGGGATTTTGCGATATGGTTTTGGATGATATCTATTCTAATTTATTATATGGTATAACCACCCAATTTTCTCTATTTAAATTAGAGAATCTCTACAAAAAAAGCACCCTGCTGGGTGCTTTTTTCAGAGTTATTTTACGCCTGCTGCCCATAGACAAGCGCCTCGTATGCCTCCAGCGGCAGGGGCTTGGAGAACAGGAACCCCTGGGCCTCCCGGCAGCCGGCCTCCCGCAGGATCTGGGCCTGTTCCTGGGTCTCCACCCCTTCGCAGATCACATGGTACCCCAGGCCCTGGATCAGCCGGATCAGCTGCTGCAAAAAGTAGATCCCCCGGGTGCTGGCCTTGCAGGTCTGGATGAGCACCCGGTCCAGCTTCATGGTGTCCACCGGGATATCGATGATGGCGTTGAACAGGGAATAGCCGGCGCCAAAGTCGTCCAGGGCGGTGTGGATCCCCATCTGGCGCAGCTGGCGGAATAGGCGCTTGGCCTCCTCATACTCCTTGACGGTGGCGGTCTCGGTCAGTTCCACCTCGGTATATTGGGGGTCCACCTCATACCGCTCCAAAATCTCCCGGTACCGCTGGGCGGTGTTGCCATCAGCGGCATGCACCACCGAGACGTTTACCGAGATGGGGACCTGCCGGCGGCCCAGCCGCTGGTTTTTGGCCAGGAAGGCCGCCACCCGTTCAAATACATAGAAGTCCAGCTCCTTGATCCGCCCGGTGGACTCACACAGGGGGATGAACTGGTCGGGGGTCAAAATTTTCCCATCCCGGGTGCGCCAGCGGACCAACGCCTCCGCGCCGGTGACCTCCCCGCCATCCAGGGAGAATTTGGGTTGGAGATAGACCAAGAACTGCTGCTCCCGGAACGCCTCCCCCAGCTCATTGATAATGGCATTCTCCAGCTGGTGTTTTTTGGCCACGTCCTGGTCATAGAGGCAGACCGACCCGGCCTCCGGCTTCCCGGCCAGCTGCAGCCGGGCATAGTTGGCGGCATCGATGGCGAAGGAGGCCCCCACGCAGTCTCTCTCGATCCGATAGGCCCCCACCCGTATCCGGGGCCGGTAACCCTGGAGCCGCTGGGCCTCAAAGCCAGAAAACCCCTCGCACAGGGCATTTAGCTCCTCCAAAATATTCCCCCGGCCCTTGCCGGGCAGGAGCAGCAGGAACTGGTCGGAGACCACCCGGGTAAAATAGACCCCCTCCGTTTTTCCCAGCGCCCGGATCACATAGCTGCAAAACTCCTTGAGCAACTGATCCCCCTGGCTGTAGCCATACTTCTGGTTGAAATATTTGAACCCCACAAAATCCATATACAGCAGGTAATCGGCCACAGCGTAGTTGCCAATCACCAGCCGCTCCAGCTCCACCTGGAAACGGGGGAAGGCCAAAAGCCCGGTCAAGCGGTCGTATTCCATTACATCCAGCCGGGGGCTCTGGGATCCATTGACCGCCAGCGTCCGGGCCAGATGGGCAGAGATGATTTTAGTCACCTCCCCCAGCTCCTTGCGGTTCTGGCGGCTCCAGTAACGCTTCTCCCGGCAGGTGACATAGGAGATCGCCCCGGTATATTTCCCCTCGCAGTACATGGCGGCATAGAGCACCGTTTTGGCGCCCCCCTGCATCAGGAGGGCTGCCCCCTGGGGGGAATACATGGCCATATTGTCCCATTGGAGCACGGTGGTCTGATATTCATCATAGCTGTGGAAGAGGGTGACAAAATCCTCTTTGGTAAAGGAGGCCTGTTCCTGGAGCACCTCCGGCGCATATGCCGAAGTCCACTGGTATTGGCGGCCGGTATTTTTCTCCTGGATATCGGTGCGGATGACGGTGATCCGGTCCAGCCGGAACCGGTAGCCGATGATCTCCAGCAGCTGCCCCATTGCCAGAGGGAAGCTGCTGCTCTTTTCAAATACCTCAAAGGCGGTGGAGATGATGTCGTTGCGCAGGTAGCGGGCATCGATGGCGCCGGAGGCGGGCAGGCCTCCCTGGCTCTGTTCGAACCGGCGCAGGTGATCGCAGAAGACATACTGGTCCTTGCCGTTCTCCTTTGCCCGGTAGAGGGCCCAATCCGCATTGCCGAACAGCTGGTTGTAGGTGTAACCCGATTCATTTTCCGGCAGATAGCAGACCCCGGCGCTGCAGGTCATCGCGTAACCGACATCCGGGAATTTCAGCCCCCGGATGGCATCGATCAGCTGCATACTCCGCTGGACCAGCACGGCGTGGCTCACATCTTTAAAAAAGATTACAAATTCATCCCCGCCAAACCGGATCAGGATCTCTTTTTCCCCAAACAGCTCCCGCAGCAGCCCAGCCAATTCCACCAATACCCGATCGCCAAACAGATGGCCAAAGGTATCGTTGACATATTTGAAATAATCGATGTCCAAAACGATCAAGCCACAGGTCCGGTAGGGGTCCTTGTCCTTGAGGTATTCATCCACCATCCGCCGGCCGGCGGTATCCCTGAGCAGCTGGGTCAACGGGTCCCGGGCAGCCTGTTCCGCCAGGAGCTTTTCCCGTTTTTTCTCCTGGGTGATGTCCCGCACCAGGAAGGTGCGCCGGCCGGCGCCCTCCTCCGCAGGCAGGACATGCACCAGCTTCCGGACCAATTTTTTCCCATTCTGGCCCTTGCGCAGGCGGATTTCCGCTTGGCCCTCCCCCTGCCCCCGGTAGAGGGCAAGAAGCTTTTCCCGGTCCTCAGGTTGGACGAAGGACTGGGTCTGTAGGTATGTTCGATAGTGGCGAATCTCCTCCTTAACCTCCATCCGGTCGTTGTAGAGCAGGAGGGTATCGGTATCCGCCACATATTCACAGACCAAAAACTCCTTGTTGCCTTTAAAAATGGCGGCAAGGATCGCCCGAGCCTGTCGTTTCCCGATCGTCTTCATTGCCTTTCGGCCTTTGCGGCAGAGCGCCGCAAGCCATTCCCCCCTTCCGGCAGGGTCCCGCACCCACCCTAAATGGGCGCGTTTTTTTCTTATTTTAGCACATTTTGCGTTGGATTTCCATTTACTTGAAAAAATAAGCCTGAGAAAAAGTGCAGGTGTCCAATATATCTTGAACCCTTGATAACTTTGCCAAACAGCTTGTCATCCGCAACCGCTGTCGAAACGATTTCCCCAGGAGGTTTCTCAACCTGCTTTCCCCTCCTGCGTTCTTCTCCCATGATCTTTAAAACCCACATCTCCTCCCCAAAGAGAAATCCCGGCGCCCTTGCAAGGGCGCCGGGAGTGTGGTAGGATACAAGGAGGGTCAAGCCTGACCGGCCAACAGCAGTTCCAACAATCCCTGGTAAAATGTCACCGGATCGTTGAAAAAGCGCTCCCGGGCCTGTTGGCAGCTCTCCCGGCTGGGCAGCAGGACTGTCAGGTCCAAAAGGTTGCTGCCCACATCCTCAATGGACAGAGAAAGCTGGTAGCCATCCGCCACCCGGGTGATGGAGGCACGGTTTTGCGCACGCCTGCGCCGGTGGAGCAGATACTGCTGCGCCCCCTCCAATGCGTGTTGGCGTACACTGGAGGGCAGATCCTTTTCAAACGTCTCCGCCGCTGAACGGCCTACCGGTGTGACCACATAACAGTTCTCCCCGGTCTCGTCCGCCCGCTCTTCAATATGGCCGCTCTTTAGCAAGGAGGAGACCGCATCCACCGCTTCAAAATAGTTGGCAATCCCGCCGGCGGACAATACCTCCACCAGCCCCTGGGCGGGCAACGGCCGGTCCAAAGCCGCCAACATATAGCAGATCAGTACTTTGATCTCATAATCCATGGTCAAACCGCCGGGCTCCACCCCGGCGCGAAACACGTCATTCATTACCCGTGCCTCCTTTCGCCATCTCCCTATTGCTATCATACTATACTTTGCGGGAAAATGCAAAAGGGTTCCTCCGCAAAAAAGTTTACAATCCGGCAACAGAACCCCCTGTTCTGTCCGCTATACTGTTGAAAAAGGAGCGATGCGCCATGGGGAAATTGGGATTCCGGCAAAAGATCCCCCGGCCGGTAGTGGTTCTCTGCCTATTTTTGGCGGTATTGGTGGGGGTTTTGACGGTAGTGTTCTTCCCCTTCTTCTCCCGGCTGAGGGATCCGGCTTTCCAGCTGGAGGTGGAAGCGTGGATCAGTTCGGTGGGCTTTGCCGGGTGGCTGGTGCTGCTGGGGCTGCAAATCCTCCAGGTGATCGTCGCCTTCATCCCCGGCGGGCCGGTGGAATTGATTGCCGGTGTGCTGTTTGGCGTAGTGGGGGGCACGGCAGTCTGCCTGGTGGGCAGTGTGATCGCCTCTTCGGTCATCTTTTTCACCGTCCGGCGGGTGGGGGCCTCCTTTGTGGAGCGGCTGTTCGGTAAGGAACAGGTGCTCCAGTTCGATTTTTTCCATGACAACCGCCGGATGGAGACGGTCACCTTCCTTTTGTTTTTAATTCCGGGGCTGCCCAAAGATATGCTCACCTATCTGGCGGGGATCAGCCGGATCCGGGCCGGCCGTTTTTTGGTCATCTCCACCCTGGGACGTTTTCCTGCCATCGTCACTACCGCCACCATGGGGTCCACCATGAGCCAGGGCAATTGGATTGCGACGCTGCTGATCTTTTTGTTCACCGCGGCGGTAGGGCTGGTGGGGATCCGCTACAAGGACCGGCTTTTGGACCGGATGCGCGCTCACCACGCCAAGGAAACCGGAAAGGGCAACAAGAATGGGACGCAGAGCTAATCGCTCCGCGTCCCATTCTTTACGGAATTTTCAACGGACCATCTGGGTCCGCAGCACCGCCTGGGTACATTTGACCGCGAAATAGAGGGCCAACTCCCGGCCATACCGCTGGAACACCGGGTCCCCCTCCCGGCCGCACAGCCGGGCAAAGGCGCCGCCCAGGGCGTTGTAGTCATCCGGCTCCGAGCGGCCTGCCAGGATATATAGGGAGAGGGCCGCCGAATCGGTGACTGCGGCGTAGTACTCCGGGGTCTCCCGCTGGATCTGCTCATAGAAGGCGGAGAGGGCGGACTGGGCTACAATCGAGTTGGGGGCGGTGTCCTCGATCACCCGGCTTACAATATAGGCATAGAGCAGCCGCCGCTGCCCCAGACTCTGGGCATCGTCAAAGACGCCCACCCCAAAATAGGGCAGCCCTCCCTGCCGCCGGCCCAGCTCCCGGGCCAACGATTGGCCCAGCTGACGGGCCTTCTCCATGTTCCCATTGTTTTTCTCCCGCACAAAGGCGCTGGCAGCGCCCTCCGAGAGGTCAAACAGCTCCGACGGACGGTCGGGTGCAATCTTCATATCGCTGTCATCACAATGCAAGGCCAGCCCTCCTTTCTGCGGTTTTGTCTCAGCTGTCCTGCAGGGCCTTTTTCAGGGCGGCGGCCAGCTGGTCGGGGCAGGAGGTCTGCTTCATCCCACAGTGGATCCCATCCAACAGGTCAGCCACCTCCCGGGCGGGCCGGCCTTTGGCCAGCCGGCAGATCCCCTGCAGGTTGCCGGGGCAGCCCCCTAAAATTTCCAGATCCCGGATGATCCCATCCTCTACGTCCAGGTTGATCATGCGGGAACAGACGCCCCGCGGGCGAAAACTCATCTTCATTGCTTCAAAACTCCTGTGCTTCCTTTTGCTTGATTTTTGCGCGGTGAAAAAGCCGCTCCAGGGAGTCCTGCGCGGTGACGCAGGTCCCCAATGGATGGGGATGGTTGGTGTTGCTGCCGTGGAAATCGGTGCCCCCAGTGGGGATCAGCCCATATTCCGAGAGCACCCGGTCGATGGCCGGGATATCCTGCTCCCGCAGCCGGGGAAAGAACCGTTCCACCCCGTCCAACAGCCCCGCCTGGGCCAGCTCCTCCATCAGGCCGATGGAGTCGTAGACCGAGGGGTGGGCCAACACGCAGACCCCGCCGGCCTTTTGGATCAGCCGGGCGGTCTCCCACACCTCCCCATAGGCGTGGGACACATAGCAGGAACCCCCCGGGGCCAGCAGCTGGCGGAACAACGTCCCATAGGGGCGGTCCGCATACCCCAGCTCCATCAGCGCACGCATGATGTGGACATTGTATAGGCATGCGGAACCCTGGGAAAACCGGTTCACCAGTTCCCGGGAGATGGGATAGCGCCCGGCCACCAGCGCCAGGCTCTGCTCCATCGCCCGGTTCCGGTCCGCCAGCGTCCGCTCCATTGCCGCCTTTAGCAGCTGGGGCCGCTGGGGCAGGTAGCAGAGCAGATGGACCTTGCGGCCCCGCTGGCTATCCCAGCAGGAGAGCTCCACCCCGCCGATGACCCGGACTCCATACCGTTCGCCCGCCTGCTGCGCCCGTTCCACACCCAACATGGTGTCGTGGTCGGTGAGGGCCAAAAGATCCAGCCCCTCCCGCCGGGCGCACTGCACCAGCTCCTCCACCCCCAGGGAGCCGTCCGAACAGCGGCTGTGGCAATGCAGGTCCCCGGTCATGCGCCTTCCTCCTCCCCGCTAGGTTCCCACCCATTATACAACGAGTTGCCCAGGGGGCGCAACTAGATTTTCAAATTTTCCCATCCATCTGCGGGGAACTCCCATGCATCCGGCGGACGCCCGCCCTTTTCCTCTTTGTCAAAAGCAGCGCAGCTACGCCGTGTATGGCAACCGCCGCAATGGAAATCGCCGCAATGAGGCTGTAGGAGGTCAGCGGTTTAAAATACTCCCCCATCGGCGCCAACCCGGTCAGCTTCGCCGCCACACAGGAGCAGGCAGAGCTCAAAAGGCTGCCGGGAAACAGGAGGGCAGGGCTGCCGGTTTTTAAAGCAAGCCAGCCGAGCAGGGCAAAGCCCAGCAGCAGGACCGCATAAAACAGCATCGTTCCAAAAGCTGCATCCCCACTGACGGCGAGAAAGGCAAACGGCACACAATAGGCGGTCAACAGTGCAGCCTGCGCTATCCGCCTCTTCTTCATAGGTTCCTCCCCCCAATCCGCATTTATTGGTCCCCATCCCCCATTTTAGCACGATCCGGCGGCCATTTCCACCCATTTGCCGCCGCTGTGCCGGGCAGCTGCTGGCGCCGCACAAAACTGGGGCTCGCCAAACCGGCGGATCGGTGGTATAATAGGGGCAGTATCCCGCCACAGGCGGGCAGTGGAAAGGAGCGGTGTTGGGAGATGGCCTACAGGATAGATGCCGGCATTTGGTCATCAGTCTTTGCGGTGCCTGCCGCGGTGGTGGACGAGCACATCCGGCTGTGCTCCCCCCTCTCCCTGAAGGTGCTGCTGGTGATGCTGCGCCACCCCGGGGAGCCCTTCGACCCCCAGAAGCTCTCGGGCATCCTACACCTCTCCCCCGCCGACATCTCCGACGCCATGGGCTACTGGGTGGCCGCCGGGCTGCTGCGGGAGACGGAGGGGGAGGTTGCTGCCCAACCGGCCCCGCTGCCCCAGCCCCCGGCGGCAGGGCCCGCCCCCGCCGTCCAGGTGCGCCAGGCGCCAGAGGGACAGAAGATCACCACAGTGGCCGCCCGTCCCAAGATCTCCCGGGAGGATGTGGCGGAGATGGCCGCCCAGGACCCCACCCTGGAGCAGCTGCTGCGGGTGGCCCAGGAGGTGCTGGGCAACCCCCTTTCGCCGGTGGAAAGCGAGATCCTGGCCGCCCTGCGCACCTACTACGGCCTGCCCACCGACACCATCCTCATGCTGTTGCAGTACTGCGTCTCCATCGGCCACCGGAGCATGAGCTATCTGGAGAAGACCGCCGCCGCCTGGCTGGGCAAAGGGATCGTCACCCACGAGCAGGCGGAGCAGGAGATTTTGCGGCTGACCCGGGACAACGAGAACGAGAAGAAGGTCATGCGCGCCTTTGGGATCTTCAACCGGACGCTGGCCCCCCGGGAGCGGGAGTACACCCGCAAGTGGTTCCAGCTGGGGCTGGATGAGCGGCTGATCGCCCTGGCCTGTGAGCGCACGGTGGAGAACACCGGCAAAGTCTCCTTCGCCTACGCCGACCGGATCCTCTCCTCCTGGAAGGCCAAGGGGATCTCCACCGTCCAACAGGCGGCCCAGGACCTGGCCGCCCCGCCCCCGGCCAAACGGGCCGCCAAAAATCAATCCGCCCAGACGGGGAAATACTCCTCCATCGATGCGGCAGAGCTGGACCAGCTGCTGCACAGCCAGTTTAAGGACTGAGAGGGAACGAAACCATGGGATATGCCAAAGAGATCTACCGCCAGGCCCAGCAGGAGCTGGACCGGCGCCGGGAGCAGGCGCTCCAGGGGGCGGCCCGGCGCCGGGAGGAGCTGGGCCGGGAGCTGCCCCAGCTGGAGGAATTGAACCGCCGCCTCTCCCAAACCGGCCTGGATGCGGCCAAGGCCGCCATCGGCGGCGGGGAGGACGCCCCCCTGCTGATCCAGCGGCTGCGGGAGCGCAACCTCCAGCTTCAGCACAGCCGGGAGGAGATTTTGCGCTCCGCCGGGCTGCCCGCCGACTATCTAGAGGTCCATTACACCTGCCCCACCTGCCAGGACACCGGCTATGTGGGGCAAAAGCCCTGTACCTGCCTGGTAAAGCTGCTGCGCCAGCTGGCCTTCCAGAAGCTGGGGGATATGAGCGGCCTGCCCGACTGCCGGTTTGACACCTTCCGTTTGGAATACTACCCCGCCGAGCCCGACCCGGTCCACCACCTGGTCCCCCGCTCGGTGATGGAGAAGACCCTGCGGTTCTGCCAGCAGTATGCCAGCCAGTTCTCCCTGGCCTCCGAGAGCCTGCTGATGATGGGGGGCACCGGCCTGGGCAAGACCCACCTCTCCCTGGCCATTGCCCACCAGGTGACCCAGCAGGGGTTTGGGGTGATCTATCTGACCTCCCAGCGGCTTTTGGAAAAGCTGCAGGAGCAGCAGTTCTCCCGGGGGGAGCGGGACCGCACCGACTACTGGGAGATCGGCAAGGAGTGCGACCTACTGATTATCGACGACCTGGGGGCGGAGTTTTCCACCAGCTTTACGGTGGCCGCCCTCTATAACCTGATTAACTCCCGGCTGATCGACTGCCGCCCCACCA
>DXES01000188.1 GCA_019114825.1 Candidatus Anaerotruncus excrementipullorum
GCCCTTTGGAATCCTGCCGCCTTTTGAAAAAGGTGGACGAAAACTTTGCTTGCGCAGCGTTGCGGGCGACAACGCCGCCGCCAGGGCGAACCTAACGGGCGCGAGTGCCAGCGGGGGCTACCCCGCCGGGCCTCAAACCTCCCGGGGCTGCCCATCCTGGATGAGGTATAGCCGCCACCCCGTCCCCTCGGGGAACAGCGCCTCCAGCTGCCGGCGGGCGGCAGGCAGCACCTCCGGCTCCAGCCGCAGCGCCATTCCACAGGAGGCGGAGATGCACCGGGGCACCGGCATGACCACCGCCCCCAAGCTTTTCAGATTCCGGGCAGCCACCATCGCCCAGTGGGTGGAATCAAAGGCGGCGACCCCATAGGCGCTCAGAGGGAAACCACCTTTCCCGCCTGCTGCAGCTTCTCCAGCAGCTCATACAGATTGCTCACCCGGCCAGCTTTCAGCTGTTCGGTGAGGCCATAGTAGTTTAAACAGGTGCCGCAGACCAGGACCTCCACCCCTTTTTCCGCCAATTCCCGGAGATGTCCCGCCGCCTGTTCATCCACCGTGGCCAATTTTACCCCGCCATTTAAACAGAGGATCCACCGGGGCAGGTGGGTGCTTTGGGTGAGGGCATAGAGGCACATCCGGGCCAGATTGCGCCCCAGCTCCGGATCCCCTTCCCCCATGGTTTCCCGGGCAATATACAGCGCCCAATCCTCTGCCCTGGCCGCCGGAGCCGCCGGATTGGCGGCAGCGGCGGCCCCCTGCGCTGGGGCAGTTGCCCCCGGGGCCCGGTGGAAGGCGATGGCATATTCTGCCCCCGACCCCTCCACCGTGGTGCGAAACCCCTGGCTATCCGCCAGCCGCTGTAAATTTTGTACCGCCACCGTGTTGTCCACCTGGATGGTAAAGGAATCCTCCCCGGCATCCATCTGCTGTTTGGCCAGCACCACCGGCATTGGGCAGGCCTTCCCCCGGGCATCAATCACTTTCCCCATCAAAAAAACAGCCTCCTTCCCCGCATTGAAAAGGTTGGCTTTATTGTACTGCGCTGTCAAAGGAATTGCAAGGGCAGCTTTGGGCTGGTATAATGGGGATTGGAAGGGAAGGGGTTGCCATGTGGCGCTGGTGGGGACATCTAAAAACCATCAACCATCACAAATGGTTGGTATTCCGATACTGTTTTCGATTGGGGCTCTACCGCCAAGGGCTCTGCCATGACCTCTCGAAATATTCCCCAGTGGAATTTTTCGCTGGGGTAAAGTATTTCCAAGGGGACCGCAGTCCCAATGAGATGGAACGGCAGGTAAAGGGCTATAGCGCCGCCTGGCTCCACCACAAGGGCCGCAATAAACACCATTTGGAATATTGGATCGATTACAGCCCGGCCGAGGGCCTGCGGATGGGGGGCATGGAGATGCCCCTGCGGTATGTCTTGGAGATGTTTTGTGACCGGATTGCCGCCAGCCGTACCTACCGCAAACAGGCCTACCGGGACAGCGACCCCTGGGACTATTATCTCCACTCCCGGGATCACTATTTGATCCATCCCAAAACCCAAGCCCTTTTGGAACAGCTGCTGCAGCTGCTCCGGGACCGGGGGGAGGCAGAGACCTTTGCCTATATCCGCCGGGAGCTGCTGGGGAAACGCCGGTAAAGGATGGCTGCCCCCGGGGAAAAAAGAGGGGGGGGGACTCCCTCCCATGTGCTTTTTAGAAAGGATTTCTAAGTTATGAAGAGATGGTTTGCCTTGGTTTTGGGGCTGCTGCTGTTGGTGGGACTGGGCGCCTGTAAGGGGGAGGAGGCCCCGGCCTCCTCTGCTGCCTCTGCCGCCCCCCAGTCGGAGCCGGAACCCGATCCCAACTGGCCGGCCCAGGTGGGGGAGCTGACTTTGGAAAGCCAGCCCCAACAGGTGATCTCCCTCTCCCCGGCGCTCACCGAGCTGGTCTATGAACTGGAGGGGGAGGCGCTGTTGGCGGGGGTGAGCAGCTACTGTGACTACCCAAAGGAGGCATTGGACCTGCCCGACTGTGGTTCCGCCCTATTGCCCGACCGGGAAACCATCCAGGAGCTGGCCCCCCAGCTGGTGTTGGCCTCCGCCCCCCTCTCCCCGGAGGATACCCAGTGGCTGGCCGAATTGGGGGCCCAGGTATTGGTGGTGGAGCGGGCGGATTCGGTGGATGGGATTGGGGAAAACTACCGGATGGTCTCCACCGCCCTCTATGGAAAGGAAGCGGGGCCCAAGCGGGCGGAGGAGGTCTTTGGCCAACTGGAGGCCCGGTATTTGACCTTACAGGCGGCTGCCCAGGGGGTGACCCAACCGGTTTCCGGAATCTATCTGCGCCAGGCGCCGCTGGTGATGGCCACCGGGGATACGCTGGAGGGGGAGCTGTTGGAGGCGATTGGCGTTTCCAACGACGCCGCAGCATACAGCGATTGGCAATATCCTGCCGACCAGGCGGTGAACCTCTATCCCGATCTGGTCTTCTATGCCCAGGAGATTGGGGAGGCGTATTTTGCCACCACCCAGATCTACAGCACCACCGACGCCTATTTACAGGGGCGGCTCTACCCGGTGGACCCGCTGCCGCTGGAGCGCCAAAGCGGCCGCATGTGGGAGGTGCTGGAGGGGATGTTTCAGGCGGCCTACCCGGAGCTGGGCGGCCGCTGAGCCCGGCGCCCGCTGCGCGGCTGCCCAAGCAAAGTTTTCGTCCACTGCACGGCTGCATAAGTAAAGTTTTCGCCCGCCTTTTCCAAAAGGCGGGCGGGCCCGGGCCCGCTGCCACTCGCGCCCGTTAGGTTCGCCCTTGCGGCGGCGTTGTCGCCCGCAACGCTGCGCAAGTAAAGTTTTCGTCCACCTTTTT
>DXES01000189.1 GCA_019114825.1 Candidatus Anaerotruncus excrementipullorum
ACCCAACCGGCGGCGGAGCCGCAGCAATCCGGCGGCGAACCTGCCCGTCCGGTGGTTTCCCGGGAGGCCCCCCAAGCGGCCTACCCGGCCGCCCCAACAGCCTTCCAGGCACAGCCCGCCCCCCAGACGTCGGCCGCGCCAACCCCTACAACTTTAGCTTACACCCAACTGGTGGCGGAGCCGCAGCAATCCGGCGGCGAACCTGCCCGCCCGGTGGTTTCCCGGGAGGCCTCCCAAGCGGCCCCCCAGGCCGCCCCAACGGCTTTCCAGGCGCAGCCCGCCCCCCAAACGGCAGCCGCGCCGAGGCCTACAACGCTGGCTTACACCCAACCGGCGGCAGAACCCCCGCCTTTTGGCCAGGAGGGCCGGCCGGCCCCCACTGGGAGCTTGCATTCCCCCTCCGGCAAGCGGCCGATGACGGTGGCGCGGGATCCGCGGATCGCCGTCAAGGGCAGCCGGGCGGCTGCAAGCGGTGGGATCCCGGCGCCAAAGCAGCGGCAGACGCCTTTTGCCGGTAACGTCCGGATGGGTCCGGTCCAGCGCGCGGGGCTGCCGCCGTTGCAGGAGCTCACCTACGCCCCGCCCGCCGGGGCGGCCCAGGGGGCGCAGCCCCCCGTGCCACCCCCGGGCAGCGGCCCAGCCGCCGCCTCCGAGCTGCAAAAGCTGCCAGGATGGGCCCGGGAGTTTTTGCAGGAGAGCTTCGCCCATCCCCAGCCCGGCAGCGGCCAGCCGGGAGCTGCGCCGCCCCGCCAGCCGGGGGGGACGGCAGCGGGGGCAGCGCCCCGGCCGTCGGGGCTGCCGGTAAAGGCGGCCGCTCCGGGGCAGGAGGCCCAGACGGTGTGGACGGCGCCCGGCTATGTGGGGGCGCCGGTGAAGATGGCCCACAAGGAAAAACCACAGCAGCAGGAGCTGCCGCCCCTGCGGGTGACCGACGCGGAGATCCGCCGGGTGGCGGGCAAGGTCTACCAGCTGATCGAGGACCGCATGAAACGCGACCGCCGCCGTATGGGGCTGTGACCGCGGCCTGCGGGGAAAGGAGAGGGTTCGATGAATGTTGGCATCCTCAATCCCAATGCGTTTATACCTTTGGAAAAGATGTGCATCACCAATCAGGCCACCAAAAAGAAGATCTATGTGATGTATAACCCGGAGTCCTATGTACAGGAGCGGGGCACCAAATACAGCGAATCCCCCGGCCTGGCCTCAAATATGCCCAGCATCCAGTTTGTCCACGGCATGAGCGAGACGCTGCACATGGAGCTGTTTTTTGATACCTACAGCGCCACCGCTGCGGTGGGCGGTTCGGCCATGGATATCCTCACCCTGGCGGCCACCGGGCTGGGCCCCGCGCCGCTGAAATTGGATGTGCGGGACTATACCTCCCAGATCTACGATCTCATGATCATCGATTCCAGCACCCATGTGCCGCCGCTGTTAAAGATCGAGTGGTCCTCCCTGCAGTTTGAGGGGCACCTGGTCAACTGCAGCCAGAAGTTCACCATGTTTAACCAGCTGGGCACGCCGGTGCGGGCGACGCTGGACGTCACCTTCAAGCAGTATATGAAGCCCAGCAAGATCGCCAAGATGAAGCCCAACGAATCCCCGGACACCGAAAAATACCGCACGGTCAGCCAGGGGGACGCCCTGTGGAGCTTTTCCAGCCGGGAATACGGCCAGTGCTCCCAGTGGCGGGTGATTGCTGCCGCCAACGGCATTGCAAACCCCCGGATGCTGAACACCGGCGATGTGATCAAGCTGCCGGCCCTCAAGTAGGGGCGCGGCGGGCAGGAGGAGTGCATGGATACAGGTTCCTATCAATTTAAAAGCTTGGAGGAGAAGTACGGCGGCTTTCGCGCCCCCGCCTTTGAGATCAGCCTGGGGGGCACCAAGCTGGACAGCTCCAAATTCCATTTCTCCTCCATCACGGTGGATATCGATGCCGGGCAGCAGGCGGGCGGCTGCAGCTTTACGGTGGAGGCCCAGTACGACTACGAGGGCACCAAGTGGCAGAACAGCCTGCTGGATCTGGTCCAGGTGGGGGAATCGATCGAGATCAAAGCCGGTTATGTGGAAAAAAAGGCGGTGTTTTTCGGCTTTGTGGATGACTTCACCATCAACTACACCGCCCAAGCCGCCCCCAATATCACGGTGAACGGTATCGACGCCAAGGGCTTTCTGATGAACGCCCGGGACCGCAAATATATGAGCGAGAAGTCCACCTCGGTGGTGGTCAAGGAGATCCTCAACGACTGCGTCTCCAAGGGCTACGCCAAAAAGGTGAAGGTGGGCACCATCCAGCGGGATTTCAGCGCCGAGCTGATCCAGGAGGACATCGACGACTACCACTTCCTGCTCATGCTGGCCCAGATCTACAACTTCACCTTTATGGTGGTCAACGGGGAGATCATCTTTGACAACCTGATGAAGCAGACCAAGTCCATCCTGGAGCTCACCATGGGGGTGAGCTTGCTGACCTTCTCCAAGACGGTCTCCCTGCGGGACCAGGTGGGCAAGGTGGTGGTCTACGGCATCGACCCCAAGACCATGAAGCCCATCTCCGGGGAGGCGGACGACACCAGCGTCTCCGGCGACGGCAAAGAGGCCGGGGATTTTGCCCGGGGGTTCAACTCGATTGTGGAGAAGGAGATCAACTTCTTCGTCCAGACCCCGGAGGAGTGCAAGGAGCTGGCCCAGGCGCGGTTTGACCAGCGGGCCTTCTCGTTTGTCACCGGCGTGGGCCGGTGCATCGGCATCCCGGAGCTGATCCCCGGGCGGTATATCACCCTCAAGGGGTTCGATAAATCCGCCGCCGCCGAGTATTTTATCAGCAAGGTCACCCACGAGTTCAACGAGGACGGCTACTACACCACCTTCACTGTGAAAGGGGCCAAGAGCAAGTGAACGACTCCAGCGCATATCTGAAAAAATCCGGGGTAATTTTGGCCGAGATCACCAACATCAAGGATCCGGACAACCTCAACCGGGTGAAATGTAAGCCGGTCACCACCGATAAGGATGTGGCGGAGACCGATTGGTGCTACTGCGCGGCGCCCATGGCGGGCAAGGGGTACGGCCAATTTTTCTTCCCCAATCCGGGCGACCTGGTGCTCTTGAGCTATCTGGGCGGGGATGTCCACCACCCCCTGGTGCTGGGGAGCTATTGGGCCAACGATGTGAAGCCCCCCTACCAGATCCAGGAGGGGAAGAACGAGGTCCGCTCAATCAAAACCCCGGCGGGCATCGAGATCAAGCTGGAGGACACCGAAAAGAAGGAAAAAATCACCATCACCACCCCCGCCGGCGCTACAGTCCTCTTGGATGACGAACAGAAGAGCGTGACCATCAAGGACCAGAAGGCGGAAAACCAGTTGCTGATCAACTGGGAGAAGGGGGAGATCACCCTGGCGGCCAAGACCAAGCTCACCTTGAGCGCGGGGGACACCAGCCTGGTGCTGGAGTCCTCGGGGAACCTGACCGCCACGGCCTCCAAGGCCATGGAGTGCAGCGCCAACGACATTAGCCTGCAGTCTAAGGCGTCCTTCAAGGCCGAGGGCGCCCAGATGGACCTGAAGTCCAGCGGGGTGCTCAACGCCCAGGCGTCGGGCAACACGGTGATCAAGGGCTTGGCCGTACAGATCAACTGACCAATTCATTGGGGGGCACCGGGTGGGCCCGGCAAGGAGGAACTATGGGTAGCAAGGAATTTTTGGGCAGCGGGCTAAAGTTCCCGCTGCAGGTGGACCCCCGCACGGGGAAGGTTGCCCTGTCCCACTATGAGGAGGACATCGCCGAGGCCATCGGCATCATCATCCACACCTCCCAGGGGGAGCGGGTGATGCGCCCCGACTTCGGCTCCAATGTGGCCGACTACATCTTTTCCCCCGCCGTCCACTCGGGCATGGCCTCCATCGCCTACGACGTCCGGGAGCAGTTGCTCCTCCAGGAGCCCCGCATTGTGGATGTCCAGGTGGAATGCCGGGAGGAGAAGGGCAATGTGGGGGGCCTGGTGATCAATGTCTCCTACACGGTGCGCAGCACCAATAACCGCTACAACAGGGTCTACCCCTTTTACCTGACGGAGGGGGCTGAGGAATGAACCAACCGGTTTTGGATCCCCGTACAAGAGAATCGCTGATGGAACAGCTGCGGCTGCTGGCTCAGGCATATACCCCCGAGTGGCGTTATGAGCCGGGGGACCCCAACGACCCGGGCGCAGCCATCGTCTCCCTGTTTGGGGAGCTGTTCTCCCAGACCATCGACCGCTTTAACCAGCTGCCGGGGAAGTATTATACGGAATTTTTGAACCTGCTGGGGGTCCAGACCCCCAGCCCCACCCCCGCAGCCGGCCTGGTGCAGTTTGAGGCAGGCGCCGGGGCGGGGCCGGTGGCGGTGCCCGCCGGTACCGAGATCTTCGCGGCGGCCCCCGAGGGGGGCGAGGATGTGGTATTCGCCACCGAGCGCAAGATCGAAGTGGTCACCACCCAGCTGGAGGATGTCTACTATGTGGATGCGGCGCAAAACTGCATCCAGCGCCTAGATTTGGAGCGGGAACAGCCGTTTTTCGGCCCGGTGGAGGGCCCCAACCTACAGCGCCACCGGTTTGCCTTTTCCCAAGACCAGGTGCTGTTCCTGGAGGGGGCCTGCCAGATTCAGCTCTCCCTCCAGCAGCTGCCCCGCTTTTTGGAGGAGGGCACCGCCCGGATGCTGGCCGACCCGGCCTGCGCCTGCTGGGAGTATTACGACGGCAGCGGCTATCTGCCCTTCGACCGGGTGAGCGCCCAGGATGGCATCCTGACCCTGGAGAAGGACGGGGACGCCCCCCTGCAGCCGGAGGCGGATGGACGCCGGTACCTCTACTGCGAGCTGCAGCCGGCGGCCCAGGAGCGCATCCAGCTCAGCGGCATCGGCCTGCGCAGCAGCCTGGCGGCCCCGGCGGCGGCCGGCGCCCTCTTCAACAATGACGTGCCCATCCCCCAGGGGGCGGGGGGCTATTGCTTCGGCCGCCGCCCCATGCCCTATGAGCTGTTCTATATCCGCAGCGACAGCGTGTTCAGCAAGCGGGGCGCCCAGGCCCATCTGAAGCTGGATATCGTGCCCATTGTGGACGATCCGGCGGGCGGCGAGCTGCAATACGAGTTCACCCGGCGGATCATCGATAAGCGGGACGCGGTGCGGGTGGTGCCGGACGACGTCTATGTGGAGCAGGTGGCCTGGGAGTACTACAACGGCACCGGCTGGGCGCCTTTGGCAGTGGCGGGCAACGAAAACCCCTTCTCCTGCAAGCAGGAGGGCCCGCAGCAGGTGTACTTCACCCTGCCGGAGGATATCTCCCCGGTGCTGGTGAACGCCCAGGAGGGCTATTATATCCGCGTCCGGGTCATCCATGTGGCCAACTACCTGAGCGTCACCCCCCGGTGGCTCCTGCCGTTTGTCAAGGCGGTCACCTGCAGCTACCAGTACGACCGCTTCCGCCCCGCCCAGTCGGTCCGCGCCTGGAACAACGGCGCCATGACCGAGCTGGAGGGGGCCGACCGGATCACCGACCTGGCGCTGGGGGTCTACGAGCCCATGCAGCCCCATCCCCGGGCGATGTACCTACGGTTTGACCGGCCGTTTTCCGCCATGCCCCTGTCCATCCTGTTCCAGGTGGTGGGGGAGACCCTCTTGGACAGCAAGATCGCCTTTGAGGCGTATGACGGGGAACAGTTTCTCCCCCTGCGGGCGATCGACCAGACCCAGAACCTGCGCTACACCGGTACGGTGTTCCTCTATCTGCCGGAGCCGCTGCCCCGGACCTCCCTGTTTGGGCAGGAGGGCTGCTGGCTGCGCATGAGCCTGAGCTCCTACGGCGGCGACCCCGCCCGCACCCCCCATGTGTCCGGGCTGACCTTCAATACCGTGCGGGCAAAGCAGTACCAGCGGGGCGTGGAGCAGCTGTTCGGCACCGAGGCGTATGAGGCCGGCAAGACGCTGGAGCTGTTGGAGAGCCCGGTGCTGGAGACCGACCTCTGGGTGGATGAGCTGGGGCAGCTGACCCAGGCCCAGCAGGAGCAGCTGGAGCAGGAGCACCCCGGCGCCCTGCGGCTGGAGTGGGAGGACGGGGCGGTCAGCCGCTGCTGGGTGCGCTGGGAGCCGGTGGCAAACCTGCTGCTCACCGGCCCGGAGGACCGGGTGTACGAGCTGGATGCCAACGGTGGCCTGATCCGCTTTGGCAACGGTGTCAACGGCAAGGTCCCCCCCAGAGGGGAGCTGAACATCCGGGTCAACTACACCTATGGCGGCGGTACCCGGGGGAACCTGCCCACCGGCAGCGTAAACGCCCTGGTGGGCTCCATCCCCGGCATCACCGGCGTGCGCAATATCGAGCCCATGAGCGGCGGCACCGACCGGCCGCCCATGGCCAAGCTGGAGGCCCTGGGCAACCGGCGGGTACGCCACCGGGGCCGGGCGCTGGGGGCCAGCGACTTTGAGCAGATGGCCCTGGCCAAGTTCCAACGGGTGGCCCACGCCAAATGCTTCCCCAACCGGAATCCCCAGGGGGAACCGGCGCCCGGCCATGTCTGTCTGGTGGTGATGGGCCAGGACTTTGCCAGCGAAGGGACTCGCTACGCCCTCTGCCAGGAGATCTACAGCTACCTGGCCCCCCGGGCGGACTGCAACCTGGTGGCCTCCGGGCGGCTGCATGTGATCCCCTCCACCGAGGTCACGGTGAACGTCCACGCCCAGGTGCAGATGCACGACCTGGACATCGCGGCGGTCACCCAGCAGGAACTGGCGGACCACATTGCAGCGCTCATCGACAGGACCTGGCGCAGCCGGGAGATCGGCAGCCAGATCCACCTCAGCGAGCTCTATCAGGCGATCAAGGCGGTCCCCAATGTCAAATCGGTGGGGCAGGTGCTGTGCGAAGGCAGCTACTACCGGGAGGGGCGGCGCTGCCTATGCGCCTTGGAGGACGACTTCGCGGTGCCCTACGCCACCGTGCGCAGCGGGCGCCATACGATTCAGATTGGATAAACGGGAAAGGAGGGGAGGCCGGTGCTGCAAAGCCGGAATTTAGACGACCAGAGCTTCGAACAGATCATGGAATATGTCACCGGGCGTTTGCCGTGGCTTTGCCCTGCTTGGACGGATTACAACGCCCATGATCCGGGCATCACCATCTTGGAGCTGATCGCCTGGTATAAAGAGATGCAGCAGTACCACATGAATACGGTGACGCCGGCGCTGCAAAAAAAGCTGCTGAAGCTGCTGGGGGTCGTCCCCCGGCCGCCCCGCCCCGCCAGCTGCCTGGTTTCGCCCCCCCGGGACCGACGGCTGCCGCCCCTGGCCCGGCTGGAGAGCCCCCAGGGGGTCTGCTTTGAGCTTTTGGAGCCGGCCCAGCCGGCGGGCAGGGTGGAGGCCGCCTACCTGGCGGGCAGCGGCGGCCTGCAGGAGGTGACCGAGGCGCTGGCCCAGCCCCAGCTGGCCATCCGCCCGTTCGCGGAGGACGGCGGGGCGCAGCTGCTGATCGGCCTGGGGGACTGCGGCGGGAGCCTGCGGCTGTGGTTTGAGATCGACGACCAGCGCCCGGTCCCCCGCAACCCCTTTGCCAGCCCGGACCAGTCCCCCCGGGTGCTCCAATGGGGGTGTGCCGGGGCCTCCCAGCCGCCCCAGGTGGAGGACGGCACCAATGGGCTGAGCCACAGCGGCTTTATCACCTTCCGGTTCCCGGCGGATTTTGCGGCGACCGATGCCGGCCGAGGGCTGCCGCCCCGCCCCTACCTCACCCTGCGCCAGCTGGACGCCGGCTGCGAGGAGGAGATCCGCCTGATGGGGATCTATGGGGGGTACTTCCGGGCGGCCCAGCAGGAGACCTGGGCCAACGCCCAGTGGCAGCGGCTGGAGCCGGGGATGGACCGCCTGCCTTTGGAGGACGCGGTCGCCCTGGAGGGCGGCGTGTACCTCTTTGCCCGGGAGGGGGAGGGCCTGCGGTTCCTCCCCAGCCAGCGGGCGTGGGAGGAAGGGGGCCTCTGCCTGCGGTTTGATCCCGCCGGCCTGCCCCAGGATGGGGAGCCGAACCTGCTGGTGGTCAGCCAGGACGCCCTGCGCTACGGCCAGCTGATGTTCCCCTCCACCGGGCTGCCGGAGCAGAGCATCCTGCTGCCGGTGGGGGAGCGCCAGGTGCTGCCGGACCGGCTGCGGCTGATCTGCGACACCCTCTGCCCCGATGGGCAGGTGCGCCCCGCCCTGTGGGAATGTGTGGATGACCTGACCGCCTGCGGGCCCCGGGACCGGGTGTTTGCCTACGACCCGGTGCGGGAGCAGGTGGTGTTTGGGGATGGGGCCCACGGCGCCATCCCGCCCAAGGGGGAACAGGCGGTGCTGGTGGCATCGCTGGCTCTTTCCTACTGCGGGGGCGGCAACGTCCCCCGGGACTGCGCCCTGGCCCTGGCGGATGGCAGCACGGCGGGCAACACGGCGGCCTCGGGGGGCGAGGATGCCCAGAGCCTCCCCCAGGCTGCGGCAGAGTTCTTGCGTTCGCTGGAGCATACGCAGAAATGCGCCTCCGAGGCGGATTATGAGCGGGCCGCCCGGGAGACGCCCGGCCTGCGGGTGGCGGCTGCCAAGGCCATTGCCGGGTTTGACCCGGAGGAGCCCTCCGGCCGCAGCCACCTGCCGGTGGTCACGGTGGTGGTGCTCCCCGGCAGCAGCCGGGTGCGGCCGCTGCCGGACGCCCGCTTCCTGCGGGCGGTCCAGGAGCATTTGGAACGCCTGCGCCCGATCTGTACCGTGGTGAAGGTGGTGGCGCCCACCTATGTGCCGGTGGGGGTCTCCCTCCAGGCGCGGGGCGCCTTTAGCACCCAGTTGGAGGGGAAGATCCGCGAGGCGGTGGAGCGCTATCTCCAGGTGGGATACCGGGGCCGGGCCATCGGGGACCCGGTGCGCCGGGACGACCTGGCGGCGGCCCTGATGGAGGTGGAACACCTGTTGGGCATCCAGCGGCTGGAACTGCGTCCGCTGGGGACCGGCTGCTACGCGGACCCCAGGGGGGACCTGCAGCTGCGGCGCAACGCGGTGGCCTATCTGGGCGCGCTGGATCTGGAGATCCGCTAGCCTGGCGGGGAGGAGGAGAAGATGGAACAGCTTCACAGACAGCTTGTACTGAATAAAGCGGAGGATTGGCAGCCCAGCTACCGCTGGGGGATCGACCCCTGCGGGGACGGGCTCACCCTGGCGGGCAGGGCCCAGCGGGGGGTTGTCTGCCTGCGCCGGGTGGACAGCGGCGAAAAGGGGTTCTGCTGGGGCCGGCTTTCGCTGGACTGTCATATGGACCGGGACAGCCTGGTCCGCCTCTATGCCTACGCGGCGGACTCGCCCGCCTATGGGGATTTCCCCACGCTGGAGCAGTACCTGGCCAGCCTCTCCCCGGGGACTCCGGAGGCGGAAGCGGCCCTGGCGTCCGTATTCAAGCCGGTGGGGGAGAACCGGGAGTGTATCCTGGACCGGAGCGGCCGCTACCTGTGGCTGATGCTGGAGTTTATCGCCGCGGGGGCGCCGCCTACCCTGCAGGCGGTGCGCCTGCAGATGTCGGGAGACCACATGGTGGACTACCTGCCGGCCATCTACCAGGAGGGCGGCGATTTTACCAAACGGTTCCTCTCAATTTTCGACAGCGCCTTCATGGACCTGGAGCAGGAGATCTACCACCTGCCCGCCCGGTTTGATTACGAGAGCGCCTCGGGGCAGATGCTGGAATACCTGGCCCAGTGGATGTGTGTGGATCCCCAGGAGGGGCCGCCCCAGACGCTGGCCAGCCGCATCCGCACCGCCCAGCGGGACTACGAGGATCTCTACACCGTGCGGGGGGTCAAACGCTCGGTGCAGCGGCTGGTGGGGCAGGAGCCGATCATTGTGGAGAGCGCCGATGTGGACCCCAACCGCCCCGGCTGCGCCAATTCTGCCCTCTACCGGCGGCTGTATGGGGAGGACCCCTACCGGTTTTTCATCCTGCTGCCGGAGGATGTCTTTAAGAGCCGGGCGCAGATGGAGCAGTTCCTCGCCCGGATGCAGGGGCTGATCCCTGCTGGCACCCAGTTCGAGCTGGTGCTGCTCAAGCGGTGCATCCAGTTGGACGGCCACACCTATCTGGGGATCAACTCGATGGTGAGCGGCTATGTCCCTGTTGTAATTGACGAGAACACCACGATTCGCTACGATACGATGATTGGAGGAAACGAAGTTGAAGGACGCTAGCTTTTTCCCCATGGAGCGCAACCGTTATTTCTATGGCAAACTGCTCACCGTGCGCGATTTTGAGGCGGAGCAGAACTACATGGGCGCCAAACGCCGGCTGCTGAACCGTGTGGTGAGCGGCGCCGGGGTGGTGTGCGGCCTGGGGGTCGCCCGCAGCGACGATACCACCCTTCTGATCAACAGCGGCATGGCCCTGGACTATGCGGGCCGGGAGATCGTGGTGGAGGAGCTTTTGGTGCGTCGCCTGGAGATGATCGAGGGGTACGAGACGCTCCAGGGGGCCAAGGACGCCTACCTCTGCCTGCGCTACGACGAGACCCCGATCGAGCCGGTGAACGCGGTGGGCTCGGATACCGGCGCCACCAGCCAGTGCAACATGGTCCGGGAGGGCTACCGCCTGTTCTTCTCCACCGAGGCCCCCGAGTACCGGGGACTCTTGGAGGCGCTGGGCAAGGAGAACGTCAAGGTCCTGTATGCCGCCAACGGCCTGACGCTGGTGTTCTATGCGGATGCCGCCGCCTGCGCGGGCAGCGAGTTTGCCGCGGGGGTGCTGGTGGTGAAGGGGGAGAACGCCCCGCCGGTCCGCTTTACCCTGGAGGGGGAGAGCAGCGTGGTGGAGAGCGAAAACGGCCGGATCTGCCTGGTCTACAGCGAGAGCCCGGAGGAGAAGCGCAGCGTTTTCCAGACGGTGTTCCACCTAAAGGCCCAGAACCTCTCGGACATGGTGACCCCGCTGTTCCCCAATGGGGCGGAGCTCACGGTGGAGATGGGGGGGCACACCTACAAAAATATCCTGGATATGGAGACCCAGCTGACCCTGTGCGCCGACCGGGTGAACTACCAGGCCCTATTGGACCGCCGCGACGACCTGGCCAAACACCTGGGCGGCCGGGAGCTGCCGATCTATCTGGCCCGGCTGGAGCTGATCGAGGCGGCCGACCGCATCTTCCTGGGCTCGGTCACCAACCTGCCCTTCGGCCAGCGGCTGCACCGGGACTTCGCCTCCCAGGCGTCGGACGCCAACCACATGGAGGTCACCACCTCGGTGGAGGCGCTGGAGTTCTGGCAGAAGCCGGATGTGCGCGCCACCTACCGCCAGGATTCCAACGCCCTGCATCTGGCGTTTGGTATCCCCTCTCCGGAGGTCTATGACTACTCCACCAACCACGGGACGGTGGATATCACCATGCCCGGCGGCATCAAGGTCAACCACCGCTACTATTCCGAGGAGATCCCCCATGGCCTGGGACCCGGGAATGTGGAGGTGCGGCTGGCGGTGGAGT
>DXES01000190.1 GCA_019114825.1 Candidatus Anaerotruncus excrementipullorum
CGGTGGGGCGCCTCTTTTGGAGGAAGAGCGAATTTCCCAAAGCGGGCATGGGAACCCGCGGGGAAAGGTTTGGGAATCTCTTACAGGCCGTTGACCTCCCGGACCTTGTGGCAAGCCACAAAGTGGCCGGGCTCCACCTCTTCCAGCTTGGGGGCCTTGCGGAAGCACTCCTCGCAGGCATAGTTGCAGCGGGGGGCAAACCGGCAGGCATCCGGCGGATCGATGGGGGAGGTGAGCTCGCCCTTCAGGAGGATCCGCTTGTGGTTGGGGTCGGGGTTGGTCCGCGGAATGGCCGAAATCAGGGCCTTGGTGTAGGGGTGATACTGTTTCTTGAACAGCTCCTTGGCATCGCAGGTCTCCACGGTGCAGCCCAGGTACATGACCATGATGTCCTTGGAGATGTGCTTCACCACGCTCAGGTTGTGGGTGATGAAGATGTAGGTGAGCTTACGCTCCTGCTGCAGGTCCTGCATCAGGTTCAGGATCTGGGCCTGAATGGACACATCCAGCGCGGAGACCGGCTCGTCGCAGACGATGAAGGTGGGGTTCAGGATGATGGCACGGCCGATGCCGATACGCTGACGGCGGCCGCCGTCCAGCTCGTGGGCATAGGAGTTGGCCAGGCGGCTGGCCAGGCCAACCGTATCCATGACCTCCCGGACCTTCTTGCGGATCTCGTCCTTGCTCTTGGCCAGCTTGTGGATCTTCAGGGGCTCCGCAATCAGCTGCTCCACCGACATTCTGGGGTCAATGGAGGAGAAGGGGTCCTGGAAGATGATCTGCATCTCCTTGCGCAGCTCATGGAGCTCATGCTTATTCACCTTGGAGATGTCCCGGCCGTTGAAGACGATCTGTCCGCTGGTGGCGGGCAGCAGGTGCAGCACGGTACGGCCCAGCGTGGATTTTCCGCAGCCGGACTCGCCCACCACGCCCAGGGTGGTGCCCTTCAGGATATCGAAGGAGACATTGTCCACCGCGTGCAGGGTGCCGCTGCTGGTGTTAAAGTATTTTTTGAGGTCCTTGACACTCAACATGACGTTGTTTTCCATCTCACCCCTCCTTATCTGTCACGTGGAAGCACGCCACAAGATGCTCCGGCTCCACTTCCGTCAGCACAGGGCGCTCGTTCTTGCAGCGCTCGGTGGCATGCGGGCAGCGGTCGCAGAAGGCGCAGCCTTTCGGAAGGTTGGTGGGGTCTGGCATCATGCCCTTGATCGGCTCCAGGCGGTCGGTGTCCACATCCAGGTTGGGCAGGGAGCCGAACAGGCCGATGGTGTAGGGGTGCAGCATGTTGTCGTACACGGTGCGTACCGGCCCGGACTCCACGATGGAGCCGGCGTACATCACCATCACCCGCTTGCAGGTCTCCGCCACGACGCCCAGGTCGTGGGTGATGAGCAGCAGCGACATCCCGAACTTCTCCTGCAGCTGGCCGATCAGCTCCAGGATCTGGGCCTGGATGGTCACGTCCAGGGCGGAGGTGGGCTCGTCGGCGATCAGCAGCTTGGGGTTACAGGCCAGCGCGATCGCGATCAGCACGCGCTGCTTCATGCCGCCGGAGAACTGGTGCGGATACTCGTTGTACCGCTCGCCGGGGATACCCACCAGCTCCAACATATCCTTGGTGCGCTTGAGGGCTTCCTCGCTGTTGAGCTTGTTGTGCAGCAGGATAACCTCTTTGATCTGGTCGCCCACCGTCATCAGCGGGTTCAGAGAGGTCATGGGGTCCTGGAAGATCATGGAGATGTTCTCGCCGCGGATGGTCCGCATGAACTTCTCGTCCTTCTTCAGCAGGTCCTCGCCGTTAAAGAAGATCTCGCCCTTGGTGACCTTTCCGGGCGGGTTGGGCACCAGGCCCATAATGGAGAGCGCGGTGGTGGTCTTGCCGGCGCCGGTCTCGCCCACCAGGCCTACGCTCTCGCCCTTATCAATGTGAAGGCTGATCCCGTTGACCGCCTCCACGACCGAGCTGCGCAGGACATAGCGCACTTCCAGGTCGTTAATCTCTAATAGTTTTTCTGCCATATGTTCCATCCCTCGCCTTTAGATTAGTGGTTCAACCGCGGATCCAAAGCATCCCGCAGGCCGTCGCCCATGTAGTTGAGCGCGTAGGTCAGAATGACGATCGCCACGCCGGGGATGATGGACATGTACCAGTAGCTGCTCAGGAACTGCTTGCCCTGGGAGATCATCAGGCCCCATTCCGGAGCGGGCGCCTGAATGCCCATGCCGATGAACGAAAGGGCAGCGGCCTCCAGGATCGAGCCGCCGGTGGAAAGGGTGAAGCGGACGATGATAGGCGCCATGGCGTTGGGCAGGATGTGCCGGATCAGGATGTGCCGGTCGCTGGCGCCCAGGGCGATGGAAGCCTCCACATACTCCTCGGTACGCAGGGAGAGCACCTTGGAACGGGTGATACGGGCGAAGCCGGGCGTATAGTAGATCGCCAGGGCGATCAACAGGTTGCGCAGGTTGAGGCCCATGATCAGGATCAAGCACATGAGCAGGGGCATATCGGGGATACTGCCGAACACGTCCAGGAAACGCATGATCGGGTTATCCAGCTTGGGGTAGTAGGCGGCCAGGATGCCCAGCGTGACGCCCGCCAGGCCGGAACAGAGCATACAGCCGAAGCCGATGAAGATGGTGTACCGGCTGCCGTAGATGATACGGCTGAGGATATCACGGCCGAACTGGTCGGTGCCGAAGGGGTGCTGCAGGCTGGGGTCCACCATGACGGCCTCGTAGTTCTGCTCGTCAAACGGATAGGGCGCGATCAGGGGGGCAAAGATGGCCATGAGGATCATCAGAACCACGATGCACAAGCTGACCAGAGCGAATTTGTTCTCGCACAGCTTGTACCAGACCATTACCCACTGGCTTTTGCCGTATTCTTTTCTCTTCTTCGCCATTAGGCATTCCCTCCTTGGGCGGCCGGAGCCTTCTTCTTTTTCTTCTTCTCCTTGAACCCGTAGGTGATCTTGATGCGCGGGTCAATGAAGGCATACAGCAGGTCCACGATGAAGTTGATCAGCACGCACCAGAAGCAGATGAAGATAACGCCGCTGGTAACAACGGGGTAGTCCAGGTTGTTCACGCTGTCCAGGATGTAGTTGCCGATGCCGGGCAGGCCGAACACCGACTCGATCAGCACGGTGCCGCCGATGTAGCCGCACGCCTGGGTGCCGATGATGGTCAGGATGGGGATCAGGGCGTTGCGCAGGGCGTGGACGATGATAACCTTCCACTCCACCTGGCCTTTGGCGCGGGCGGTGCGCACATAGTCCTGACGGATAACCTCCAGCATGGAGGAACGGGTCATACGGGTGATACTGGCCGAGCACTGCAGGCCCAGGGTGCCGATGGGCAGGATCCAGTATTCAAAGCCGTAGCTTCCGGTGGCGGGCAGCCACTGCAGCTTCAGCGAGAAGAACAGCACCAACAGCATGGCCAACCAGAAGGAGGGGGCCGACGCGCCGAACAGGGAGATGGCGGTGAGCACCCGGTCGAAGATGGAGTACTGTTTTACGGCGGAGATCACGCCGGCGATGATACCGATGATACTACCGATGATGACCGCGAAGACGGTGATCTTCAGGGTCACCGGGAAGCGGGCCATCAGCTCGGTAAACACCGGCTGGGCGGTTTTATAGGACTCGCCCAGATCGCCCCGGAGCAGGCCCAGCAGATAATCTCCCAGGCGGACCAGGTAGGGGTCGTCCAAGCCCAGCTGCTCATGCACCTGGGCGATCGTCTCCTCGGTGGCGGTGGGTCCCAGGATGGCCTGGGCGGGATCGCCAGGGACGAACTCCATAAGTGTGAAGATCAAAACGATGGTTGCCAGAAGGGTCAATACCAGATAGATCAATCGCTTGACGACATATGCTGTCATAGCAATACCCAAAAAAACCTCTCGGTTTTGTCCTTTCCCCGATTATGGGATAAACTGTGGAAGGCATTTCCAGCCTCCGCGCCGGTTAGGGGTGTGGGGGAGGGCGGCCGAAGTGCTGCCCGCCCTCCCCTGCGAACCCTTGCCGCCAATTTCACGCGGAAACTGGAACGGAAGGGGGTTACAAACGGGAAGTTGCTGCGCTAGGGATTATTTGTTGACGGTGGTCCACTGATAGAAGTGCTCTTCGAACGCCGGGGACATCTCGAAGCCCTCCACGTAGTCCATCTGGGCGCTGATCAGCTCCTTGTGCCAGAGCGGGATCATGCAGTTGGACTCGGCCAGGTACTTCAGGGTGTCCTTCCAGGCCTGCTCGCGCTCGTCCTTATCCAGGATCTGGCCGCTCTTGGTGATCATATCGATGAAGGTGGGATCATCAAAGTTGGTCATCTTGATGTTGGAGGAACCGGGCAGGATCTGGTTCAGGAAGGCGTCCGCCTCATAGTCGGAGCAGGTCAGGCCGCTGAGCACCAGCTGATGCTGGTCGCCGGCGTTGGTCCGGTCGTACAGCACCACCGAGTCCAGCTCGGTGATGGTCAGGTTGATGCCCGCGGGGGCCATCTGAGCCTGGAACGCCTCGCAGATGTCGTGACGGGTGGAGTCGCCGGTCTCTACCAGCACCTCCAGGTCGATGCCGTCGGGATAGCCCGCGTCGGCCAGCATCTGTTTGGCGGTCTCGGGATCATAGCCGTGGCCGAAGTGCTCCTGGAACATGTTCTCGTCGTAGCCCAGGACGCCGGGGGCCACCATGCCGCTGGCGGGGAAGCCCAGGTCGCCGTAGGCCAGCTCGATGGTCTGGGGGATGTTGATGGCGTAGGTGACAGCCTCGCGCACCGCAGGATCGTTCAGCGGCTCCACAGCGGTGTTCATCATCAGGTAGACGGTGTTGGTGGCGGCAGCCTTGATGACCTTCACGCCCTCAACAGCGGCAATCGACTCCTCCTCGCGGGGGTTGACGTTGATGATGATGTCCGCGCCCTTGGCCTTGGCCTCGGTGGAGCGGGCGGTCTGGTCGCCCACGAACCGCAGCACCAGGTTGGGGGTGGCGGGCTCGCCTTCACGCCAGTAGTTCTCGTTGGCGGTCATGTCCATCCGGTCGCCGGCCACATACTCGACCACCTTGTAGGGGCCGGTGCCGATGGCGGCGCCGTTCATCCAGTCGCCGCCAAACTCGTCATAGGCAGCCTTGCTGGCGATGCCCAGGCCGGGATAGGCCAGGCGGTTGAGCAGGGTGCCCGCAGGGCCGTTGGTGGCCAGGATGAGGGTGTTGTCGTCCACAACCTCGCAGGCATCGATATCCAGGTCGATGATCTGGGAGATGGGAGGCAGGCTGTTTTCAACGATGCGCTGGAAGCTCCAGAGCACATCGTTGGCGGTGAGCGGGGTGCCGTTGCTGAACTGGACGCCCTCACGCAGGTGGATCACCAGGTGGGTGTCGTCCTGGTACTCGTAGCTCTCGCACAGCCAGTTCTGGAGCACGCCATCCGCGTCCAGAATGAACAGGGGCTCATAGATCTGATGTACCACGCCATAGAAGGCTTGCTCGTTGATACGGCCGGGCTCCAGGGTGCCGGGGTCCATGGGGACCACAACGGTGAGGGTATCGCTGGCGGTGGTGGAGGCCTCGCCCTCCGCGGCCCCGCCGCCGGAAGCAGTGCCCTCGTCGCCGCCGCCGCAGGCAGCCAGGCTGAACAACATTGCGCCACAGAGAAGCATCGACAACAATTTCTTCATTCTTCGCTCTCCTTTCAAAAAGCTGCTTTTTCTGGGCTTCTGCCAGGATGGCGGGATAGAGTTCCGCCCACCCTGCCCCTCCCGCGCACTTCAAACGGGCGGGCGTGGGTGCCGGCATCCTTCCCTGCCGCGGAAATTAAGGGTTCCGCGGCCAACCCTAACCCCCGAATGGGGGGGATAGGCAAGCATGTTCCCTCCGGGAGAGCTAGGAATGTTGCCCTACAGGGAACGGTGGGAGCGGGGGCCGGGCGCCGGCAAAAGGTTGGCGCCCGGGGCCGTCCCGTAAACTTGCAGACAAGATAGATTATTTATTAAGGGTGGTCCACTGGTAGTAGTGCTCCTCGAAGGACGGGGACATCTCAAAGCCCTCCACATAGTCCATCTTGGCGCCGATCAGCTCCTTGTGCCAGATCGGGACCATGCAGTAGGAATCCGCCAGGTACTTCAGGGTGTCCTTCCAGGCCTGCTCCCGCTCGGCCTCGTCCAGGATGGCGCCGCTCTCCTCGATCATGCTGATGAAGGTGGGATCGTCGAAGTTGGTCATCTTGATGTTGGAGGAACCGGGCAGCAGCTGGTTCAGGAAGGCATCCGCCTCGTAGTCGGAGCAGGTCAGGCCGTTGAACACCAGCTGGTGCTGGTCGCCGGCGTTGGTCCGGTCGTAGAGCACCACAGAGTCCAGCTCGGTGATGGTCAGCTTGATGCCGGCCGCGGCCATCTGGGCCTGGAACGCCTCGCAGATGTCGTGGCGGGTGGCGTCGCCGGCCTCGTTCAGGACCTCCAGCTCGATGCCGTCGGGATAGCCAGCCTCGGCCAACAGCTCTTTGGCCTTCTCCGGGTCGTAGTGGTTGAAGTGTTCGTCAAACATGGTCTCGTCATAGCCCAGGACGCCGGGGGCCACCATGCCGCTGGCAGGATAGCCCAGGTTGCCGTAGGCCAGCTGGACCGTCTGGGGGATGTTGATGGCGTAGGTGACCGCCTCGCGCACCAGGGGATCGTCCAGGGGGGCGACCTTGGTGTTCATCATCAGGTACTGGGTGTTGGTGGCGGGGGCCTTGATGACCGACACGCCATCCACCGCGTTCACCGCTTCCTCCTCACGGGAGTTGATGTTGATGACGATATCCGCGCCCTTGGCCTTGGCCTCGGTGGAGCGGGAGGTGGTGTCGCTGACGAAACGCAGCCGCAGGTTGGGGGTGGCGGGCTCGCCCTCGCGCCAATAGTTCTCATTGGCGGTCATATCCAGGCGGTCGCCGGCCACATACTCCTTGACCACATAGGGGCCGGTGCCGATGGCTGCGCCGTTCATCCAGTCGCCGCCGGCGGCGTCATAGGCAGCCTTGCTGGCAATGCCCAGGCCGGGATAGGCCAGGCGCTTGAGCAGGGTGCCCGCCGGGCGGACGGTGGCCAGACGGACGGTGGAGTCGTCCACGACTTCGCAGTTGTCAATGTCCAGATCCATGATCTGGGAGATGGGAGGCAGGCTGTTCTCCACAATGCGCTGGAAGCTCCAGAGCACATCGTTGGCGGTCAGCTGGGTGCCGTCGCTGAACTTCACGTCCCGCAGATGGATCAGCAGGTGGGTGTCGTCCTCGTACTCGTAGCTCTCGCACAGCCAGTTCTGCAGCTGGCCATCGTAGTCCAGGATGAACAGGGGCTCATAGATCTGGTGTACCACACCATAGAACGCCTGTTCATTGATGCGGCCAGGCTCCAGGGTGCCCGGGTCCATGGGGACCACAACGGTCAGGGTGTCGCTGGCGGTGGTGGAGGCCTCGCCCTCCGCGGTTGCGCCGCCGGTGGAAGCGGAACCCTCATCCCCGCCTCCGCAGGCAGCCAGGCTCAGCACCATGGCGCCACACAGCAGCATTGTCAGCAGTTTTTTCATTTTGCTTCTCCTTTCGAGATTGAAATTCCCGGCCTCCGATGCCGGTTGGCGGCCCAAAGTCCGCCTGGATAGAATCCGCGCGCTGCTTTTCACGCGGTCCTACCCGTTCCCCTATATGCCGCGGTCTATCAAGGGCCCCACGGCCGGGCCCCCAACCCCTAAAAAAGGGGGATTGGCGGATGGAAGGTCCCGCAGGCCGGCGGATCTGCGGCCCCGGTGGGCTGCCCCATGGGGGCCGCGCAGCCTCCTGCGAAACCGCGCCGCGCCGGCCCTTTTTTAAGGGGCCGGGCTGCGCTTTTGGCGCCTGCGCCGGGCGCAGGCCGGAAAGTAGTCGGTTGTGTGCTTCCCTTTCTATCTTTCTCTATATATCTTCCGCCTGTGGGCCGAAGGCCCTCCCGCGGCGGCCTAGGGGGCCGCCGCGGGCCGGCCGGAATATACGACACACACAATCTTACGGGATGCCCCAGGGGGGCAAACTTGGGATTGCTACCGAACTATTGTGGGTGGGATTTGCCGGTTCAGTTCACCTTCACGTCCCTAAACTCGTGCTCCTCGAAGGCACGGCTCATCTCGAAGCCTTCCACGTTGTCCTTCACGGCGCAGGCCAGCGCCTTGTGCCAGACGGGGATCATCACGTTGGCCTCGGCCAGGTAGTTGAGGGCCTCTTTATAGGCGGCCTCCCGCTCGGTCCGGTCCATGACGCTGCCGCTCTCCTCGATCAGCTCCAGGAAGGTAGGATCGTCAAAGTTGGTGTACTTGATGCTGGAGGAGCCGGGCAGCAGCTGGTTGAGCATCGAGTCGGCCTCGAAGTCGGAGCAGGTCAGCCCGTACAGGGACATGTAGTAGTCCTGGCTGTTGTTGACCCGGTCGTAGAGGACCACGTTCTCCAGCTGGGTGATGTTCAGGGTGATGCCCGCAGGGGCCATCTGGGCCTGGAACGCCTCCGCCATCTCGTTGCGGGCGGTGTCGCCGGTCTCCACCAGGATCTCCAGGGTGATGCCGTCGGGGTAGCCGGCCTCCGCCAGCAGCTCTTTGGCCTTCTCGGGGTCATAGCCGTGGCCGAAGTGGGACTCGAACATGGTCTCGTCGTAGCCCAGGATGCCAGGGGCAACCATGCCGCTGCCGGGAGAACCGAAGTCGCCATACACCAGCTGGACGGTCTGGGGGATGTTCACCGCGTAGGTGACCGCCTCACGGACGGTGGGGTTATCCAGGGGGGCCTGCTTGGAGTTGAGCATCAGGTAGACGGTGTTACTGGAGAGCACCTGGTCCACATGGACGCCGTCCACAGCGTCGATCGACTCCAGCTCCCGCTGGTTGGGGGCCACAATGATGTCGGCGCCCATAGCCCGGGACTCGGTGGAACGGGTGGTGTCATCCAGGATGAACCGCAGCTGCAGGTTCTTCATGTAGGGCTCGCCCTCACGCCAGTAGTTCTCGTTGGCGGTGAGCTCCAGGCGGTCGCCGGCCACATATTCCACCAGCTTGTAGGGGCCGGTGCCAACCACCGCGCCGCCCAGCCAGTCGCCGCCGGAGGCGTCATAGGCAGCCTTGCTGGTGACGCCCAGGCCGGGATAGGCCAGCCGGTAGGGCAGGGTCGGGGCGGCCTTGGTGGTCACCAGGCGCACGGTCTTTTCGTCGATGACCTCCGACTGCTCAAAGTCCACGTCCATGATCTGGGAGATGGAGGGCAGGGTCTCGTCCTGGTTGCGCTTGAGGCTCCAGAGCACGTCCTCGGCGGTCATCTGGGTGCCGTCGCTGAACTTCACGTCCCGCAGGTGGAGCACCAGATGGGTGTCGTCCTCGAACTCGTGGCTCTCGGCCAGCCAGTTGATCAGGTTGCCGTCGCTATCCAGACGGAAGAGGGGCTCATAGATCTGGGTCAGGCTCTGGTAGTACCACTGGTCGTCGATCTTGCCGTTCTCCAGGGTACCGGGGTCGCGGGGGAGGATGACATGCAGGGTATCGGTGGCTTCGCCCTCAGCGGGGGCCTCGGCCGCTGTACCGCCGGAAGCTGCGCCGCTGGCGGTCCCGGAGCTCTCGCCCCCGCCGCAGGCGGCCAGGCTCAGCAGCATCGCGCCGGCCAGTGCCAGTGCCAACAGTTTTTTCATGTTACGTCTCCTTTTCCTTTTTTCTATCGATTTCTATACCCCGGGTTGGGGGTCCCCCGCGGCGGCAAAACCGCCGCGGGGGATTGACAACGTAACATTCCACTCTCAATCGGATGCCGCCAAGCCACGGGCAACCGGGTTGCTCGGGCAGCCGCGCAAGGGCAGGGCGCTGGGCTGCAGCAGCGGCAAAAGGGGGATTACTGCCGCACCTTGGCGAACTGGTAGTAGTGCTCCTCGAAGGCCGGGGAGAGGTTGAAGCCTTCCACGTTGTCGGCCACCGCGCCGTTCAGGTCCTTGTGCCACACAGGGATCATCACGTTGGCCTCCATCAGGTAATCCAGCGCCGCCTGCCAAGCCTTCTCGCGCTCGGCGTCGTCCATGATGGTGGCGCCGGTCTCGATCAGCTCAAAGAAGTGCGGGTCGTCGAAGTTGGTCATCTTGATGTTGTTGGAGCCCTCCAGCAGCTGGTTGAGGAAGTTGTCCGCCTCGTAGTCGGAGCAGGTCAGGCCGCTGAGCACCATGTCGTGCTGGTTCTGGGCGTTGACCCGGTCGTACAGCACCACCGCATCCAGCTGGGTGATCTGCAGGTTGAAGCCGGCGGGGGCCAGCTGGGCCTGGAACGCCTGGGCCATCTCGTTGCGGGCGGTGTCGCCGGTCTCCACCAGGATCTCCACCGTCACGCCGTCGGGGTAGCCGGCCTCGGCCAGCAGCTCTTTGGCCTTCTCCGGGTCATAGCCGTGGGCCCAGTACTCGGCAAAGCTGTCGGGGTTGTTGCCGAAGACGATGGGGGCGATCATGCCGCTGGGGGCGGAACCGAAGTCGCCGTACACCAGCTCGGCGGTCTGCTGCAGGTTGATGCCGTAGGTGAACGCCTCGCGGACCTTGGGATCATCCAAGGGGGCCTTCTTGCAGTTGAGCATCAGGTAGACGCTGTTGGTGGAGGGGACGGTCTCCACATGCATGCCGTCCACAGCATTCACCGCGTCAAACTCGCGGTGGTTCAGGGTGATGACGATGTCCGCGCCCTTGGCCTTGGCCTCGGTGGAGCGGGAGGTGTCGTCCTTGATGAACCGCAGCTGCAGGTTGGGGGTGGCGGGCTCGCCCTCACGCCAGTAGTTCTCGTTGGCGGTGAGCTCCAGGCGGTCGCCGGCCACATATTCCACCAGCTTGTAGGGGCCGGTACCCACCACCGCGTCGCCCAGCCAGTTCTGGGTCCCGTTCTCATAGGCGGCCTTGCTGGCCACGCCCAGGCCGGGGAACGCCAGCCGCTTGGTCAGGGTGGCGGCGGGGCGGACGGTCACCAGGCGCAGGGTGTTGTCGTCGATGACCTCCGACTTCTCAAAGTCGATGTCGATGATGTAGGCGATGGGCGGCAGGCTCTGGTCCACAACCCGCTGCAGGCTCCAGAGCACGTCCTCCGCGGTGAGGGGGGTGCCGTCGCTGAACTTCACGCCCTCCCGCAGGTGGATGATCAGGTTGGTGTCGTCCTCATACTCGTAGCTCTCGCAGAGCCAGGGCTCCAGGGTGCCGTCGGGCATGAAGGTGAACAGCGGCTCATAGATCTGCCGGACCACCTGAAAGTAGGTCTGGGTGTTGATCTTGCCGGGCTCCAGCGTGCCGGGGTCCTGGGGGATTACCACCCGCAGGGTATCGGCATAGGTGGCCTCGCCCTCGGCAGCGGCGGTGGAGCCGGTGCCCACGGCCGCGGCGGAGGAGGCCTCGCTGCCGCCGCCGCAGGCGGCCAGGCTCAGGAGCATTGCGCCAGTGAGTGCCAGTGCCAACAGTTTCTTCATTTCGTTTCTCCCTTCTGTTCCTTTTTTCTATCTCTCCCGGTCTCCCGGGACATCTTTGCGGGGGAAGGCAAGCGCCCCCGAAAAATGCCAATAGAACCGTCATCCTACCTAGGGGCCGTAAAAAACAGCCGCCTCTCCCGGTCTCCCGGGACATCTTTGCGGGGGACAGGCAAGCGCCCCCCGAAAAATGCCAATAGAACCGTCATCCTACCTAGGGGCCGTAAAAAACAGCCGCCAGTAGGGTCCTTTCCGGCCCGCCGGGGCCGTGGGGAAGGGATCTCCTATCTGTAAAATCCCTCCGGCCCGCCGGGCGGGCTGGAAAAATTTTGCATTCAGCCTTATGGGCCTCCCGGGGCCGGGGTATGCGCCCCGGCCCCAGGAGGTGGTCTCGTGATTGGGTGTTGCCGGCGGCGGGGCGGGGCCACTGCGCCGGTTTTGCGGGGAAGCTGTCAGCTCAGGCTGACCCCCTGCAGGTAGTGTTCCTCGTAGTCGCGGCAGAGCTCGAAGCCCTCCACGTTGTCGCCCACAGCGGCCACCAGCGCCTTGTGCCAGACGGGGATCATCACGTCCGCCTCGGCCAGGTAGTTTAGGGCGTCCTTCCACGCCTGTTCACGCTCGGTGCGGTCCATGGTGGAAGCGCCGATGTTGATCAGCTCCACGAAGTGGGGATCGTCAAAGCCGGTCATCTTGGAGTTGGAGGAGCCGGGTAGGATCTGGTTGAGCAGGCCGTCCGCCTCGAAGTCGGAGCAGGTCAGGCCGTAGAGCACCATGTGGTGCTGGTCGCCCTGGGCCACCCGGTTGTAGAGCACCACGTTCTCCAGCATGACGATGTTCAGGGTGATGCCGGCGGGGGCCATCTGGGCCTGGAACGCCTCGGCGATGTCGTTACGGGTGGAATCGCCGATATCGGTGAGCATGGTCAGCTCGATGCCGTCGGGATAGCCGGCGTCGGCCAGCATCTGTTTGGCGGTCTCCGGGTCATAGCCGTGGCCGTAGTGCTCCTGGAAGGAGGTCTCGTCGTAGCCCAGGACGCCCGGGGCCACCATGCCGCTGCCGGCGGAGCCGAAGTCGCCGTAGATCAGGTCCACCGTCTGCTGGACGTTGATGGCGTAGGTGATCGCCTCACGGACGGCGGGGTCGTCCAGGGGGGCCATCTTGGAGTTGAGCATCAGGTAGGTGGTGTTGGTGCCCAGCTCCTCGATGGTGTGAACGCCCTCCACGGCGTCCACAGCCTCGATCTCACGGCTGTTGATGTTGTAGATGATATCCGCGCCCAGGGCCTTGGCCTCGGTGGAGCGGGTGGTGTCGTCGGTGATGTGGCGCATCTGCAGGTTGGGCACCTTGGGCTCGCCCTCCCGCCAGTAGTTCTCGTTGGCCACGTATTCGGTGCGGTCGCCGGCCACATACTCCTTCAGGGCATAGGGGCCGGTGCCGATGGCGGCGCCATTGAGCCAGTCGCCGCCCGCCGCCTCATGGGCGGCCTTGCTGGCGATGCCGGTGCCCGGGTAGGCCAGCCGGGCCAACAGGGTGGCCTGGGGGCCGTCGGTGGCAATCACCAGGGTCTTGTCGTCCACCACCTGGCACTCCTCAAAGTTGATGCCCTGGATGGCGGAGATGGCCGGGAGGGTCTCGTCCCGGATCCGCTGCAGGCTCCAGAGGACGTCCTCAGCGGTGAGCGGGGTGCCGTCGCTGAACTGCACGTCCCGCAGGGTGACCCGCAGGTGGGTGTCGTCGTCGTAGCTGTACTCCTCGCACAGCCAGTTTTCCACCGTGCCGTCGTTGTTGAGCTTGAAGAGGGGCTCGTAGATCTGCCGGACCACCTGGAAGTAGGACTGGTCGTCCACGCCGGCCGGATCAAAGGTGCCGGGGTCCTGCTGGTTGATGACCCGCAGGGTGTCGCTGCCGCCGGAGGCGGCCTCGCCGGAGGCGGCCCCGCCGCCGGAGGTGGTTCCCGAGGCGGTGGACTCGCTGCCGCCGCCGCAGGCGGCCAGGCTCAGGACCATCGCCCCACAGAGAATTGCTGCCAATAGTTTTTTCATTTGGACACGCTCCCTTCGTTTCTTCACTCCGCCGGTCTGCCGGCAATATGGGCCCCGCCGCGCCGATACCTCCGAAAATTTCTCCAAGCTTTCCGAACGATTTCACTTTCCAAGCTACTCTTTAAGACAAAGGACAAAGAACAAAGAACCAAGGACAAAAAACCATTGAAACATCTTGCGGGCGGCTCTCCCAAACCCCGCTACGGGGGGAGCTGCGGGAAGTTTCCAAACGCCTTCTTGTGGTTTTTGCCGGGTTTCCCGGCGGGTGCTTTCGGCGTCCGCCAGAGCCGGGGAAGGGGCGCCCCGGGCCCCCTCCCCGCCCTTTGGCGGGGAGGGGCTAGGGGGCTGCCCGTTCCACAGTCTGGATTTTGTAACCTATTGTACCACTTTTCGGGAAATCAGTCAAAACTTTTTAGGCAACTAGCCATCGATTTTCCCATTGGGAATTTCGATAGAACCTATTAGAAATTTTGAGCGATTTTTTTGTCCCTCTCAGTCGAACACCTTCAGGGCCTGCTCGAAGTCGGCGATCAGGTCCTCGATGTTCTCCAGGCCCACCGACACGCGGATCAGCCCGAAGGTGATGCCGATGTCGTCCAGGACCTCCTGGGGCAGGCCGTGGTGGGAGGAGGTGCAGGGATGGGCGATGGTGGTGCGGATGCCGCCCAGGGTCATGGCGTAGTTGACGATCTTCAGGCTGCGGATGAAGGCGTTGATCTTCTCCCGGTCGGCGGGCACCTCGATGCCCATCATGGCGGTGGTGATGCCGTTGGTGTACAGCCGCTGGGCCAGCTCATGCTGCGGGTGGCAGGCCAGGCTGGGATGGAGCACCTTCTTCACATGGGGGTGCTTCACCAGGGCGGCGGCCAGCTGCTCGGCGTTGTGGGCCTGCTGGCGGACCCGCAGGCCCATGGTGCGCATACCCCGCTGGCAGAGCCAGGCGGACATGGGGTCGGCCACGCCGCCGTGGAGCACCGAGAAGCTGCGGGCCTGCTGGATCAGGTCCAGACGGCCGGTGGCGGAGCCGCAGAGCACGTCGCTGTGGCCGTTGGAGAACTTGGTCAGGCTGTTGATGACCACGTCGGCGCCCAGCTTCAGGGGCTTGATGGCCACGGGGCCGGTGAAGGTGTTGTCCACCACCAGGTTGCAGCCGTGCTCATGGGCGATGGCGGCGATGGCGGGGATATCCACCACAGTGATCATGGGGTTGGAGATGGTCTCGGTGTAGAACACCTTGGTCTCCGGACGGACGGCGGCCTTCACCTTCTCCAGGTCGGTGAAGTCGGCGTAGGTCACCGAGATGCCGTACTTGGCCATCAGGTCGAAGAGGGTGACCGTCTCGCCATAGAGGGTCTTGTCCGCCAGGATGTGGTCCCCCTGGGAGAGCATGGAGAGCATGACAATAGAGATGGCGGACATGCCACAGTTGGTGGCGATGGACATCTCGCCCTCCTCCAGGCTGGTCATCAGGTCGGCCAGGGCCACCCGGTTGGGGTTGTCGCTGCGGTTGTAGCAGAAGCCCTTCACCGCGTACCGGGCCTCCAGGGCGTCCAGATCGTCCACATGGAAGGCGGTGGTCATATAGACCGGCACCGTCTCCGGGTCGGTGGCCAGGCGCTCCACCCGGGTACCCTCATGCAGCAGCTTTGTCTCGAATCCATACTCTGCCATTCGTTCTCATCCTTTCAATTTTTCGCGTGGTGTATGTTCTCTCTATCCTCAACGCCCCTGGGGGCGGCGGATGCTTATTTGCCAAAGACCTCCAGCGCCTGCATAAAGTCGTTCACCAGGTCCTCGGTGTTCTCCATGCCCACCGAAACCCGCATCATGCCGTCGGTGATGCCGATCTTCAGCCGCTCCTCCCGGGGCAGGTAGGAGTGGGAGGAGAGCACCGGGTAGGACAGGGAGGTGCGGTAGCCGCCCAGGGTCATGGCGTAGTGGGGGACCCGCTTGGTGTTCATGCAATAGGGCCTTCCTTTCCAGCTGCTAATTTCATCCGATCCCTTTTCCTTTTCCAAGCTGCGGCCCAATTACCGCATGTGCGAAGTTATTATACAGCAAGTTTCCGGCCAAGACACGGCGAATTTTGAATTTTTGTTGAACATCGTGATTTCTTTGTCATCCTTGTAGAAAATTCCGTGGTTTATTTTGTAAACTATTTCTAAACTTTTTTGCGGGCCTGTAGAAAAATTCCACCTTGATTTTTCCACCAAAATCGTCTAAAATAGTCCTACAAAGTCCCGCAAAATCCCACAACGCAAAGGAAGGTACCATTATGACCCCCAAAGTCGCCATCCTCACCTTCGCCCGCCCCTGGGGGCCCCACCTGACCTCCATCCTGCGCCGGGTGTTCGGCCAGGCGCTGGAGATCGACGTCTACTGCGGCCAGTCCAATCCGGTGCGCAGCCCGGTCCACGCCGACCTGATCCTGGTGGCCGAGGCAATCACCTACTACGCCGCCCGCCAGTTTTTTGACCCCAACACCCCGGTGGTCTACCTGACCCCCACCATCACCAAGGCCCAGGCCCAGCGGATCCGGGAGATCCCCGCCGGCACCCGGGTGCTGGTGGCCAACGACACCGACAGCTCCACCGCCGAGACGATCACCAACTTCCAGATGGTGGGGCTCACCCACCTGGAATACTTCCCCCTCACCCGGTCGGCGGTGCCCGCCGACCCGCTGCCCCGGGTGGCGGTCACCCCCGGGGAGCCGGGCTATGTGCCCAGCTACATCCGCCAGGTGATCAACATCGGCCAGCGGGTGATCGACCCCCAGACGGTCACCGAGATCGCCGTCTACCTGGGGCTGGAGCCGCTGCTCAGCCAGGAGGGGTTTTTGAGCTATGTGCAGGAGGTCTGCTCCTTCCGCAACAGCCTCAACTACCTTTTGGACCGGAACACCGCCACCAGCGGCGCCTTCCTCTCCCTGATGGACAAGCTGGAGGAGGGGATGCTCCTGCTGGACCGGGCGGGGCTGGTGCGCAGCAGCAACCGCCAGGCGGCGCAGATCCTGGGCCCCCAGCTCCAGGCCGGGGCTAGGATCGAGAAGCTGCTCCCCTGCCAGCTCACCCGGGAGTTTTCTGCCATCCAGACCGACACCGAGGTGCAGATTTTGGACCTGGGGGGGACGCTGGTCTCCTTTCGCATCCTGCCCATCCAGACCGGCGACCTGCCCAGCGGGGCGCTGGTGGAGCTGAGCGCCTTTGAGGAGAAGGAGCGCCAGCAGCGGCTGCTGCGCCGGCGGATCCGCCAGCAGGGCCACACCGCCAAGCGCACCTTCGCCGACATCGTCTCGGTGAGCCCCGCTATGCGGGAGCTCAAGGAGACCGCCGGCCGCCACGCCCGCTCGGGGGCCACCATCCTGATCACCGGGGAGAGCGGCACCGGCAAGGAGCTGTTGGCCCAGGCGATCCACAACGCCTCCGACCGGCGGGAGGGGCCGTTTGTGGCCCTCAACTGCGCCGCCCTGCCCCGGGAGCTGTTGGAGAGCGAGCTGTTCGGCTACGAGGAGGGGGCGTTCACCGGCGCCCGCCGGGGGGGCAAGGCCGGCCTCTTTGCCCTGGCCCACACCGGCACCATCCTCCTGGACGAGATCGGGGACATGGACCTGAACCTGCAGGCCCGCATCCTGCGGGTGCTGGAGGAGCGGGAGGTGCAGCGGATCGGCGGGGACGCCACCCTGCCGGTGGACATCCGGGTGATTGCCGCCACCAACCAGAACCTGTGGCAGCTGATGGAGGCCGGGCGGTTCCGCCGGGACCTCTACTACCGGCTGAGCGTGGTGCCCCTGGAGGTGCCCCCCCTGCGCCAGCGGCCCCAGGATATCCTGCCCCTCTTTGACCACTTTGCCCGCCAGAAGGGCCGCACCTTCACCCTGACCCTCCAGGCCCAGCGGTACCTGCTGGGCTACCCCTGGTACGGCAACGTGCGGGAGCTGCGCAACTGGGTGGAATACCTGGCCGCCCTGCCCGCCGGGAACCTGGATGTGCGGGACCTGGCCCCCCTCTCCCACAGCTGGACCCCCCAGGCCGCCCCCCAGGCCGCCCCCCAGGCCCAGCCGGCCGCCCCCCAGCCGGCCGCCGGCAGCCGCCAGGCCCTGATCGACCGGGAGCTGGAGGCCTTTTTGGGGCAGATTGCCGGGCGGGAGGCCGGGTACTACCTGGTGCTGCGGGAGCTGGCCGCCGCCCCCGCCGGGCTGGGGCGCCACGTCCTGGCCCAGCGGCTGGCCGCCCGGGGGGATAAGCTCAGCGAGCTGGAGATCCGGCGGCTGACCGCCCAGCTGGCCACCGCCGGGATGCTGCTGCCGGGGGCGGGGCGGCTGGGCAGCCGGATCACCCCCCTGGGGTGCGCCGCCCTGGAGCGGCTGGCCCAGGACCCGGTATTGGGCAAGCTGCTGGGGCGGCTGGACAACTGAAAACGCCCCCCTTGACAACCGGAATTGCCCCTTTTATAATAAGGAAAGCCGCCCGCTTTGAGGGCCTTTGGCGCGCCGCCGGAGGCCCTTTTCCAGGGCGTTTCCAGCTGGCAGGCGTTCCCCCAAAGCGGGGGCGCTTTTTTGCCGGGAAAGGAGTGTTGGATGTCATGGCCTACCTGTTCGTCATGCTCTCCGGATGCCTCTGGGGGTGCATGGGCACCATCTTCAAGTTTTTGCAGCCCTACGGGATCACCTCCCCCCAGACAGCCGCCTACCGGATGCTCATCGCCTCGATTTTGGCGGGGCTGATCCTCCTCTTGCGCAACCGGCAGGCCTTCCGGGTCAGCTGGCGGCAGCTGTTCTTCCTGTTCCTCTCGGGCGGGGTGGGCTCCGGCATCTACAACCTCACCTACTTTATGGCGGTGGAGGAGACGGCGGTCTCCTTTGCGGCGGCCATGTCCTATACCGCCCCCGGCTTTGTCACCATCTTCTCCATCTTCCTGTTCCACGAGCGGCTCACCCGCCAGAAGCTCTGCGCCCTGGCCATGACCCTGGCCGGGTGCGTGCTGGTCACCGGGGTGCTCCAGAGCGGCGGGGCCTCCTACAGCCTCTATGGGATCCTATTGGGGCTGGCCGCCGGGTTTTTCTACGCCATGTACAGCCTGTTTTTGAAAAAAGCCATCCTGGCCGGCTGCTCGGGGGATTCGGCCACCTTCTACTGTGTGCTCTTCCCGTTTGTGGTGGTGCTGCCCTTCAGCCACCTGCCCCAGTCGTTCCCGGCGCTGGCCGAGCCCCGGTGCCTGCTGCTGCTGTTGACGCTGGGTTGCCTGTGCGCCGCGGTGCCCAGCGCCCTCTACAGCTGGGGGATGACCCGGGTGGAGAGCGGCAAGGCGGCCATGATCGCCACGGTGGACCTGGTGGTCTCCACCATCCTGGGGGTAGTGCTCTTCCGGGACCCCCTGTCGGTGCTGCAGATCATCGGCATCCTGCTGATTTTGGGGGCGGTGGCCACCCTCTCCTACCAAAAGCCGGCCAAAAGCGCCCAGGGCGCCTGAGATAGAGCGACAGCGAGAAAAAGGAGTGTGTGCAGTATGGTTTATGATTTCGACCGGGTGATCGACCGCACCGGCACCATGGCGGAGAAGTACGACTTCATCCAGCGGGAGGGCTACCCCGCCGATGTGACCCCCCTGTGGGTGGCGGATATGGAGTTCGCCACCGCCCAGCCGGTGCTGGATGCCCTCCACCGCCGGGTGGACCACGGCATCTTTGGCTATACCGAGACCGGCGAGGCGTATGCCCAGGCGGTGCGGGGCTGGTGGGAGCGCCACTACCAGTTCACCTTCGAGACCAGCTGGCTGGTCAAGACCCCCACCATCGTCTACTCCCTGGCCACCGCGGTGCGGGCGTTTACCCAGCCGGGGGACCCGGTGCTGATCCAGCAGCCGGTCTACCACCCGTTTAAAAATGTGGTGGTAAATAACGGCCGCGTCCCCGTCTCCAACGACCTGGTGCTCCGGGACGGGAAATACTACATGGATTTTGAGGGGCTGGAAAAGACCATCCAGGCCCACAACATCAAGCTGATGCTCTTTTGCAGCCCCCACAACCCGGTGGGCCGCTCCTGGACGCCGGAGGAGCTGGCCCGGCTGGGGGAGATCTGCCACCGCTATGGGGTGATTGTGGTGGCCGACGAGATCCACTGCGACTTCACCTGGTGGGGCGGCCAGCACACGGTGCTGCTCAACGCCGCCCCCTGCCTGCGGGACCGGTGCATCCTGTGCATCTCCCCCTCCAAGACCTTCAACCTGGCGGGCCTGCAGGTGGCCAACAACATCATCCCCAACCCGGAGCTGCGGGAGCGGTTTGTCCAGGCCAAGGAGCGCCCCGCCTTTGACGAGTGCAATGTGCTGGGGATTGTGGCCTGCATGGCCGCCTACAACGAGGGGGAGGAGTGGTACCAGCAGCTGAAAAGCTACCTGGAGGGGAACCTCCGCCTGGTGGAGGAATTTGTGGCCGAAAAGCTCCCCGGGGTCACCATGATCCACCCGGAGGCCACCTACCTGCTGTGGCTGGACTTCAAAGGCCTGGGCCTGCCGGAGGAGGAGGTCACCCACAAGCTGCTGTATGAGGCCAAGCTGTGGCTCAACCGGGGGTCGATGTTCGGCCCCACCGGCGCAGGCTTCCAGCGGCTGAACGCCGCCTGCCCCCGCTCCACCCTGGAGAGCGCCCTGGAGCGGATGCGCCAGACCTTCTGCAAATAATCCCCCCAAAAAAGCGCAAAAAAAGGGAGGCTGCATTGCTGCGGCCTCCCTTTTTCCATGCCCCCAGGCGAAAAGGGCATGGGCGGGAAAACGAGGGGATTACAGCCAGCGGCGCAGGTCGGCCACCAGGGCGTCCACGTCCTCCTCCCTGGTATACCAGCTGGTGTTGAACCGGGCCAGGTGCAGGCCGGAGGGATGGGGGCCGAAGTCGTAGAGCTGGTACTGCTGCTCCACCTGGCGGATGGTCTCCACCGGCCAGAGGACAAACTGCTGGTTGGTGCGGTTATCGAAGGGCAGCTGGCAGCCCTTCTCCTCCAGCACCCCCCGGATCTTCATGGCCAGCTTGTTGGCGTGGGCCGCCAGGCGGAAGTAGAGGCCATCCTCAAAGAGGGTTTCAAACTGGATGCCCATCAGCCGGCCTTTGGCCAGCACAGCCCCCTTGTGGCGCATCATATTGGAGAAGCCCTGGCGGTAGGCGGGGTTACAGATCACCATCGCCTCCCCAAACAGGGCCCCCTGTTTGGTGCCGCCGATATAGAACATATCGCACAGCCGCCCCAGGTCGGCCAAGGTCACGTCCCCATCCGGGGCGGCCAGGCCATAGCCCAGGCGGGCCCCATCCACATAGAGGGGCAGGGCATATTTCTGGCAGACCTCATGCATCCCCTCCAGCTCGGCTTTGTTATAGACGGTGCCGTTTTCGGTGGACTGGGAGATGTACACCATCCCCGGCTCCACCAGCTGCTGCCAGGCGTGGTCGTTGCGGTAGGCCATCACCGCCTGCTCGATCTGGTCGGGGGTGAGCTTGCCATCCTCCGAGGGGATGGTCAGCACCTTGTTGCCCCCCGCCTCGATGGCCCCCGCCTCGTGGGCGGTGATATGGGCGGAGGCGGCGCAGAGCACCCCCTGGTAGGGGCGCAGCAGGTAGCTGGTGGCGGTGGCGTTGGCGATGGTGCCCCCCACAAAGTAAAAGACCTCCCCCTCCGGCAGCTGGGCCTGCTCCAGGATCATCTGGGAGGCCCGCTTGCAGTAGTCATCCTTGCCATAGGTGGTCGTCTGTTCCAGATTGCTGGCGGCCAGGCGCTCCATAATTTCGGGGGCACAGCCGGCGGAATAGTCATTTTCGAAGATAATCATTCGTTTCCCGCTCCTTTTTTTGAGGATATTGTCGCTCTCAATTATAAGCATCTTTCCCCAAAATTGCAACCCCCTCCTCCCCAACCGGCGGCTTCCCCATCCCGCCCTCCGGTTTGATGCTTCTAACAGGGGATTCCTACGGAAGGAGCCGGGAAACCCCTAGCTAGGGCCCCCTCTGGCGCTGCGCGCCACCTCCCCGGCGGGGAGGCCGTTTGCCGCCTGGGTGGGGGGAATGGGGAGGGGCCTTGGGGGCCTTTCTCTTGTAAAGGCCCCCAAACCCCCAAATACGCCTAAAGTATAAGAGCGTTCCGCTGGCTGCGGCCAGCGGCCAAAGGGCGCCGCCCTTTGGAATCCTGCCGCCTTTTGAAAAAGGCGGGCGAAAACTTTGCTTGGGCGAAGCCCCGCGGGCGGCAGCGCCGCAGGCGTAAAAAAACAGGGCCCCTGCGGGCCCTGTTTTTCGGAGAGAGTGGGGGTTGCGAAGGCGCTGCATATTACTGAGCGTAATATGGAAACGCTAGATTACATATAGGCGTCCAGGAAGATGCCGGTGTGGACAC
>DXES01000191.1 GCA_019114825.1 Candidatus Anaerotruncus excrementipullorum
ATAAAGAGTTCCGCTGGCTGCGGCCAGCGGCCAAAGGGCGCCGCCCTTTGGAATCCTGCCACCTTTTGAAAAAGGTGGACGAAAACTTTGCTTTTGCCGCCGTGCAGCGGGCAGCCGCGCAGCGGCCGCGCCTCAGCGGAAGGAGGAGGCCAACGCCTCATAATCCTCCGCCTGGGGCATGGGCAGCTCGCCCCCATCCTCCTCCTGCTCCGCCTGGGCAATCGCATGGGCGTTGGCCAGCATCAGTTTGATCCGGTTCTCCTGGTTGATCCGGGTGGCCCCCGGGTCGTAGTCCACCGCCACAATGTTGGCCTTGGGGTTGCGCTCCTTAATCACCCGCATCATCCCCTTGCCCACAATGTGGTTGGGCAGGCACCCAAACGGCTGGGTACACACAATGTTGCAGGTGCCCTGCTCGATCAGCTCCAGCATCTCGGCGGTTAAGAGCCACCCCTCTCCCATCTTGACCCCGTGGTCCAGATAGCCGTCCACCAGCGTGGCCGTGTGGGGGAAATACCCCCCCGGCCGGAAGGAGCCCTCCTGCTGGATCAGCCGGATGATATCCAGCTGCTTTTTCACCAGGAACTGGTAAACAAATTTCATCACCCGGTCCCGCAGCTTGGAGGCCCCCCCATAGAGCTTTTGGTCGTTGAGCTGGTTGTAGATGCAGTAGAGCAGAAAGTCCATCAGCCCCGGCACCACCACCTCCGCCCCCTCCGAGCGCAGGAAGTCCTCCAGGTTGTTGTTGCCCAGGGGGGAAAATTTCACATAGATTTCCCCCACCACCCCCACCCGCACCTTCTCCTCCTGGGTGCGGGGGATGGCTGCAAAGTCGGCGATCATCGCCTGATAGTTCTCCTTCACCTTCCGGTAGCTGAGCAGCCCCCGGCCCCGCATCTGCTGGGATAGGCGGGCGGCCCAGTTCTCCACCAGCCGGTCGGTCCGCCCCGCCTCCAGTTCATACGGGCGGGTCTGGTTGGAGAGCAGCATCAAAAGATCCCCGTAGAGGATCGCATAGAAGATCCGGTCCAGCATCATCGGCCCCAGCTTGAAGCCGGGGTTGCGCTCCAGCCCCCCAGCCGAGAGGCTGATGACAGGAATAAACCCGTAGCCGCTCTTCTGCAGGGCCTTGCGCAGCAGGTGGATGTAGTTGGAGGCCCGGCAGCCGCCCCCCGTCTGGGTAATCATCAGGGCGACCTTGTGGACGTCGTACCTGCCGCTCTCCAAGGCGTCGATCATCTGGCCGATCACCAGAAGGGCGGGGTAGCAGGTGTCGTTGTGGACGCTGCGCAGGCCGCTGTCCACCACATTGCGGCCGCTGTTCTCCAAAAGCTCCGCCTTGTAGCCATAGGAGCGCATGATGTCCAGCATCAGCTGGAAGTGGATGGGCAGCATGGTGGGCACCAGGATGGTGTACTCCTTTTTCATCTCCTTGGTGAACAATACCCGTTCCATCTCAGCCATGGACCGCCGCCTCCTCTCCCTGGGCGATTGCCCGGGCGGCCCGCTTGGCCGCCCGGTCCCGTTCGGCCACCGCCTCCAATAGGCTGCGGATCCGGATCCGCACCGCCCCCAGGTTGGTAATCTCGTCAATCTTCAGCTGGGTATACAGCTTATCCCCCTCCTCCAAAATCGAACGCACCTCATCGGTGGTGATGGCATCGATGCCGCAGCCGAAGCTCACCAGCTGCACCAGCTCCATATCCGGCTGGGTGGTCACATACTTGGCCGCGTTGTAGAGGCGGGCGTGGTAGGTCCACTGGTTGAGCACGTTCACCTTTACCGGCTCCACCAGGTCGGCCACCGCGTCCTCCCCCACCACCACAATCCCAAACGAGGCGATCAGCCGGTCGATGCCGTGGTTGATCTCCGGGTCGATGTGGTAGGGCCGGCCGCTGAGCACCACAATCTTGTGCCCATGCTCCCGGGCATAGGCGATGGCCAGCCGCCCCTGCTCCTTGATGTCCGCCATCCACTGGGCTTGGGCGGCATAGGCCGCCTGGGTGGCGGCGGCCACCTCCTCTTGGGTGAGCTCCGGGAAGGCGGCTGCCAGGGACTCATATAATTTTTCGGTAAACGTCTCCGGCCGGTGGACGCCCAGGTGGGGATGCAAAAACAGCACCCCCTCCTGGCTCAGCTCCGCCACATTGGCCTTTAAGAGCTCCGGATAGTAGGCTACCACCGGGCAGTTGTAGTGGTTGTCCCCCTTGTGCTCGTCGAAGTTGTAGGTCATGCAGGGGTAGAAGATGGCCTTGATCCCCTGCTCCAACAGGTCGGCGATATGTCCATGCATCAGCTTGGCGGGGTAACAGACGGTGTCCGAGGGGATGGAGAACTGCCCCTTGGTGTAGGTCTCCCGGCTGGAGACCTGGGAGGGCACCACCTCGAACCCCAGTTTGGTAAACAGGGCGTGCCAGAAGGGCAGGTTTTCCAGCATATTGAGCCCCAGGGGCAGGCCGATCCGGCCCCGGGGGCCGGGGGTACGGGGCAGGCCCACCAGCTGCTGCAGCTTCCAATGGTAGAGGTTGGGCAGGGTGGCGGCGGAATTGCCCCCCAGCGGCCGGTCGCACCGGTTGCCGGAGATAAACCGCCGCCCGCCGCTGAAGAAGTTCACCGTCAGGCTGCAGTGGTTGCCGCACAGGCCGCAGGTGGTGGATTTGGAGGTGTGGGTGAACTGCTCCAGCGCCTCCAGGGAGAGCAGGCTGGACTCCCGAAGCTCCAGCGACTGGGCATAGAGGGCGGCCCCATAGGCCCCCATCAGCCCGGCGATGGCCGGGCGCACCACCTGGCGGCCCAGCTCCATCTCAAAGGAACGGAGCACCGCGTCGTTGAGGAAGGTGCCCCCCTGCACCACCACATGCTCCCCCAGCTCCTGGGGGCTGGCCGCCCGGATCACCTTGTAGAGGGCGTTTTTCACCACGCTCACCGAGATGCCCGCGGAGATGTCCTCCACGCTGGCCCCCTCCTTCTGGGCCTGCTTCACCGAGGAGTTCATAAACACGGTGCACCGGCTGCCCAGGTCCACCGGGTATTTGGCAAACAGGCCCAGCTTGGCGAACTCCTGCACCGAGTAGCCCATCGACTGGGCAAACGTGCCGATAAACGACCCGCAGCCGGAGGAGCAGGCCTCGTTGAGCATGATGGAGTCGATGGAGTTGTTGCGCACCTTAAAGCATTTGATGTCCTGGCCGCCAATGTCCAGGATAAAATCCACCTGGGGCTGGAACCGCCGGGCAGCCCGGAAGTGGGCCATCGTCTCCACCAGCCCCGCATCCACCGAAAAGGCGTTGCGGATCAGGTCCTCCCCATAGCCGGTGGCGGCGCTGCCCCGGATGGCCACCCGCTCCCCGCACCGGCGGCGCAGGGTGAGCAGCTGTTCCCGCACAATCTCCACCGGGTTGCCCCGGTTGGCGTCGTAAAATTCGTAGAGGATCTTCCCCTGGGCCGAGAGCAGCACCAATTTGGTGGTGGTGGAGCCGCAGTCGATGCCCAGGTAGGCGTCCCCGCTGTAGCTCTCCAGCTCCTGCCGCTCCACAGTGGCCCTGGCGTGGCGGGCCACAAAGGCGTCGTAGTCCCCCTGGGTCTCAAACAGGGGCTCCAGGCAGCGGGAGGCGTGGCTGCCGGTGGCGGCGGCCTCCAGCCGGCCCAGCAGGTCCTCATAGGTGAGGGGCCCGCCGGTCTTTTCCGCATAGAGGGCGCTGCCCAGGGCCACCGCATACCGGCCCATATTGGGGAAGATGGCGTTTTCCGGCGCCAGGTGCAGCGAGCGGACAAACTCCCGCTGCAGCGCCTTGAAGAAGAAGAGCGGCCCGCCCAAAAACAGCACCTTGCCGGAGATCCTGCGCCCCTGGGCCAGGCCGGTGATCGTCTGGTCCACCACCGCCTTGAAGATGGAGGCGGCGATATCCTCCTTGCGGGCCCCCTGGTTCAAAAGGGGCTGGATGTCGCTCTTGGCGAACACGCCGCACCGGGAGGCGATGGTATACACCTTTTGGGAGGCCAGGGCCAGGGTGTCCAGCTGCTCGGGGGTCACATCCAATAGGGTGGCCATCTGGTCGATAAAGGCGCCGGTGCCCCCGGCACAGGAGCCGTTCATCCGCTCCTCCAGCCCGCCGGTGAAGAAGATGATCTTGGCGTCCTCGCCCCCCAGCTCGATCACCGCGTCGGTATCCGGGGCCAGCTTTTTCACCACCTCGCCGGTGGCGAACACCTCCTGGATAAACGGCAGGCCGGCGGCCTTGGCCAGCCCCAGCCCCGCCGACCCGGACAGGGCCACCGTAAACGGCTCCTGGCGCAGCAGGTCCCCTGCCAGCCGCAGCAGCTCCAGCGTCTTGGGGCGCACCTGGGACATGTGGCGCTCATACTGTTGGTAGACCACCCGGCGGTTTTTCACCACAATCAGCTTCACGGTGGTGGAGCCGATGTCGATGCCCACGGTGGTGCTTGGGGTTTTTGCAGTTTCTCTCATTCTGGTCCCTCCGGCCCTTTACGGAGGGGGCGTCCCCCCTCCCCGGTAGATAAGTTTTTGCCACGCGAAGCGTTCCCGCCCCGCCGGAGTTGTTTTTTGGCCGCTGCCTCCCGGAAAAAGGCGGCGGCCAGGTCCGGCCGGGTGGGAATCTCTCCTTGAATCGTATATTTTAGATTATTTTAGCACGAATCCCGCCTGCGGTCAATTTCCCAGCGGGGGAAAAAGCAAAAGAAAATTTACCAAATCCCCGGGCTTTTTTTGGCGAACCGACATAAGGGGCGAAAATCCCCCTGGCGGCGGCGGGGGATTTGTGGTAAACTGGTGGTAACCTAAAAAGCATGGGCTTTTTGCCCGAAGGAGGTGCGCCGGGATGGAGGAGGAATCCAACCGCCAGCGGGAACCGGACAATGTAATCGACTTTGCCCGGCTGGACCGGCATAGGCGCCGCCGCCGGGCCCAAGGCCGCCGGAAAAAATGGCTGGCAATCGCCCTGCTGGCCCTCCTGGCGGCGGGGGCGGCGGCCCTGGTGGGGTACCAGGTGTTTTTGGCGGCGGGGGGCGGCGGCTTTTGGGGGAATTTTGCCCCCTAAATCGGGAGAACTTTTGGGGACGGAGGTGGCCGGATGAATCTGCGCCGGGTGCGGGAATACTGTGTAGCGGCGGCGTTTACGGTGGTGCTCTATCTGGGGCTGAGCCATTTGGGGCCGCTTTTGGCGGCGGTGCGGTGGCTGAGCAATCTATTGATGCCGTTTATCATTGGGGTGGTGGCGGCCTTTATCCTCAACCGGGTGATGGTCTGCCTGGAAAAGCGGGTATTCTGCCGGCTGCTGCCGGGGGAGGGGCCCAAGCTGCAAAAACGCCGCCGGGGGCTGGCGCTGCTCTCCACCTACCTATTGCTGTTGGCGGCGATTTTGGTGGTGGCCTGTATTGTGGCCCCCCAGCTGACCACCAGTGTGATGATCCTGGCCCGGAATATGAACGGCTATCTGGACTCCCTGGCCCGGCTGGGCAACTGGGCGGCCCAGGAGCTGGTGCTGCCGCCCGAGCTAATCCAGCAGCTGAACGAGTGGTTCAGCCAGGCGGCGGCATGGCTGATGCAATTTCTGGTGGATTTTATCCCCCGGATGCTGGGGGCGCTGGTATCGGTGAGCGGCAGCATTGTCACGTTTGTGATCGGGCTGGTGGTGGCCGCCCACATCCTGCTCAACAAGGAACAGCTTTTGAGCCAGGGGCGGCGGCTCTGCCGGGCGTTTTTGCCCCGGCGGGCGGTGGCCACCCTATCGGTCACCGGGCGGATTGCGGTGGAGGCGTTTGGCAACTACCTGACCGGCCAGCTGTTGGATGCGGCGATTGTCGGGGTGTGCAGCGTGGTGGGGCTGACGGTTTTGGGGTTCCCCTATGCCATGCTGATCGGGGTGGTGATGGGGCTGACCAACATCATCCCCTTCTATGGGCCGTTCATCGGGGCGGTACCCGGGGTGCTGCTGCTGTTGATGGTCAGCCCGGTGCGGGCGCTGTGGTATATTGTATTTGTGGTGGTGGTCCAGCAGATCGACGGGAACATTGTGGCGCCGAAGATCATTGGCGGCTCGGTGGGGCTGCCGCCGCTGTGGGTGCTGTTCGCCGTAACGGTGGGGGGCGGCATCTGGGGGGTGCCGGGGATGGTATTCGGCACGCCGCTATTTGCGGTGGTCTACCGGCTTTTGGGCCGGGCGACCCGGGCCCGGGAGCGGGGATTGCGCCTGCGGCGCGGCTGAAGTTTTCGCCCGCCCGCGGGTCTTCGCCCAAGCAAAGTTTTCGTCCACCTTTTCCAAAAGGTGGCAG
>DXES01000192.1 GCA_019114825.1 Candidatus Anaerotruncus excrementipullorum
CCAACTGAGCTACAAAGGCATCCTCTCTCCCAAAAAGGAGAATGGCGACCCGGATGGGGCTCGAACCCACGACCTCTAGCGTGACAGGCTAGCGTTCTAACCAGCTGAACTACCGGGCCAGTTGCCGCGCCGCTTGGAACAGCGCCTTATTATTATATAGGCTGCCCTGCAATTTGTCAATAGGGGCCGGAGAATTTTTCGGAAAAAATCTCCGGCCCCGCTTTTTACAGTTCGTCGCCGAAGGAGATGCCCAGCTGGCGGGCGGTGGTCACTAGCTGGTGGTCGGGGGGCACCAGCTTGGTTTTGCCGGCCACCTCGCTCAAGGGGTTGTGGACCACCGCATTGTTGCGCATGGCCACCGTGACGCCGAACACCCCCTGGCTCACCAGCTTGGCCGCATAGGTGCCGAACTGGGAGGCCAGCACCCGGTCGTAGGCAGAGGGGGCGCCGCCCCGGGCAAAGTGGCCGGGCACCACCGTGCGGGTCTCAAAGGAGGAGATCTCCTCGATCTCCCGGGCGATACGGCTGGTGGCGGTACTGATCCCCAATTCCGCCCGGTACTGGGACCGCTCCTTTTTCTTCATCTTGGCCTCGGCCACATCCATGGCCCCCTCCGCCACGCAGAGGATCGAAAACCCACGGCCGGCGGCCGCCCGTTTGTCCACCGCCCGGATAACCGCCCGGATGTCATAGGGGATCTCGGGGATCAGCACCACATCCGCCCCGCCGGCCAGTCCGGTATAGAGGGTGAGCCAGCCGGCCTTGTTGCCCATGATCTCGATGACCATCACCCGCTTGTGGCTGCTGGCGGTGGTATGTACCCGGTCCACCACCTCGGTGCCGATATCCACCGCCGTGTGGAAACCGAAGGTCACATCGGTGCCCCACAGGTCGTTGTCGATCGTCTTGGGCAGGCCGATGACGTTGAGCCCCTCCTGGGCCAGCAGGTTGGCGGTCTTGTGGGTGCCGTTGCCCCCCAGGGTCAAAAGGCAGTCCAGCTTCATCTTCCGGTAGTTGCGCTTCATCTCGGCCACCTTGTCCACATCGTTCTCCACCACCTTCATCTGGCGGTAGGGGGTGCGGGCGGTGCCCAAAATGGTGCCCCCCTGGGTGAGGATCCCCCAGAAGTCGGAGGGCTTCATCTCATGGTACTCCCCCTCGATCAGCCCCTTGAACCCATCCACAATCCCCACGATCTGGGCGTCATCCATCTTTTGATAGATCGCCTTCACCACCCCGCGGATGGTGGCATTCAGCCCCGGGCAATCCCCGCCCGCTGTCAAAATCCCAATTCTCATCACACACATCCCCTTTTTTGCGCTTTAAAATACCCGTTCCCACAGCTGCCACAGCAGCCAAAGGCCCCCATAGGAGGCCACGATGAGCAGCGGCACGCCAATGACAAAGCTCAGATGCCGGGTCTTGTGGCGGAATAGATACATCCCCGCCAAAACCCCCGGGCCGCCCCACAGGCCTGCCCACAAAAACAGCGTCCGTTCCCGGACCCGCCTCCAGCCCCGCTTGGCGGCCAGCTTATCCCAGCCGCAGACCAGAAAGCCCCCCAGATTGACCGCCGCCAACAAAATCCACAGCAGCTTTTCCATGTTGGCCCCCATTTCCTTGGTTTTTTCCAGTATAGCACATTTCCTCCCGGTTGGAAATCATTTTTTCCCATCCCGCCGCCCCTTTCCCCCTGGACTGGCACCGGACGGGGCCCACCGCCATATAAATAGGATATCCCGCCATTTGGACGGATTTTGACCGGCTAAAGGAGGTCCTTTTTTGTGGTTTCCCTCTTTTTCACCCTCTGCAGCATGCTCTATTTTGCCCTGCATGTCACCGGCTCCGGCTCCTTCCCCCGCCCCCTCTCCGCTAAGGAGGAGCAGGCCTGTTTTGAGGCCATGGCCCAGGGGGATGCCCAGGCCCGGGCCAAACTGATCGAGCACAACCTGCGGCTGGTGGCCCATATCATAAAAAAATACTACAGCTCCTTTAAGGACCAGGAGGATTTGATCTCCATCGGCACCATTGGGCTGATCAAGGCGGTCTCCACCTTCAACGCCAAAAAGGGTACCCGGTTTGCCACCTATGCCTCCCGGTGCATTGAAAATGAGGTGCTGATGCACTTCCGCAACAAAAAGAAATCCGCCCAGGATGTATACATCTCCGACCCCATTGACACCGATAAGGACGGCAACTCCCTCACCCTCCAGGATATCATGGCGGAGGAGGACAACATTGTGGACTGCATCGACCTGAAGATCAAATCGGAGCAGCTCCACCGGTTTATCCAGAGCGCCCTAGACGACCGGGAGCGGCGGATCATCCTGCTGCGCTACGGCCTGCAGGGGGGCCGCCCCCTGACCCAGCGGGAGGTGGCCAAAAGGCTGGGGATCTCCCGGTCCTATATCTCCCGCATTGAGAAAAAAGCCATCCTGGCCCTGCGGGAACAGTTTGCCCAGCAGGGGGCATTCCTCTAAAAAAGGGGCCCGCTGGGCGCCTGCGGACCGCCAGCGGGCTCTCTTGGGCTGCCGCTCCGGCGGGGGGCAGGGAGGAAGCCCAAGGCATCCTACAGAACCGCACAGCCGCCGTATCCCAGCGAAATACCCAAACAAAGGCCGCCCCCCAAACGCCGCACAGATGCACGCCGTTTGGGAGGCGGTTTTCAAAGCTCCCTTGCGAAAAACAGTGGGAAGGGGGCTCTTCCCCTATGGGCGGCTTACCAGGCATACGCCTCCGGCGCGGGGCCGCCGGGCCCAGGGAACAGGGCGTCCAGTCGCTGTAGGGTCTCCTGGGAAAGCTGGATCTCCAGCGCATGCAGCGCGCTCTCCATCTGTTCCAACGTGCGGGGGCCGATGATGGGCGCTGTCACAACCGGATTCGCCAGCAGCCAGGCCAGCGCCACATTGGACTCGCTCTCCCCCAGCTCCCGGCAGAGGGCGCTGTATTCCCGCAGGCGGTTCTGCTGCTCCTGGTCCAAAGCCTTCACCGCCTGCGCGCCCCGGCTGTTGCCCGGGTTCGCTTGAAATGCCGCTCCGCTGAGCAGGCCGCCGCCCAAGGGGCCCCACGGTAAAAATCCCAAACCCAACTCCTGCGCCGCGGGGATCACCTCCAGCTCGGGCAGGCGGCAGAGCAGGTTGTAGTGGTGCTGCTCGCTCGCCAGGCCTAAAAAATGCCGGTTTGCCGCCTCATATTGGGCCTGTACCAGATGGCGGGCGCCAAAATTGCAGGAGCCTACATAGGTCACTTTCCCCTGGGCAATCAAATATGCAAAGCCTCCCCAAATCTCCTCCCAGGGGGCATGGCGCTCAATATGATGCATCTGGTAGAGGTCGATGTGGTCGGTTTGCAGCCTACGCAGGGAACCCTCGATGTCCCTTTTCAGCTTAAAGGCCGAAAGCCCCTCTGCATTGGGTCCGTCCGTACTGTCATACATGTCGCAGTAGACCTTTGTTGCCAGGATGACCCGTTCCCTCCTTCCGCCGCCCTGTGCAAACCATCTGCCAATGATCTCCTCCGACCACCCCATATGGATCTGCGCGGGGTCGGCATATAGCTGGCCATAGATATTCGCCGTATCGAAAAAGTTGATCCCGGCGTCCAGGGCCATATCCATGATGGCAAACGCCTCCTGTTCGCTGGTCCTGGGGCCGAAATTCATCGTCCCCAGGCACAACCGGCTCACCTTCAGGCCTGTGCGCCCCAGATAGGTGCTCTGCATACCTCCATCCCCTTTCAGTGCTGTTCCCGCCCCTTGGGCGTTATTTTTTTGCGGAAAAGCCATGTGGCAAAAAAGACCAGGCCCGTCCAAATGCATAAAATGGCGGCAGACACGCCAAAGCGCCCACGGATGGAATCGGCGCCGAGAACCAGCTCTGTTGTCGGCGCCACCAAAAACGGCGTCATAAACTGCGCGAGCTGATAGGCGGAGGCGCCCAGGGCGATTGCCGAGGCGGACTTTTCCTGGGAGACGCTGGCGGCGGACATCAGATTGCCGGTGGGCAGCGTAACCCCCATGCCAAACCCAGAAATGATAGAACCTGGGATAACCACCAACGCATGGTGGGAATTCGCCACCAGCAGCATCCCCACCGCCGTAATCCCCAGTCCAAAGACAAATGTATATCCGCGGAAAACCGCTGTGATTTTACTGTAGACCAGGCCGCAGACGAATCCGCTGACCAAAAAGACCGAGGAAACCACCCCGCATACCGCGCTGGTGCCGATCCCCTCGCCCTCCACAAACTGGGAAATGTGGGTGGCAAAGGTGTTGAGATATGTCATATAGATGAAAAATACCACCCATACAAAACAGACGGTGGGGTTGATGACGGGGGCGCTGCTTTTGGAGGGCCGCTCCCCCTCCGCCCCTTGGCCATGGCCCGGAGGGCAAAAGCGCGTGACCAGAATAAACTGCCCCACCGCGATCAGGTAGACCAAAAAGTTATACCGCCATCCGAATTGGACGATCACACCGCTGAGAAAGACCATCACCGCCCCGCCAATACTTTCGGAGGCGGTATAGATCCCGATTGCCCGGTCCTTTTGCAGTCCGGTAAAGTTGTTGGCGATCAGCGCATTTGCCAGCGGCGTCATGGAGCCGATTGCAATGCCCACAGCAATCCGGCTGCAAAATACGACTACAAAATTTTGCAGCAAAAAGGGCAGGATCCCCGCCAACGCCAGCACGGCCAAGCAGACTTGAAAAATACGCCGGAAGGAGATCTTCCGGCACAGATAGCCGGCCACTATGGAGGCCGGGATCATCATCAGCGCCGGGACGGTGATCAGCATTTGGACAAACATCGGGGGAATCTCCGAAAAATGCGCCATGATGCTGGACAGCGCCGGGGAAAGGATCATCCCCCCATTGGACATCAGCCCCACCGCCGCCGCTGCATAGAGCACATGTTTTTCCCTTTTCGTCATACAGAACCCTCCATCACCCGGATGGGGCGCAGGCCCGAGAGGCCTCCTGCGCCCCATCCGGCCCCTTCCGGTTACCAGCGGTTTCTCTCTCCAAACAGCTCCATATAGTGTTTGAGCTTTGCGCCAAAGCCCTTCGCGCCCGCCTGATAGACATATTCAATCACGCCCCGCCTGTGGGGGTCGTAACTGCCCAAATAGTCCTTCATGGCGCTGATGCCCGCGTCCCCCAGGTCGGTGCCGATATTGACCTTGCTGACGCCATGTTGGATCGCCTGGCGCAGGTTTTCGTCCCCGGTGGAGGAGCCCCCGTGGAGCACCAGGGGGATATCGGTGATCTGCCGGATTGCATCCAGGCGCTCAAAATCAATATGCGGTGTCCCGGCATAGTGGCCATGGGCGGTACCCACTGCGACAGCCAGGCAGTCCACGTCGGTACGCTTTACAAATTCCGCCACATCCTCCGGCCGGGTCAGGGTGTCCGCATCCGAGACCCCATAGTCCCGTCCAAAGCCCACATGCCCCAGCTCCGCTTCCACCGCGGCGCCCACCGCATGGGCCGCCCGCACCACCTCGGCCGTCTCCCGGACATTCTCCTCAAACGGCGCGGAGGACCGGTCCAGCATGACGGAGGTGAACCCCACATGCAGCGCCTGTAAAACATTTTCCAGGCTGTCCCCGTGGTCCAGGTTCAGCGCCACCGGCACCTGGGGGTATTTGTTGCTGTAATAGCGGGATACCTCCGCCAGATATTCCAACTGGGCCATATCCCCGTTGGTATCCAAAACCATCGGCGCCCGCAGCTCCAGCGCGCACTGGAAAGCCGCTTCGATTGTATAGCCGTCAAAGATATTCGGCGCCACCACGCCATATTTTTTCTCGGTAGCAGCCCGCAAAATGGGCTTCATGCTGATCAGCATAGGTTTCTTCCGACCTTTCTAAAAAGATTTTCCCAAAAATGCCGGGCAGGCCGCCCTTTTTACACGGGGCCTGCCCGGCCGCACCTCAGAGGAGGAAGGCACGCAGGACAGGATTACAGGATTCCCAGGGCGCCCAGGACGATGCCGACCACCAGCAGGATCAATAGCGCGCGCAGGTATTTATTCCCAACCTTTTCCAGGTAGAAGTAGACGCCCATGACCACCAATAGCGGCAGGACCCCCGGCGCTAGGCTGTTGATCAGATCCTGGACCACATAGGTGGTACCGCCGGCGGTAAACGTGACCGGGCAGGCGGCCGTAACGAAGTTTGCCGAGAGGGCCCCCATCATAAACAGGCCCAAAATGGAGGTCCCGGTAATGATCTTCTTGACCATCGCCCCGTGCAGCAGTGTGGCAATCGAGCTGCGGCCGGTTTTATAGCCCATCTGGAACAGCACGTAGCCAATGGGGGTACTGATGCACGCCATCAGGATGATGGGGGCCAGCGCCGCCCAGATGGAGCCGCCCTGGGCCGCATAGAGGAACATGGAGATCAGGATGGGGTTGATGGTCAGCCAGTCAACGGTATCGCCGATGCCGGCCACAGGGCCCATCAAACCAGTTTTGAAGCCGGTGATGACCTCATCCGGCACCTCGGCCTCCCCGGTGGCCTTTTCCTCCTCCATGGCCAGAACCGCGCCGCCAATGATGCCGCCCCAGTTCAGCTGGGTATTGAAGAGGATCAAGTGGCGTTTCAACGCTTTCGCCAGGTCCGCTTTGTTGGGATACAGCTTTTTCAGGGCCGGCGCCATGGTGCCGCAGAAGCCGAGCGCCTGCAGCCGTTCGGTGGAGGTGCCGATATGGGTGAACAGATGCCACCTCAACCAGGTAAAAAGGACGTCCTTTTTGGTCAGCCGGTTGCTTCCATTAGCTTGCATACTGTTCGCCTCCCATCAACTGTACATACACCAGCGCCGCAATTCCGCCAAAGATAGCGCATCCGATCGAGGAAATCCCAAAATATTCCACAAAGAAGAACCCCAGGAAGAAGAAGGGCAGGAAATTTTTGCGCCCAATGATCCGGATGATCATGGCAAAGCCCAGAGCGGGCAGCAGGCCGCCGGCCACCGACAGGCCCTGGATCAGCGGATCCGGGATCAGGGCCAGCACCGACTGCACCATATCCGGCCCCAGATAGACAATCGCCATGACGGGGATTGCCGCAAATACAAACCAAAACGCCGCCGGGCCCGCTACAGAGAGAACAGAAATCCGGGTCGCCTTGCCATCCTCCGCCAGCTTGTCGCAATGGTTGCAGAGGAAGGAGATGCAGAGCTTCACCACGTTGGTCGTCAAGGTGCCCAACAGCCCGAAGGGAATTGCCAGCGTGACCGCAATTTCCGGATCGATTCCGCCCATCAGGGCGATGGGGACGGTAATGCAGGTGGCCAGGGCCTTGTCCACCGTGGTGACGCCGCCCAGGTCGGTTGCCAGCCCCAGGTAGACCGCCTCGATAAAGGCGCCAATGATGACCGCCTGTGTCACATCCCCTAAAATCAACCCGAGGAAAACCGACATAAACATGGGGGAGTAGGAGCCGGGCATAAAACTGACATACCCCGGCGTCCATTTCATAATCCAGTAGAAGAGACCGACCGCAATCGCTTGGAGCAACATCTGTTTCCCTCCTCTTATTTAAAGTTTTTTCACCAGCTCATCCAACATGGTCTTTTTTTCGGTGGGCACCGACTGGGCGTAGACCTGCACGCCGTTGGCCGCCAGCTCCTGCAGCTCGGGGATATGCTCCGCGCTCAGGCGGCTGTGGGGATGCAGCATCTTGCTCTTTTTCTCCGGCGTCAGGTTTCCCACCTGTAGGCTTTCATACTGGAACCCCGCCTTCCAGGCCCGCAGGGCGGTGTGTACATCCTTGAACAGCACCAGATACCGGTCATCCGGAAGGGTGCTTTCCTGCCACATCTTTGCTGCCTCCTCCACAGAGACAATCATGACCTTCAGCGTGTGGGGGACCGCCATCATATAGATGTCCTTCATAAACGGGTCGGCGGCAATCCCATCGTCGATCGCTAAAATATGGTTGATGCCGTCGGTTTTTGACCACATGGTCATGACTTGACCGTGGATCATCCGGCTGTCAATCCGAACCAAGCACAGTTTTGCCATAGACTCCTCTCCTTTTTCATCATTCATCCCACAGGGAAATGGAGACGCGGTAGGTACCCGGGGTCGCCGCCAGCTCAAATGCACGCTGGTACTCCTCCAGCGGCAGCGTCTGGGAGAGCAGCTTGTCCACTTTGACGGTGCCGTCGTTGAGGTATTGGCAGGCCAGCTGGAAATCCGCCACATCCGAGCCGCCCGTTCCGATGATATGCCAATTCCCGTAATGCACCTGATTCACATTGAGGTTCAATTCGGGGGAGGGATAGCCCGCCGCAAACAGCAGCACCTTCCCCGCAAATTTGACCACCTTGAACGCTTGCTCGGTGGCGGGAGTGTTGCCCACCGCTACCACCACATGGTCCACACCGTAGCCGTTGGTGAACCGGTCGGCAAACTCCAAAATGTCATCCTGGTTGGGGTTCATCACCTCGAAGCCCAGGGATTTGGCGATCTCGATCCGCTGGGGGTTCACCTCGCTCACAAACGTCCGGCAGCCGGCCGCCCGCGCCACCTGCGCATTGACCAGCCCCAGATTGCCGGCGCCGATCACCAGCAGGGAATCCCCCGCCTGTACGTTCAGCTTCTTGATGCCGTGGATCGAGGTGGAGACCGGCTCCAGATAGCAGGCGACCTCATAGGGGATCTCCGGATTCATCTTGAAGGCCTCCGCCGCCCGGATGACCACATATTGGGACATGCCGAAGCCGCCTGTCACATCGTCAATGGTGGTGGAGGTCCCATTCTGGCAGTGGACCGTGTTCCCCTTTTTGCACTCCACACAGTAACCGCAGCCTGCATACCCCACAGCGATGTAGTCCCCCGGCTGGTAGAGCGTCACCCCCGGGCCCACCTCTTCAACAATCCCGGCGGCCTCATGCCCCGGCGCATAGGGGAATTTTTTGTTGGTCTTTCCCCGGGAGCCGTTCCAGTTCTGCCAGTCGGTGGTGCAGATATTGCAGTTTTTGACCTTCACCAAAAGCTCGCCCTTGCCGGGTTTCGGGACCTCCGCCTCCCGGATGTTCAGTTTGCCGATGTCCTCCATCACTAGGATTTTGTACTTCATGGTCTTCTACCTCCCATATGTTTTGATCGTAGGCCTTCCCTATAGGCAGATCACCCGCACGCCCTCCCGGGCGCCCTGGGCAACCTGTTCGCAGAGTTCCCGCCCTTGACACTCCTCCCGCAGCTGGATACTGTCAATAAGGGCTGTCAGGTTTACGCCGGCAACCAGGTGGACCGTCAGCTCCCGGGACAGGGCGGCGGCGGTGTTGCAGGGGGTGCCGCCAAAGAGATCCGCCAGGACAATCGACCCCTCCGGCATCGCCTGGATCGCCTGCTTCACCTGGAGCCGGTAGTCCTCCACGCTGACCTGGGGGGTCAGGGGGATTGTATGTACATGCTCCACCCTTCCGATGATCATCTCCGCGCTTTTCAGCATCTCCGCGCCCAAATACCCGTGGGTCAGCAGAAGGATTTCCGGTACCGCCTGCGGCTGCGCAACAGCCATTTCCATGTTTTCTTCACCTCTTTTCCTGTTTGATCGGGGAGATTCTCTTGCCTTTTCTATTAGCAATTTCTGTGCCAACCAATAGTGTCAAAAGCGGCGGCGTCAGATCAAGGAAAAATGCTTCAGCGCCTGGACCACCCCATCCTCCTGGACGGTACCTGTGACATAGTCCGCCGCCGCCTTCAGCTCCGGGTCCCCATTCCCCATGGCAATGCCTGTTTCCACGCAGCTGAACATAGTCTGGTCATACCGGTTATCCCCAATGGCATAGCTGTTGCTCCAGGGCAGGTCCAAAAAGTCCATAATCATCCGGATCCCCAGCCCCTTGCTCACATCGCTGAGGATTGCCTCGCAATAGCCGTTGGAGTAGACGATCAGCTCGAACAGCCGCCGAACCTGGGCCTGCATCTCCTTTTGGGCAAAGAGCTTTTTGGTGAGAAACGCCATTTTGGAGACGGCAATGTCCGGGCCCAGGGCGTCAAATTCCCGCAGATCGTTTAAATAGAACGAGCCCTCCTCAAAGAGGGGGAACTGGTTGAGCCGGTAGCTGTCCTTCTGGGTTTCAAACATAAACGGGATCTTGCTCTCCAGCAGCTTTTCCACCAGGGGCCGGATCTGCCGGTAGGAAATCGAGCGGTCGTAGATGATCCGGTTCCCCGCCAAAACACGGCTGCCTGCCGCGCTGACAACTCCATCCGGCTCCAATTCCACCAGACACGGCGGGATGGTGGAAACGGTGCGGGCGGTGCAGTAAAAAAACCGGTGCCCGTTGGCCTTCAGCCGCTCCAATGCCTCCATTACCGCCTTGGTGGGGTCCTCGCCGTGGTAGCACAGCGTCTCATCGATATCGAAAAATACACTTGCACGAATGGAGTTCGCCATGGCCTTCACCTCGCCGCCTCTTCGGGCTGGTATGTACAGATCCTCCTGCGCAGGCCCAGGATGGATTTTGGCGACATGGACAGCTCCGCAATCCCAATCTCCAAAAAGAAGGGGAGCAGCTTTGGGTCCGCGGCAGCTTCCCCGCAAATGCCGATCCAAATGCCCGCTTCCCGGGCGCGTTCTGCCGCCTCTTTGATCAGCCGGAGCACGGCGGGATGGGCGGGATCGTACAGATTGGACACCTCGCCGTTCATACGGTCCACTGCCAGGGTGTACTGGGTCAGATCGTTGGTGCCCACACTGAAGAAATCCACCTCCGCCGCCAGCTCCCTGCTGATCAGCGCAGCCGCCGGCGTCTCGATCATAATGCCAAATTCGATCTGCGCCGCCACCGGATACCCCTCGGCCTGGAGCTGCGCCTTCGCCTCCTGCAGCAGACGCTTGCTCTCCCGCACCTCCTCCAGGGATACGACCATCGGCAGCATAATCGCCAGGCGCCCATAGGGGGAGGCCCGCAGGAGCGCCCGCAGCTGTGTCAAAAAGACATCCCGCCGCCGTAGGCAAAACCGGATCGCCCGGCAGCCCAGCGCCGGATTCTCCTCCTTGCCAAACTGATAGTAGCCAAGCTGCTTGTCTGCGCCCAAATCCAGCGTCCGGATAATCACCCGCTTTCCCTGCATCCCCTCCAGGACCTCTCGGTAGCACCGGTACTGCTCCTCCTCGGGCGGGAAGTCCTGGGCATCCATATAGAGGAATTCGCTGCGGAAAAGGCCGATGCCCTCGGCGCCATTCTCCAGCACGGCTTGCAGGTCCCCCGGGCTCCCAATGTTGGCGTAAAGCCCGATCTTTTGGCCCGCCGGCGTCACGGAGGGCTGGTTGCGGTAGGCCAGGAGCTGCTCCTGATAGGACCGCTGCGCCTGCTGCACCCGCTGGTAATCCAGCAGCACCTCCGGGGAAGGATTGAAAATGACCTCCCCCTTTTCCCCATCCACAACCACCGGTCCGGCCGGCAGCCGGTCCGGAAATTTTACGCCAACCACCGCCGGGATCCCCATATTCCGCGCCAAAATGGCTGTGTGCGATACCGAGGAGCCCTGACGGGTGACAAACGCCTGGACTGCGTCCAAATCCAGCTGAACCGCCTGGCTGGGCAGCAGATCCTCCGCGAAAAGGATATAGGGCTCCCCGCCGCAGGCAGCGGCCGCCTCCTCCCCCAGCAGCTCCGCCAAAATCTGGTTGCCCACATCGCAGAAGTCGGCGGAGCGCGCCTGCATATAGGCATCCTCCAGCTGCGCGAACATCTGCGAAAATTGGCGGCTAACCTGTTGCGCCGCGTATTCCGCGCAGACACCCTGCTCCAAAATCAGTTTCTCCACTTCCTCGGTAAAATCCGGGTCAGCGATCAGCATTGCATGAATTTGGAACACCTCCGCCTCCTGCGCGGTCGCCTTTTCCAGCGTCTTTTGATAGAAGAGCTCCTGCTGTGCTGCGGCCTGGGCTTGGGCAAGGTGGAACCGGGCCAGCTCTGCCTCCCGGTCATCCACAAGGGTACGGGGGATCTCCCGCTCCTGCGCCGCAAGCCAATGGGGGATACCGATGCTGACCCCCTTTGAAACGCCAGTTCCCCGATAGATTTCCATACTTGGCCTCCTCTCCAAAACCAGCGTGATCAGACCCGGTTGTCCTGTAAAAATTGCAGCAGCCCCTCGCAGGCCTGGGTCTCGTCCTCCCCCTCCGCCGTCAGCTGGATCTCGTCCCCCTGTTTGATCTGCATCCCCATCAGCGCGATCAGGCGGTTGCAGCGGACCGACTGCTCCCCCATTTTTAGGGTGATTTTGCTTTTATAGCGTCCGCTCTCCTTGACCAGTTGGCCTGCCGGGCGCGCATGCAGGCCCAAAGTATCTTGAATCACATATGAAACCGTTTTCATGATGGTCCTCCTATCCTTCCGTCGGTGTGTGCCTTTTTTAAAAGCAAATTTTGTGCCAACCTAGTGTCCGGCCCTTTGGGCTGCCTTTGGGGGGTATTTTTTGACACTGAGAAGTTTCGGCGGAAATTCTGTCAAATCTGCCGGTTGCATTTTGTGGTTTTCCTGTGCTATGGTAGCCCTATAACGATCCAACCTACGGAGGGAGCTTCTGTGGTACGTGAACGCCTGATGGAATGCGTACAAGCCTATACCCGCTGCTTCGATCCCAGCCACCCCACCCCCCAGCTGACCGCAGAGGCGCTGGCCGAGGAGAACAGGGTCCGCCGCAATACAGCCAGCCACTATCTCAATCTGGGGGTTTCCGAGGGTACGCTCCTAAAAATTAACACCCGGCCGGTCTATTTTTTACACCGGGCGGTGTTTGAGGAGCGGTTTTTCCCCGTCGAGAACACGGTCTTTTCCAGCTGGGCGGAGCTCTTCCAGCCGGACAGGGCAGCCGCGCCGGCCGGCCTGGCCGGCGGCCGCCCGGATGTCTTTCAGGAGCTGATCGGCTACAGCGGCAGTTTGCGCCAGCCGCTTACACAGATCAAAGCCTCGGTGCTCTATCCGGACAACAGCCTTCCCATCATGCTCCAGGGCCCCACCGGCGTGGGCAAGAGCCTCATCGCCAGCCTGACCTTCCGCTTCGCCGTCGCCTCCGGCGTACTGCAGGAGGACGCCCCCTTTCTCTCCTTCAACTGCGCACAGTATGCCAACAACCCGGAGCTGCTTTCCAGCACCCTGTTCGGCCACACCAAGGGGTCCTTCACCGGCGCCTATGCCACCACAAAGGGTCTTTTGGAGGCGGCGGACGGCGGGATGCTCTTTTTGGACGAGGTCCACCGGCTGAGCTGGGAGGGGCAGGAGAAGCTGTTCACCTTCATGGACCAGGGTGTTTTCCGGCGCATTGGGGAGAGCAGCGGCTGGCACCGCTCCAACGTCCGGCTGATGATGGCCACCACGGAACCCCTGAATTCCAATTTTTTGGGCACCTTCCTGCGCCGGATCCCCGTCTGTGTATACATTCCCTCCCTGGAGGAACGGGGGCTAAAGGAAAAGCAGCAGCTTCTCCTGCTCTGCTTTTCCCAGGAGTGCCAAACCATCCGCCGCCGGCTGAGGATCTCCGGTTTGGTGCAGAGCCTGCTGCTCTCCCACACCTACAGCGGGAATTTGGGGGAGTTAAAAAATGTAACCAAATACGCGGCTGCCACCGCCTTCGCCCGGAACTACACCAATCCCGTGATTGATGTGGGGCTGCAGGATCTGCCGGAGTCGATCATCAGCCAGAAGGAGCTGGAGGGCATCTCCGCCGCCCTGCCGGAGCTGGTTTTGGACCCGGAGGAGCCCTTCCAGCTCCCCTCTTTGGATCCCTCCCCCGTTCCAACCGCCCGGCCGCTGCTCTCCCGCCTGGCCGCCAAATTCGACCCCGGCAGCCAAAACGGCGCTTTTGAATCCGCGGTCCGCCGGGAATGCCGGGAATTTTGCAACTACCTGCTCTACGACTACCGGCCGGACCAGGAGGCCATCCTGCAGTTCGTCTCCAGGGAGGTGGAGAGCGCCTGGGGAAATTTGGAACGCAATTCCGGCTTCCGGTTTACAAAGGCGGATATCCGGGCGATTTCCCTCTATTTTTACAGAAGGAAGGTGGGGGAGGAGGGCGAGGCGTCCGCCGCCTGGGGGGCGTTGGAAACCTTTTTCTCCTCGATCTCCCAGCGGTACGAGCTGGAAGCCGCCTATGCGCAAACCGTTTTGCAGCAGCTGGCAACCGCATTGGAGCTGCCCAGCAAAAAAGAGGACCTGCTGCTGCTCATCCTCTTTTTCCTCGCCTTTGCCTCCCACCCCGGGGTCGCCCGTATACGCGCGCTGATCCTGGCGCAGGGGTTTGCCACCGCCAGCAGCATCGCGGATGTGGCCAACCAACAGCTGAACGACAACCTTTTCGACGCCTTGGATATCCCATTGGAGGCCTCCCCAGAACAAATGCAGGAGCGGGTCAAGCAGTATCTCGCGCGCACAGACCTCTCCCATGGCCTGATCCTGATCAACGATGTCACGCTGCCCGATTCTGTCCTCCAATCGATCCGCTCCTGTTTTTCCGGCCCGCTGATGCTCCTGCACAACGCCTCCACCCAGCTGGTCCTGCAGGTGGGCCGCTATCTGCAAAACGCCTCGGACTCCCTGACAATGGAGGATCTGGCCGAGGCGGTCATCCAAAAATCCCTTCCGGATTTCCAAATCCTCTACCCCAAGGCGGACCGCCAGCGGGCAATCCTCACCTGCTGTACCGCCGGGATGGGGGCCGCCCAGCAGCTGAAGCGGATTTTGGACAACAGCCTGCCCACAGAATTGGGGGTGAAGGTCATCCCGACCGACTATCACCATCTGAAAAGGCGGGGGAAAAATGACCCCCTCTTCCAGCTCTACCGGGTCATCGGCATTGTGGGGACGATGGACCCCCTGCTGGAGGGGCTGCCTTTTATTGGGTTGGAAATGATGATCTCCGCCAGCGCCACCCGCCAATGGTCGGTGATGCTGAAGGTGCCGGAGGACGCAGAGATCCTGCAGCTGATCAATACCCGCATCGTCCACAACTTCTCCCTCCCCCAGCTCATCACAAACCTGACCATCCTGGACCCGGAGAAGGTACTGGGCAATATTGAGCTCTCCATCCAGCAGCTGGAGCAGCTGACCCATGCGCGCGTCACCAATGCGAGGAAGATGAGCCTCTATCTGCACATCAGCTGCCTGATCGAGCGCCTCATTCGGAATGCGCCCATCTCTAGTTACCAAAATTTGGAGGAATTTAGCCAGCTGCATAAAAAAGAGCTGGAATTCATCCATCTGTCCACCTTGAATCTGGAGACGATCTACAGCATCGAAATCCCCCTCTCCGAGCAGGCCTATATCTATGACATCCTCTACCAGGAAACCTGATTTTTCGCCTGCAAAACTC
>DXES01000193.1 GCA_019114825.1 Candidatus Anaerotruncus excrementipullorum
GATGGAAAATTTAAGCGTCCGCCGAGACCTGGAACGCCTCCTCCAGGGCGTGAACCGCTTCGGCGCAGTCGGCCTGGGGGACCAGCAGCGCGATCTCCACTTCACCGGTGGAGATCATCGTCAGCTCAGCCCCCACACCGGCCACCGCGGAGATCGCCCGGGCGGCGACGCCATACAGCTCCCGCATCTCCTCCCCGTAGAGCTGGATCTTGCAGTTGCCGTTGGAAACCATGGGGAAGAGCCCGGCGTGCAGCTCCTTGAACCGGTTGATCAACCCCAGCACCTCCACCAGCTGACCAGCCCGCAGGGTAAACGAGAGGTCGATCTGGTGTCCCTGGGGGGCGGTCTGGCTAATCATATCCAGATTGACCTGGGCGTCCGCCAGGCCGGTAAAGATTTGGGAGAGGATCTTCCAGTCATTGGGAATGTTGTGGAAGGTCAGCAGCGCCACATCATCGGTCACTGTAATTTTGGATACACCGTTCATCTCTCATTCCTCCCTCCAAGCAGATCCCCCATATTGTAGAGCCCGTTTTCCTGCCCACAGAGGAAGATTGCCGCGTTCAGTGCGCCGGCGGCAAATACCCCCTTGCTCAAAGCGGTGTGGGAGAGGGTAACCAGCTCATCCTGCCCGGCAAACAGGATCTCATGTTCCCCTACGATCGTACCACCCCGGACGGCATGGATGCCGATCTCGGACTTCTCCCGCTTGCGCCGGACAGCGTGGCGGTCGTAGACATAGTGGGCGGGCTCCGGCAGCGCCTCTGAAATGGCGTCGGCCAACATCATAGCGGTGCCGCTGGGGGCGTCCAGCTTCTGGTTGTGATGCTTTTCAATGATCTCAATGTCGAACTGTCCGCCCAGAACTGCAGCCGCCTTTTTGGCCAGCTCCACCAGGAGGTTGACCCCCAGGGACATATTGGCGGTAAAGAAGATGGGGACCTGCCGGGAGGCCTGATGGATTGCCGCCACCTGCTCCGGGCTCATGCCGGTAGTGGCGATCACAGCCGGCAGATGCCGTTCGGCTGCATACGCCAGCAGCCCCTCCAAGGCGCTGGGATGGGAGAAATCAATCAGCACATCCGCCTCTACTGCGCAGTCGGCAGGGCAGGTAAAGACCGGGAAATCGTCCAGGCTGGCGGCGTTGCGGTCGATGCCTGCCACAATCACACAGTCCTCCCGTTCCCGCACCTGGGCCACAATATTGCGCCCCATCTTTCCGTTGCAGCCCGAGAGAATGATCCGTTTCATCCTGCTTTTTTCACCTCCGTTGGGGTTGCTGTTACAGCAGCCCCGCGCCCTGCAGGGCCTTCTTCAGGGTTTCCCGGCGCCCATCGTCCAGCCGGACCAGCGGCAGACGGGGGGACCCGGCCTTCCAGCCCAAAAGGTTCATGGCCTCCTTCACGGGAATGGGGTTCACGTCGGAGAAGAGGGCGTTGAACAGGGGCAGCAGCTTGAGGGAGAGCTGGGCGCTCTCCTGCACCTTGCCGTCGAAATAGAGCTGGCAGATGTCGTGGGTCTGCTGGGGGGCCACATTGGAGAGCACCGAGATGACCCCCTTGCCACCCAGGGAGAGGATGGGCACCGTCTGGTCGTCATTGCCGGAGTAGATGTCCAGGTCATCCCCACACAGATACCGGATATTGGCGATCTGGCTCAGATCCCCGCTGGCCTCCTTGGTGGCCACAATGTTGGGGTGCTGGCAGAGCTTCTGGTAGGTGGCGGGCTGGATGTTGACACCGGTACGGCCGGGGACATTGTAGAGGATTACCGGCAGGCTGGTGGCATCCGCCAGGGTGAAAAAGTGGCTGATCAGCCCGGCCTGGGAGGTCTTGTTGTAGTAGGGGGTCACATGGAGCAGCCCATCCACGCCGGCCTGCTCCGCCTGCTTGGAGACCTCCACCGCATGGGCGGTGTTGTTGCTGCCCGCGCCGGCGATCACCGGGACCCGGCCCGCGACCCGCTCCACCGTAAACCGGATGCAGGCGACCTGTTCCTCCTCGGTCATGGTAGCGGCCTCGCCGGTGGTGCCCACCGTGATGATCGCGTCGGTGCCGTTGGCGATCTGATGGTCGATGATGCGGCCATACTCCTCCCAGTTGATCGAGAGGTCCTCATTCATCGGGGTGATGATCGCTACGCCAGCACCGGTAAAAATCGTCTTCTTGCTCATGAGAGAAACCACCTTTCCTTACTGTTACCAATTTTATTTAGTCGAGATACCCTCTCGCCGCCAACAGTTCTGCCAGCAGCACTGCGCCGCCGGCCGCCCCCCGCAATGTGTTGTGGGAGAGGCAGACAAATTTGTAGTCGTACTGGGTGTCCGGGCGCAGGCGCCCGATGGAAACCGCCATGCCGTTTTCCAGGTTGCGGTCCAGCTTCGTCTGGGGCCGGTCCGCCTCCTCAAAGTAGTGGAGGAACTGCCGGGGGGCGCTGGGCAGCCGCAGCTGCTGAGGCGCACCGGAGAAGGCGGCCCACCGCTCCCGAATCTGGGGGATGGTGGGTTTACGGGCAAAGCGCACAAACACTGCCGCCATATGCCCATCCAGGCAGGGAACCCGGAAACACTGGGCGGTGATGGAGGGGGAGGCGGCAGGGGCAATTTCCCCGCCCTGAACGGCGCCCCAGATCTTCAGCGGCTCCCGTTCGCTCTTCTCTTCCTCGCCGGGGATGTAGGGAATCACGTTGTCCACAATCTCCGGGAAGGTATCGAACGTCTTGCCCGCCCCGGAGATCGCCTGATAGGTGCAGACCAGGGCCTCTGTGACCCCAAATTCCGCCATCAACGGGTGCAGCGCAGGGACATAGCTCTGTAGGGAGCAGTTGGATTTGACCGCCACAAACCCCCGTTTGGTGCCCAGGCGCTTGCGCTGGGCGGGGATGATTTCCAGATGGGCGCCGTTGATCTCCGGGATCACCATGGGCACATCGGGGGTGAAGCGGTGGGCCGAGTTATTGGACACCACCGGGCACTCCGCCTTGGCATAGGCCTCTTCCAGTGCGCGGATCTCCTCTTTTTTCATATCCACCGCACAGAAGATGAAATCCACCTGGGAGGCTACCGTGGCCACATCCGAGGCGTCCTGCACCACCAGCCCTTTCGCCGGTTCCGGTATGGGCCCGGGCATTGCCCAGCGGCCGCCCACCGCCTGTTCATAGGTCTTTCCTGCCGACCTGGAGGAGGCGGCCACCACCTTCAGCCGGAACCACGGGTGGTGTTCCAGCAGGCAGACAAACCGCTGCCCCACCATCCCCGTGGCTCCCACAACCCCTACGTTCCATTGCTTCATTGCAAAACCCCCTTTTCCCAATCCTATGCGGTTTTGGATAATAAAAAAACCGGTTGAAAACCGGTTCAAATTACATTATAATGAAGAAGTTGCCAAGAAACGTGTGTAACAGTTCGCAGCGGAAAAACCGCGTCCCATCCACCGTCATAGCGCTCCATCACAATGTATGATGACAGTCGCAAGCCTATTCGGCTGTGCGCCCAGAGGAGCCGCCTGCCAAGCGATCCTCTTCGGCGTCGATCCCTTTCACACGGGGTAGGCGACCTTGGCGGTCTGGCCCGGGTTACTGATGAAAGACGCGACCTCTACCGGTTTGGATTTGGTATGGATCGGCAAGAGCCGACCTTTTTCGAAAGCTTCTGGAATTTAGGACTATCTTAACACCCCAGAGACCAGATGTCAACTGATTTTTGCAATTTAACGCGGCAAATTTTTTGATGGAGGGCAGGAAACCACCCTCTTAGGACCGTTTTTACAGCAGGGGAGGCACACAGATTGCTGAAAACTTCGGATTTTTACTTCGATCTGCCCCAGGAGCAGATCGCCCAGACCCCCATTGAGCCCCGGGACCATTCCCGGATGCTGGTGCTCAACCGCCGCACCGGCGCCTTGGAGCACCGGCACTTCTACGACCTGCCGGACTACCTGGAGGCGGGGGATACCCTGGTGATCAACACCTCCCGGGTGATTCCGGCGCGGCTCTACGGCGCAAAGGAGGAAACCGGCGGTCAGATGCAGTTTTTGCTGCTGGAGCAGAAGGAAAAGGACATCTGGGAGGTGCTGGTGAAGCCGGGGAAAAAGGCCAAACCGGGCGCTCGGTTCGTCTTTGGCGATGGATTGCTCCACGCCCAGGTCCTGGAGACGGTGGAGGGCGGCAACCGCCTGGTCCGCATGGAGTACGAGGGGGAGAGCATCTACCCCATTTTGGAGCAGATTGGAAAGATGCCCCTGCCCCCCTATATCACCCAGAAGCTGGAAAATAACGAGCGGTACCAGACGGTCTATTCCCGGCAGCTGGGCTCCGCCGCCGCCCCCACAGCGGGCCTGCATTTCACCCCGCAGCTGCTGGACAAGCTGCGGGCCCAGGGGGTCCAGATCGCCGAGGTGGTGCTCCACGTGGGGCTCGGCACCTTCCGGCCGGTGAAGGTGGAGGACGTCACCCAGCACCATATGCATTCCGAGCACTACCATCTGCCCCGGGAGACAGCGGAGCTGATTAACGCCACCAAACAGAGCGGCCACCGGGTGATCTCGGTGGGTACCACCAGCTGCCGGACCCTGGAGTCGGTGGGGACCAAATGGGGGCGGGTCCAGGAGGACGACGGAGACACCAGCATCTTCATCTACCCCGGCTATGAATTTAAAGTCCTGGACGGCCTGATCACCAACTTCCACCTGCCGGAGAGCACCCTGATTATGCTGGTGAGCGCCTTTGCCGGTTATGAGCAGACGATGCATGCCTACCAGGTGGCGGTCCAGGAGGGCTATCGATTTTTTAGTTTCGGAGATTCCATGCTAATTCTATAAAAAGGAGCTGTGCAATTTGTATACACTGCTGAAACAGGAGGGGCATGCCCGCCGGGGCATCTTTGAAACGGTCCACGGCACCGTACAGACCCCCGCCTTCATGAACGTGGGCACCTCCGCCGCCATCAAGGGCGGCATCTCCTCCATCGATCTGGTGGAGCTGAAATGCCAGGTGGAGCTCTGCAATACCTACCACCTCCATGTGCGCCCAGGGGATGAGATCATCCGGCAGATGGGAGGGTTGCACAAGTTTATGAACTGGCACCGCCCCATCCTCACCGACTCCGGCGGTTTCCAGGTGTTCTCCCTGGCCAAGCTGCGGAAGATCAAGGAGGAGGGGGTCACCTTCGCTTGTCATCTGGATGGAAAACGGATCTTTATGGGGCCGGAGGAGAGCATGCGCATCCAGTCCAACCTAGGTTCCACCGTGGCTATGGCGTTTGATGAGTGTATCGAAAATCCCGCCCCCTATGACTATGTAGCCCGCTCCATCGCCCGGACCACCCGCTGGCTGCGCCGGTGCAAAGCGGAGCTGGACCGGCTAAACAGCCTGCCGGATACCGTCAACCCCCACCAGATGCTCTTTGGGATCAACCAAGGTTCCACCTATGCGGATCTGCGGATCCAGCATATGCAGGAGATCGCTCCGCTGGACCTGGACGGCTATGCCATTGGCGGTTTGGCGGTGGGGGAATCCGCCCAGGAGATGTACGACACCATCGATGCGGTGGAGCCCTACATGCCCGCCGACCGGCCGCGCTATCTGATGGGGGTCGGCACGCCGGTGAACATCCTGGAGGGGGTCTACCGGGGGATAGACCTGTTCGACTGCGTGATGCCCAGCCGAAATGCCCGCCATGGCACCGTCTTTACCTGGCAGGGGATTCGGATTCTGCACAATGAAAAATACAAGCTGGACGAGCACCCGCTGGACGAGGAATGCGACTGCCCCACCTGCCGGAATTTCAGCCGCGGGTATCTGCGCCATCTGTTCCGGACCGGGGAGATGCTGGGGATGCGGTTGGCGGTGGCCCACAACCTGTATTTCTACAACACCCTGATGGAAAAAATCCGGGAGGCTCTGGACAACGGCTGCTATGAATCCTTCTACCGCCACTGGGTACCCATCCTGGGAAAGCGAATTTGAAAGAAATTTTTGCGGCAATGCCTTGAAACCCACCTTTAAACACGCTATAATGGTTAAAGCGCACTCTTTTAGGTAGAAAATATTTGGAGGTTTTTTTATGGAAGGAGCAGCCACTACTGGATTTGGCAGCAGCATTTTGATGATCGTTATCATCTTTGTCGTCTTTTATTTTCTGCTGATCCGGCCCCAGAAAAAGCAGGAAAAGAAGACCCAGCAGATGCGCGCCAGCCTGGAGGTGGGCGATGAGATCGTCACCATCGGCGGCATCATTGGCACCGTCGTGGTGGCCAAGGATGACTACCTGGTGATCGAGACCGGTTCTGACCGGAGCAAGGTCCGGATTACCCGCTGGGCTGTGCAGACCAACAACACCCCCCATGAGGTCCCTGCGGCAGAGACCGGGAAGAAGTCCAAAAAATAAGTGCCTTTGTTCTAAAATCCCATTGCACCCCGTATGCTGAACTGGGTGGCGTAAGGCCGCCGCCCAGAAGGGGGAGTGGGAATGCGCAAAACTGAAGCGCCCCGCCTCAAACGGTACCTGCGGCCCTTGGCCCTCGGGGTACTGTTGGGGGCGGCGGTGTGTATGATCCTGCTGGCACTTATGGCTTTGGCGATGAGTTTGGGAGATATTCCCCAGGGAATGGTATCCATGCTGGCTTCGGTGGCCTTTTGGGTGGGCGGATTTGCAGGGGGCTTTTTCTGCGCCTGTCTCTCCAAAGAGCGCGGGCTGGTACTGGGATTCTGTTGCGGCGCGGTGCTTTCTGTGGTCTGTCTGCTGGCCAGTTTGGCGGTGGAGGGCCCAGGGTTTGGCGCAGCTGCCGCCGCCCGGTTTGTCGCAATGCTGTTTGCCTGCGCCCTGGGAGGCGTACTGGGCGTCAACCGCCGAAAAAAAATCCGCTAGGCGATTGCCTTTTGTGCCAAAATGTGCTATACTTGCCATAGACTATTAGAGAAATGAGGGAATTGAAAATGAAGCATATAAAGACCATCAATCATGCCAACCTGAAGGAGTCCGCTGTGAAGGGCGGCTGCGGCGAGTGCCAGGCCTCCTGCCAGTCCGCCTGCAAGACCTCTTGCACGGTGGCCAACCAGAAGTGCGAGAGCAAGCGGTAATCCTTTTCAGATTTTGTTGCAATGAGAAAATTAGGGCGGCTGAAAGGCCGCCCTCTGTTTTGGTTACGGGGGAGAATAGATGATCCATAAATACCAACTGAACGGCTATTTCATCGTCCTGGATGTGAACTCCGGGGCGGTACATGTGGTGGACGAGCTCAGCTACCGGCTGCTGGACCTGATGGAGGATGCGGTCCCGGAGCAGTGCCCGCCCCAGGCGTTTGCGCAGCTTTCCGGCTATTCCCGGGAGGAAATTTTGGAGGCCCATGAGGAACTGCTGGCACTGCAGAAGGCGGGGCAGCTGTTCTCCTCCGATGACTACGACCAGTTTGCCAAGCTGATGACCCCTTCGCCTGTAAAGGCGATGTGCCTGCATGTGGCCCACGACTGCAACCTGCGCTGCAAATACTGCTTTGCGGATTCCGGGGAGTACATGGGCCACCGGGAGCTGATGAGCCTGGAGACGGGTAAAAAGGCCATCGACTATCTGATCAAGTACTCCTATGGGCGGCACAACCTGGAGGTGGACTTTTTCGGCGGCGAGCCGCTGATGAATTTCAATGTGGTCAAGGAGCTGGTGGCCTATGCCCGCTCCTTGGAGAAGGAGCACAATAAGCTCTTCCGGTTTACCACCACCACCAATGGCATCCTGCTCACCGATGACAAGATCGACTTCATCAACCGGGAGATGTCCAATGTGGTGCTCTCCATCGATGGCCGCAAGGAGATCAATGACCGGATGCGCCCCCATGTCGATGGGCGGGGCAGCTACGACAGCATGGTACCCAAGTTCCAGCGGCTGGTGGAAAAGCGCCGCCAGGGGCCTTTCGATCAGTACTATGCCCGGGGGACCTTTACCAAATACAACAAGGATTTCGCGGAGGATGTGCTGCATCTGGTGGACCTGGGATTTGACCAGGTGTCCGTGGAACCGGTGGTCTCTGATCCATCGGTTCCCTACGCCCTAACGGAGGCGGACCTGCCGGAGATCTTTGCGGAGTATGAACGCCTGGCCAAAATCATGGTCCAGCGCCATGGCACCGACCAGGACTTCAATTTCTTCCACTTTATGCTGGACCTGGATCAGGGGCCCTGCGCCATCAAACGGCTGCGGGGCTGTGGCTGCGGCAACGAGTATGTGGCCATCACCCCCTCCGGGGATGTCTATCCCTGCCACCAGTTTGTAGGGCACACCGAGTGGAAGATGGGCAGCGTCTACGACCAGAGCTTGGACTATGATTTGAAGAGCAAGTTCGCGGCGGCCACCGTCTATGGAAAGCCCGAGTGCCGGAAGTGCTGGGCCAAATTTTATTGCTCCGGCGGCTGCAACGCCAACAGCATGCAGTACCAGGGGGACATCCTAAAGCCGGTTAAGCTGGCTTGTGAGCTGGAGAAAAAGCGCCTGGAATGTGCCATCATGATCAAGGCCGCTACCCTTTGACATAACCTGTGGCGGACATGCATATCCCTTTATTGACGAGGAAACGCAAGGAAGGGAAGTGGATGTCCATGCCGTTTACAGCCGCTGATTTGGACAAGATTTTGGCCCAGCAGCAGCAAAAAGAGCCTGCTGAGGAGGCCTTTTCCCACCCGATCGAGGTGGGAAAGACTGTACCGCAGGCTCTTTTTCTTTCCACTGCCAACGCCCGCAGGCGGGACTGGCTGTTCTATCTGCTGGGAGTGCTGTTTTTGATTGGGATTGGGATGGGTGCGCTTTTGGTGGGCAACTGCCAGCCCCAGACGGCGGAGCTGCTCCAGCATCTTCTGGGGGATTATGCACAGCTGCGGCAGCAGCATTCCTTCGTCAGCATTGCCCTTTCCACCTTCGGGTCTCTATTCTTGCTGCTGCTGACCCTCTTTTTGCTGGGGTTCTGTTCCATCGCCCAGCCTGCAATCCTGCTGGTCCCGCTCTTCAAGGGGCTGGGATATGGGTTTGCCGCTGGAAGCCTGTACCAGGAGTACGGCGCTGCAGCCATCCTACAGATCGCGGTTTTACTGCTCCCCTCCATGCTGCCCGGCGCGCTGCTGTTGATGCTGGCGGGCAAGAGCGCCTTCCGGTTTTCCTCCCGGTTGTTTTATAGCTCGGTGCGCCGGGAGCAAACCGCCGGGGCGCCGAGCGCCAAGCGGTACTGTATCCGCTTCGCCCTATTTGCGGTGCTCTGTTTGGCCGTCGCCCTTTTGGACGCCGGGATCTGCGTGAAATTCCGGGGGCTCCTGCTCTGAACCGGTTTCGGAAGGATCGGTTTTTACCGAGGGGACCCGTTTGCGGGCGGAAGGGGAGACGGAGGAGAGGGGGGAACGGCTGGCAGCGTTCTCCATCTGCCGGTCGGAGACATGGGTATAGATCTCTGTGGTGCTCAAACTCACATGCCCCAAGATCTCCTTCAGTACCCGGATATCCACTTCGCCGTACTGATACAGCAGTGTAGCGGCGGTGTGGCGCAGCTTATGGGGCGAATAGCCCCGACCGGCCAGCCCGGCCCGCTTCAGCCACTCCTCCAAAATCTGTTCCACTCGCCGGGGGCTGATCCGGTTGCCTCTGGAACTCAAAAATAGCGCATCTTTGGAGGCCGTTTTCACCGGCGGCTTGCGGACGGCCAGGTAGGAAGCCAACGCCTTTTGGCAGGCTGCATTGAGGTAGACAATCCGCTCCTTGTTGCCCTTGCCCAATAGGCGCACGGTATCGTCCCGAATATCGGTCAGGTTGATCCCCACCAGTTCGGATAGCCGCATCCCGCAGTTGAGAAAGAGGGTCAGGATGCAAAAGTCCCGCTCGTAGCTGGCGCTGCTGGCCGGTGTGGTATCGTTGAGCAGCTCCAAGCTTTCCTCCAGCGTCAGATAGCGCGGCACGGATTTTTTCAGTGCCGGGACCTCCAGATTTTCCACCGGATTGGTGCGCAGCAGATTGGCCTTCTTTGTCAAATAGTTAAAAAATGAACGAAGTGCAGAGACCTTGCGGGCGCGCGTCTTGGCATTGTTGCCGCATTGCTCCAGCATATAGGTCAAAAAGCCGTAGACATCCGCAAGGGTAATTTCCGAAATGGTCTGCAAAGGCAGATCGTGGATGGCGAGCTGCTGCAGATCCTCAGGCGCGGGGCTGGGCTGCCGGAGCAGCTTAGCCGACTTTATATAGCGCAGAAAGGCACGTAGGTCCACATGGTAGGCGTCCACCGTCCGCGGCGAACGGCCGCGGATGGTAAGCATATAAAATAGAAACTCCTGTAGATAGCTCGGGCAATCTTGGTAGTCGGCCACTGAAATTCCCTCCCTTAATTTCGCTAAATTTTGATTTAGCGAAATTTCATGCTTTTATTTTACCCCCCTCCCGGCCAAATGTCAAGTGCTTTTATCCTCACCTAGACTATCTACAGATCTGCCGTTTGGGTTGGAAAGGAGCCGGTTTTTTTGGAACTAAAACAGCTGGAGTTTTTTATGACCGCCTGTGACTGCGGCAGCCTGGGCAAAGCTGCCGAACAGCTCTATACCACCCAGCCCAATGTGAGCAAGGTGATCTCCTCCTTGGAACGAGAGCTGGGCAAGCCGCTGTTTGAACGGACAAGCCGGGGCCTAAAGCTGACCGACTATGGGAAGTCCATCCATCAATACGCGGACAACATCCTGAAAAACGTCGAACTGATTACCCACTCTGGGCGGACCCGCCACCCGGAGACTTTGAGCGTCTCCTCCTACCCCAGCCATGTGCTGGTCTCTGTCCTGGTGGATCTTTACAAGAAGGACCCCACTCGGATCATCGAGCACCGCCAGGATACGGTGGAGGGCATCACCAACCATGTGGCCCGGGGGATCTCTGAACTGGGGATCCTCTATGTCTCCCAAAAACAGCGGATGATCTTCCAACATATTATTGCCCACAAAAATTTGGAATTTGTCACCATGGGCATCCGGGAGGCCTGCATCTATGTGGGGCCCCACAACCCGCTGTTCTATGGAAAGGGCTCGGTCTCTTTGAAAGAGGTCTATCAGCTGCGGTTTATCCGTGGGCTCAGCGACTATTTTTCCATGGAACACCATCTCAAACAGGTCAATATGGGCGCCATCGACTCTGAAAAGCTTCATCCGGCCATCTATACCAACAGTGAGCATTTTTCCATGGATTTGCTGCAACGTACCGACCTGGCGGAGCTGGGCATCGACATCAACCCCCCTGCCCTGCCCCAGTCGCCGGAAAACCATCTGCGCTGCCTGCGCATTGAGGGCGAGGAAGCCAATTTGATTTTGGGATATGTGGTGGCAAAGGAGCACGCCCTCTCGGATATCGCACTGGAATTGGTGGAGGGGATGAAGGCCCAGCTCAACGCTTCCCAAAAGTCATAACAAATTGTTATGACTTTCTCTATACAAATCCAAAGTTGTCCTTTTCCCCAAAAGCCGCTATAATATAGACGTCCAGAATGCAAATCGCCCCATTCCAAAGTCCGATGGGTTTATTCTGATGCTGTTAGGAAAGGAAGAAGGTCCAAATGCTGGAGAAAAACTCGGTCACCTTACAGGATGTCAAAGATGCGGCGGAGCGGATTCGCCCCTACATCCGCAGAACCCCCCTGCTGCGGGAAGCCACCTTGGATAAGCTGCTGGGCTGCCAGGTCTATTTTAAACCAGAGATGCTGCAGATCACCGGCGCCTTTAAGCTCCGCGGTGCTCTGAGCAAAATTCTGACCCTGAGCCCCGAGGAGCTGGCCCGCGGCATCGTCACCAGTTCCTCTGGCAACCATGCCCAGGCCTGTGCCTATGCCGGCCAGCTGCTGGGGATCAAAGTCACTGTGATCGTACCGGACAATACCCCCCACCTGAAGGTCAGCAACGCCCGCCGGATGGGCGCCAACGTGATCCTTTGGGAGCGCACCTACGCCAAACGCTGGGAAAAGGTGCGCCAAGAGGTGGCGGAACACGGCTATACCATCGTCCACGCCTTTGAGGATTACACCGTTATGGCCGGCCAGGGGACCATCGCCCTGGAGATCATGGAGGACCTGCCGGATGTGGAGACCGTGGTGGTGCCCATCGGCGGCGGCGGCCTGATCTCCGGTATCTCCACCGCCATCAAGGAGTCCAACCCGAAGATCCGGGTGGTTGGCGTGGAGCCTGCCAACTCCGACGGCTTCCTTGCCAGCCGCAATGCGGGCCACCGGATCCGTATCCAGTCCAAGCCCACCATCGCGGACGGCATCACCTGCAGCGAGCCCAGTGAGCGCCCCTACGAGATCGTGGAGCGGTATGTGGATGAGATCGTAGCCGTGGAGGAGAACGACATCCGGGAGGCTGTCCGGCAGATCGCCCGGGAGGCCCACCTGGTGGCCGAGCCCACCTCCAGCGTGGTGGTCGGCGCGATGCTGGCCAAGAAAATCAAGGTCCGCCCCGACGAGAAGGTGGCCTTTGTACTCACCTCCGGCAACTGGGATATTGAAAATATCGGCAAGATCTTCAAAGATGAGCCGGTCCCGGGCGTTCTGTAATTTGCAACCACCGTCTTTTTGTAAATAAGGAGGAGTTTTACTATGGAAAAGACCCTGTTGCTCAATAAAAGCGAAATCGGCAGCCTGATCGACCTGGATGCCGTGCAGGCGGCCGTGGAAGAGGCCTACCGTTCGTTCAACAGCGGCAAGGTGGTCCAGCCGCCCTTTATGTGCGTGGGCCTGCCCGACAGCCACGCCGGAATCGACTTTAAAGGCGGCATGGATCTGGGGAACGGCTTCCTCACCATCAAAGCCTCCACCGGCGGTTACGACCACAACAAGGAGCTGGGGCTGCCCACCGGTATGAACACCGTCCTGTTGTTTGACGCCTACACCAGCTTTTTGAAGTGCGTCATGGACGCCACCTGGATCACCGGCTGCCGCACCGCCGCTGCCGGCGCCATTTCTGTGAAATACCTCTCCCGTCCGGACGCCAGCGTCCTGTGCGTCATCGGTGCGGGCAACCAGGCCAGACGCCAGCTGCGGGCCATCATGCGGGTGCGCAAACTGACCAAGGTACTGGTTTGGAACGCCTTTAAAGAGGAGATGGATACCTACGTGAAGGAGATGGGCGAGGAGACCGGGCTGCCCATCTATGGCTGCGCCACCCCTGAGGAGGCCATCTCCCAGGCGGACATCATCGTCACCACCACCCGTGGCATCCTGCCTCCGGTTGTGAAGCGCGACCTGCTGAAGCCCGGTACCCATATCGCCGCCATCGGCGCCGATATGCCCAATAAGCAGGAGCTCTGCACCGACGTCTTCAAGGGAGCCAAGGTGGTCAACGACTCGATTAAGCTCTGCTCCACCCATGGCGATACCCACCATGCGCTGGACGACGGCATCATCACCACCTCCGATATCTACGGCGAGATCGGCGAGATCATTCTGGGCAAAAAGCCCGGCCGGGAGAACCCCGAAGAGATCACCATCTTCGATACGGTGGGTATGGCCGTCCAGGACACCGCCACCGCTTCCATGCTCTACAAACGCGCGCTGGAAAAAGGCCTGGGCGTGTGGTATGACTTCATGGCCTAAGGGATTTTCCGGCCACCTCTTTATTTTGACATCCACTCTCAATTCGAAAGGGCAAGAACCACAAGGGGGACATCCGTTTGGATGTCCTCCTTGTGGTTTTAGAAGTTTAGAGGCCGGTTATTGACACCGCAAGGCGTCCACCGGGCGCATTCTGGCGGCCAGCAGCGCCGGGTAGGCGCCAAAGAGCGCCCCGGTGAGCACAGAGACCAGGATGCTTATGAGAAGCAGCGGGATGTCCAGCCGCATCTGTAGGGAAAAAACTTGGCAGCCGATCCAGACGCCCCCAAGCCCCGCCGCTAAGCCCACCAAACTGCCTGCGACAGCCAGCAGCAGCGCCTCCATCAAAAATTCCAGCAAAATCATTCCCTGGGTAGCGCCCAGGGATTTTTTGATGCCAATCTCCCGTGTGCGCTCCTGGACCGAAACCACCATCACTGTCATAATGCCAAGGCCGGCCACCACCAAGGATACCGCTGCCACTGCAGATAGGGCCAGGGTCACAATCTCCAGCAGCCGGTTGAGGGAGTCCTTCTGCCGGGTTAGGTCGGAGGCCTTAAATCCCCGGTCCAGCTGGTGCTGGCGGTTGACAGCCTCCTCCAGCCGTTGGGCAAGTACCTGTGTGCTCTCCCCTTCCTGGACGGTCACAGCGATCTGCTGAAAAGAGGGGTCGCCGGTATAATCCTGCAGGGTTGTGTAGGGCAGATAGACAAACGACGGGATCACATCCCCCACCAGGTTCTGTAGGACACTGCCGCCGGAGGAAACCACCCCCACAATCTCCAACGGCAGATAGCTGCCATCAATCAGCAGATCCAGCCGTTTGCCCACCACATTTTCCCGCTGGTAAAACAGTTCCGCCACCTGGCTATCCAAAAGGCAGACCGCCGCCCTGCCGGAGAGGTCTGATTCCCGAAATTTCCGTCCGTGGCGCAGCTCCAAGGAGATCAGCTGGTTGTCCTCCTGGCTGATTCCCCAGACCATGGCGTTGGCAATCATCCCCCGCATCCGGATGGTGCTCAGCTGGGTGACAATGGGCACGGCATTTTGTACCTTTGGGTAGCTCTGCAAAAGCTGTAAATCCTCCTGGGTCATCTCCTCCTGGGTCAGCTTCTGATCGGCGCTCACCGCGATGCTGCCCAGCCCCATCGCACTCAGCTCCCGGTCGATCTCCTGCCGGCCAATCTCTCCAATGGAGCCGATCAGCACCACCGAGGTCACCCCAATGGCAATGCTGATCACCGTCAAAAGGGTGCGCCCTCCCTTCCGGCATAGGTTCCGCAGCCCATAGTGCAGCCTGTCAAGCAGCATCCCTACTCCCCTTCCCTCAGCAGCAAAATCCGCTCTCCATCTTGGGTGATTTGTGAGGCATCCGTCAAGACAACGTCGCCGGGTGCAAGCCCCTGGGCCACCTCCACACTGTGGGTGAGCTCGATGCCGGTGACAATCTCCTGCCGGACCGCCTGGGAGCCCTTTGCCAGATAGACATACTCCAGATTATTTTCATCCTGCCCCACCGCTGCATAAGGTACGGTCAGCAGGGGGCGCGCTTCACCGGCGGAGATCTCGGCCTGTACAGTGAACCCCTCCTTCAGGTAGGTGTCCGGGCCAGCTATGGAGATATAGACGTCCACCATCGCCTCCTGGCCGGAGAGGGTCTCCCGCCGGGCCACTGGGGAGATGCGCGCCACCGTACCGGTATAGGTACGGCCGGAAAATCCGGAGCCTTTTAGGACCGCTTGGTTTCCCACCTGGATCTGTGCGATCTCGGATTCTCGCACCTGCACCACCGCCTCAAAGCTGTTGGGGTCCGAAATGGTGACCGCTGGCTGTGCCAAGGAACTGGGCAGCGGCCCCTCCAGGTTGAGGGCAGAGACAATCCCGTCCATGGGAGCGGTCACCTGTTCGGGCGTTGAACCGGCGGTATTCCGGCCGGAGAGGGACTCCAAATAACTCCCTTCCACCGGAAGCCCGGTGGTGGATCGTAGGGCGGGCAGCGCCTGTTCCTGCAGGGCTGCGGGAGCGGCCTGTTCCAACTCCGCCAATAGCTCCCCCGCCCGTACCTGCTCCCCCAGCTCCACGTGGACAGCCGAGGCCATAACCGGCTGCTCCAAATAGAGGGACCAGCTGTTCCCAGCTACAATTTGGCCGGAGGCCTTCACCCGCTGCTCATAGAGGGTGAAGGAGGGATGTAAAAATTCCACCTGGGTATACTGCCGGAGGACTGCCCCTGGCGCCAATGCCGTCAGCCCGAAGAGACCACAAACCACCAGCAGCGCCCCAACTCTTTTGAAAGCCAACCCGATTCCCCCAATCCAATCTCTGTCGCCCCTTTAGTTTCGGCCAAAAGCGCCTATTTATTCCTCAAGGCAGGCAGCATAAACCCACGAAAAGCGGAGACCCTATAGAAAAAGCCGCCGAAGCGGGGCGTTTGGGGAGGGAGGGATCCTTTGTCCAAGGAAAATGAGCGGCCGCTCCATCTGATTGCCTGCGACCGGGACTGCTACTATCAGCAGCAGGGGTATTGCACGCTGGATGGAGCCGCCCGGATCACCAACTTTTATCGGGATGGTTGTGGGTATTTTACCCAGACGGACCCCTATCAACAGGAGGAGCGGCCATAAAGAAAGGGCGTGGGGTAAACCGCTTGGTTTACCCCACGCCCTTTTATAGAGGGAAGTCCATTATTTGCCGAAGTAACGGTTCAGCAGGCCCTGGAAAGCGCAGCCATGGCGGGCCTCGTCCTTCGCCATCTCGTGAACGGTGTCATGGATGGCATCCAGGCCCAGCTCCTTGGCGCGGGTGGCCAGCTTCTTCTTGCCGTCGCAGGCGCCGTTCTCCGCAGCCACACGCAACTCCAGATTCTTCTTGGTGGAGTTGGTCACAACCTCGCCCAGCAGCTCCGCAAACTTGGCGGCGTGCTCCGCCTCCTCATAGGCAGCTTTCTCGTAATACAGGCCGACCTCGGGATAGCCCTCACGGTGGGCCTGACGGGCCATCGCCAGGTACATACCCACCTCGGTGCACTCGCCGGTAAAGTTCTGGCGCAGACCCTCCAGGATCTCCGCGTCAACGCCCTCGGCTACGCCGATGCGATGCTCATCCGCCCAGCTCATCTCCTGGGTGTCCTGCTCCACAAATTTGGAAGCGGGCGCCTTGCACTGGGGGCAAAACTCAGGGGCGTGCTCGCCCTCGTAGACATAACCGCAGACGGTGCAAACAAACTTTTTCATCGCAAACATCCTCCTTTGAATTGGGTCTCAACGATCCTTTTAAATTATACCACAAAAGTATAATTTGTCAACCCCATCTCCAACATTTTACAAAAAGAAAACTGGAATTTCCCAATTAAGCGCCGCAGCCCCTTTTCCCTGCATATTCCCCCGCCGCGGTTCCCATACTAAGGGTACCGTTCCGATTTTGAAAAGAGGTGATTTGGATGAAACAGGAAAAGAAGACCAATATGCCCGCGCCTGGGTATGTAAACCAGACCCAGAATAGCCTGGAAAACACCACCGCCCGCCCCAACAGCAGTACACGCTCCTCCCGTCAGAAGCGTACAACCTCTAAAACGCCCACTTCCGGCGCTACCGACTGCGGCCACTGACCGAAAACTGGAAAATACCCACCCCATTTTTTAAACGGGGTGGGTATTTTCTCTATCATTTACAGGAAGGTCTTGTAGTCCTCATAGTTGCGCCGGAGCAGGGCCGGCGTATCCAAACCGTAGGGGCAATGGTCCGCGCAATGGCGGCAGTTGATGCAGTTTTCAATCCGGCGCATCTTCTCCTGCCCTTCCGGGGTCAGATACTGGGCGGAGGGGGAGCGGCGCAGCAGCAGAGACATCCGGGCGGCGTTGGGGATATCAATCTCCGCCGGACAGGGCAAACAGTAGCCGCAGCCCCGGCAGAAATCCCCCGTCAGCTCCCTACGGTCCTGGTCGATCACCGCTTGGAGCTTTTCGTCCAACACAGGCGGATGCTCCACATAGGAGAGGAACTCCTCCAGCTCGGCCTCCCGCTGCACACCCCAGATGGGCAGCACCTGGTCGAACTGGTCCAGATAGGCGTAGGCAGCCGCGGAATTGGTAATCAGGCCGCCGGAGAGGGATTTCATTGCCAAGAACCCCATGCCATGCTGCTTACAGAGCTCCGCCAGCTCCAAATCCCGAGGGGCGGAGAGATAGTTCAGCGGGAACTGCAGGACCTCATACAACCCCGACTCGATGGCCTCCCGGGCAATCTCCGCCCGGTGTTCGGTGATGCCGATATGGCGGATCTTTCCCTGGGCCTTGGCCTCCAACATGGCCTCATATAGACCGGAGCCATCCCCCGGCTTTGGGCAGAAAGCGGGGTTGTGGAACTGGTAGAGATCCACATAGTCGGTCTTTAAAAGGCGCAGGCTGGTCTCCAGGTGTTCCCGAAGCTCCTCGCCGGAAGTGGCATGGGTTTTGGTAGCGATATAGATCGACTGCCGCAATCCACTGCCGCCAAAGGCGGCGCCCAGCTTTTCTTCGCTATCGGTGTAGGCTCTGGCGGTATCAAAGAAACGCATCCCGCCATCATAGGCCCGGCGCAGCAGCTTCACCGCTTCCTCCAGCGGAATGCGCTGGATGGGCAGCGCCCCAAACCCGTTTTTATTGACGGTGATCCCGGTCTTTCCCAAAGTGACATTTCCCATGGCCGATCCTCCTAACCTGTAGGTCTTTTTTCCATGATACCACGGATAACAGCATTTGAAAAGGCTTGGATGCAATCTTTTCCTGCATCCAAGCCTCTGCGGCACCGTTCACTCCTGCAGGCCGTTCATTTTTGCAAACAGCATCTCCAGGCGTTGACGTTCGCCCTTTAAAAAGAGATAGCCAAACAGCGCCTCCACTCCGGTGGCCCGGCGGTAGTCGGCGATCTCCGCATGCTTGGGTACACTGGAGGCGCTGGCGTTGCGTCCCCGTTTAAAAATAGCCAGCTCCTCCGGCGTCAAAAGTGGCAGCAGCCGTTCCAAAGCCGCCGATTGGGCGCCTGCATTGACCAGTGTCACTACCTGCTGGTGCAGTTCTCCCACCGGCCGGTTCTGTTGGGCAACCACATACGCCCGTGCGCAGAGCTCATAGACCGCATCCCCCAAAAAAGCCAGGGTCAGCGGACTGTAGAGATTGGGGTTCTCCTGTTCCGTCAAGCGTTTCCCTCCCTCTCAGCGGATATACTCAAACTCAAAGTTCAAAATGCGGACGGTGTCCCCCTCCTGGATGCCCATCTCCTCCAGCCGGTCGATGACGCCGCTCTCCCGCAGCACCCGCTGGAAATACATCAGGCTTTCCTCGTCCTCCAGGTTTACCAGGCCCAGGGCAGGTTTCAGCCAGCCGGCCTCCACCACATAGACCCCCTCCTCCAACCGGATGTCGAAGACATTCCGAGAGAGGCGGGAGAGATCCGCCTGGGGCAGGGCCTCCACTTCATAGCGGCGGATGGGGGGCAGTGTATCCAATAGGCGGCTCACCGCATAGATCAGCGGCTCCAATCCAGTGTGGGCGGCCGCAGAGACGGGATAGACCTCGTATCCCTGCTCCCTCACAAAGCCGCAAAACCGCTCCACCTGTTCCGGATCCGCCAGGTCGCATTTGTTGGCGGCCACAATCTGAGGCCGGGCAGCCAGTTCCGGGTTGAAGCGTTCCAGCTCCCGCTGGATCGTCTTAAAATCCTCCACCGGGTCCCGGCCCTCGATGCCGGAGACATCCACCACATGCAGCACCAGCCGGCAGCGCTCCACATGGCGCAAAAATTCATGTCCCAGGCCGGCCCCCTCGCTGGCCCCCTCGATGAGGCCGGGGATGTCCGCCATGACGAAGGACTTCCCCTCCTCCACCCGGACCACCCCCAGTACCGGGGTGAGGGTGGTGAAGTGGTAGTTGGCAATCTCCGGTTTGGCGGCGCTGACCATGGAGATCAGGGTGGACTTGCCCACATTGGGGAACCCCACCAGGCCCACATCCGCCAAAAGCTTCAGCTCCAGCTCCACCTCAAATTCCTCCCCGGGCATCCCCGGCTTGGAGAAACGGGGTACCTGACGGGTGGGGGTGGCGAAGTGGCTGTTGCCCCAGCCCCCGTTTCCGCCCCTGGCCACCGTTGCTGGCTCGTCAGTGGATAGGTCGGCCATCACCCGGCCGCTCTGCGCCTCCCGTACCACCGTGCCTTTGGGGACGCGGATCACCAGGTCCGCACCATTTTTGCCTTTGCAGCGGCTGCCGGAGCCGTTTTTCCCATTCTCCGCAAAATAACGCTTTTTGTATTTAAAATCCACCAGTGTGGATAGATTGGTATCCGCCTGAAACACCACGTTGCCGCCCCGGCCGCCATCACCGCCGTCCGGGCCGCCCGCGGCCACAAATTTTTCCCGATGGAAGGAGACCGCGCCGTTTCCTCCGTCCCCTGCTTTGATGCGGATCCGCGCTTTATCTACAAACATTCGCTCCACCTGCCTTTTCTACCGATCGGTATCCGGAAAAGAAAAATCCCGAGTGGCACCCACTCGGGATTTTTAGTTCTCTTACTGCACGGGGGTGACCGAAACCTTCTTGCGGTCCCGGTCCATCCGCTCGAACTTCACCTTGCCGTCCACAAGGGCGAACAGCGTATCGTCAGAGCCCTTGCCCACATTGGTGCCCGGATGGATATGGGTGCCGCGCTGCCGGACCAGGATGTTGCCAGCCAGAACGAACTGACCGTCCGCGCGCTTGACGCCCAACCGTTTGGATTCGGAGTCACGACCGTTTTTCGTGGAGCCTACGCCCTTCTTATGTGCCATTGCAAAACACCTCTGCTTTCTTCGTTAAATCCTTAAGCCTGAATCGACTGAATCTCCACCTTGGTATAGGGCTGCCGGTGGCCCATCTTGCGGGCGGAGCCCTTCTTGGGCCGGTAGGTGAAGACGGTGATCTTCTTGGATTTGCCGTTCTTGAGCACTTTGCCGGTGACCACAGCGCCCTGCACATTGGGAGCGCCCACCACAACGCCGTCCTCCTTGCCAACAACCAGAACCTGGTCGAACTGAACAGTGGAGTCGGCCTCGGCATCCAGCTTCTCAATGAAAACAACATCGCCCTCGCTGACGCGATACTGCTTTCCGCCGGTCACGATAACTGCGTACATAGCGTTTCCTCATTTCCTTAGACTCGCTGTCCTCAGGCGGCGCAGTATGGCGCACTTCTAGCCTGAAACATGCGGCGTGAATTATTTTAGCATATTTGCCGGGCCCTGTCAACCCTTGGCGGGTAGTTCCGGCGGAATTTCCCCTTTATCGCTGTGCTCCGGCTGGGAACCGGTGGACGGCAAGGCCTTCCCCCCTGCCGCCACCGGCCGCTTATCCGGACTATCCGGTTTTTTAAGGGGTCCGGCTACTGGTGGAAGCGGTTCCGCATGGGGTGGCTGCGGCAGTCTATGCGCCCCGGGGCCTGCCTTTGGAGCGGGCGGCGCCAGCGGTGTATGGTGTCCGAGCGGCTGCAAAGCAGGCGGCTCCGGCGCGGCTGGTTCGACGGGCTGCAAACTGCCCGGCTGGGGAGGGGCCTTTGCCGCCATCCGAGGAGCCGAGGCAGGCAGCTCCGGTGCCTCCGCGGCGGGAGCCGGCAACGCCTCCGGGAGGGGCGGCGGTGTCCCATCAGGGGCGGCAGAAGCCTCACCGGCAGCGAACTCCCCCGGGAAGAATGCCTCCTCCGGGGTAAGGGTTTCGTTTGCCGCGGGCACAGAGGACGCCGCCAGGCTGCCGGGGGCATAGGGGTATACCGCCTCGCAGCCGCCTAAAAGGACTGCCGCCGCCACAAACAGCCACCCGTGTTTCATAGTGCTTCCTCCTTATGCAATCGGCTGGGGCGGCGTTTTTTCATCGGTTTCATCGGGAGAAACGGCCGTTTGCGTCCCATGGGGCTGTTCTGCCGGGGAATCCTCCAAGGAGTCCGGCTGCAGATCCCCGGTGCGCACCTCTTCCGTTTCCGGCTGGGGGTTTTCTTCAGCCGTATCCCCCTGCAGGCCGGCCGCATCGGGGGATTCCCCTTCTGCGTTTTCGGAAACCAGCTCCTCCTCCGGAGAGGCTGGTTGGCCGTGGAGCACCGCCCGGCCCTCCGGCGTATCCACATATAGGCGCAGGAAGGCGGGAGGATTCTCCCCGTGCAGGCGGGAGAAGCACCAGATCAGCAGCAGCACCGAGACAGCCACCAGGATCAGCGCCAGCATCTGGGAGACCCGCACGCTGCCCCAGTAGAGGCTGTCGGTGCGCAGCCCCTCGATTACCGAGCGGCCCGCCCCATACCAGGCACAGTAGGTCAGGGTAAGCTGCCCATCGAACCGGCGGCGGCTGGTGAGCAGCACCAGCAGCACAAACCCCAGCAGGCACCACACCGACTCATAGAAGAAGGTGGGGTGGACCCCCAACCCACCGCCGGCGATCTGCATGGCGGTGTCCGGGCTGATCTGCTGGGTATTCAGCAGATACTGGGCCGCCTGGGGGGAACTCATCCGCCAGGGCAGATCAGTTGCCCGGCCGAATGCCTCCACATTGACAAAATTGCCCCAGCGGCCGATCGCCTGGGCCAGGATAACGCCGGTGAGGGAGACATCCGCCATAGGCAAAAAGGGCAGTTTCCGGAATTTGCAGACCAGCCAACCGCCGATGATGCCGCCGATGATCCCTCCATAGATGGCGATGCCGCCATTCCAGATTTTAAAGATATCCGCCAGGTTATTCCGGTAGTCCTCCCAGGAGAAGACGACATAGTAGATTCGGGCGCCAATGATTCCCAGGATGACCGCACCAAAAATCACGTCCATCGCCCGGTCGTTATCCAGGCCAAACCGCCTGCACCGTTTTAGAATGTAACCGATAGCTGCCAGAAAGGCCGCCGCAATTAAGATTCCGTACCAATAGATGGGCTTGCCGAACAGGGTGAACGCCACCCGGTCCAGAGTAAAGGGGCCCAGTCCCAGCCCTGGAAAAGAGACAGTCTGTATCACATGCATTGTTTGGAGCCTCCGATTTTCCGATTCCGGCCCTTAGGCCCCGTCAATCCTCCACCGGCCGCACGATAGAGAGGGCGCAGCGGCCGGTGTTGAAGGAACTTTGCAGACGGGCTTGCAGCGCGTCCACCGTGGCGTCCGCCACAATATCCAGAATGGAGTAGGGATCCTCCACCCCCGCCAGATAGGCGGCGGACATGACCCCCGCCACCGAGTCGGTGCGGCCAAAGATGCCGGTATACCGTCCATAGGTGGCCCGGCGCACCAGCTCTAGATCCTCCGGGGGGATCCCCTCCCGGCCCAGACGCTCCACCTCAGCGGTGATCTGCTGCGCCACCTGTTCCGGCTGGCGGCTCTCCCCCGAAAAGATGCAGCACAGATAGTCCCGGCCGGTCATCACCTCGCTGCCGAAGGTGGCATTGATGATCCCGGCGTCATACATCCGTCGGTAGAGGGGGCTGGCCTCCCCTGCGATCAATTCGCAGAGCATCTCGTCCAAAATCTGTCCCCGGAAGTTGCCCGCCGGTCCCTCCGAGCGGCCTTTGAAACCAAACTGGAAGAGGGGCGTGGCCACCGAGAGCCGCTGTTCCACCAGCTTTTGGCCCACCTCCTCCGGCTCCTCCACCGTGCGGGAGGTGATCTCCACCGGTTTTTCATCCGGCTTGACCACCTTGTCCACCGCTCGGAGCACCTGCTCCACCGTAAAGTTGCCCGCCACACAGAGCACCATGTTGTTCAGATTGTAAAAGGTCCGATGGCAGCGGTAGAGCAGCGGCGCATCGATCTGGGCGATCGATTCCACCGTCCCGGCGATGTCGATCCGCACCGGATGCTTCTGATAGAGGGCCCCCAGCAGATTGAAAAATACCCGCCAATCGGGATCATCGTCGTACATCCGAATCTCCTGCCCAATGATCCCCTGCTCCTTGGCCACCGAGGCGGGGGTAAAGTACGGCCGCCGGGCCAGGTCCAGCAGGATCTCCAGGGACTCCTCAAAGTGATCGGTGCAGGAGAACAGATAGGAGGTCTTGTCAAAGGAGGTGAAGGCGTTGGCCGAGGCCCCCGTCTTAGCGTAGGCCGCAAAGGCGTCCCCCTCCGGCTTTTCAAACATCTTATGCTCCAGGAAGTGGGCGACCCCTTCGGGGACGTCCACAAAATCCGCGTCGTCCTGGGTCTTAAAGCTCACATCCACACTACCCACCTTGGCGGTGAAGGTGGCGTAGGCGGTGGAAAACCCCTGCATGGGGCAAAGCAGCATGGTTAGGCCACAGGGGTGCTTGATCCGCACCATCTCCTCGCCAATGCGCTGGGAGCGGATAATCGTCTTTTCCATCTCACTGCGCCTCCTTTCCAGTCAAGAAATAGACCGTATCCAGCTGGACCTGCTTGGCCGCCTGGATCAGCTCCTCCCGGGTCACCTGGGCGAGCAGTTCCCCCTCCTGGGCCGGGGTATGGTGGGTCTGGTTCATGATCTGGCCCATATACCAGGACTCCAGCCCGCCCAGCGAGTCGGACACCGACCGCAGGGAGTTCTGGACCTGCAGCAGCGTAGCGGTGAGTTCCTCCTGGGTGAAATTGCCCGCGCGGATCTCTTCCAGCTGCCGGAGGATCTCCTCCTGGGCCTTGGGGCGGTTCTGCTTTTCCACGCCGCTGTCCACCAAGATTAAGCCGGTGAGCCGGTCAAACCGGGCAGCGCAGTAGTAACAGAGGCTCAGCTTCTCCCGGACATTTAAAAATAGCTTGGAGTTGGGGGTGCCGCCAAAGAGCGCGGTCATCAGCCACATGGCCGCATAAGCCTGGTCATCTGCCAGCGGCCCGGTACGGAAGCCCATCACCAGTTTGGACTGGGCCACATCCAGCTCGTCCACCTGCTCCCGGACCTTGGCGGCCGCAGCGCCCAAAGGCTGCTTCTCCACCGCATACGGCCGGCGGCCCTGCAGCTTCGCAAACGCCTGTGTAAATAGCGTCTTGGCGCTCTCTGGGTTGCCGCTGCCCACAAAAAACAGTTCCACATGGGCGGTTTCCAACACCCGGTGCCACGTCTGGGTGGCGGATTGCGGGGTGATCTGCTTCACCTTATCCAGGAAACCGTATTTTTCAATGGAAAGGGGTTCACCTTCACACATGATCTCCCGGCAACGGCTTACCGCGTAGGCCCTTTTGTCGTTAATTAGGCTTTCGATCGTGTCGCACAGCTGCTGCCGTTCCAGTTCCACCTCTTTGGGATCAAACATCCCGCCGGGCAGATGGGGATCCAGCAGCACATCCGCCAACAGCTGGGCACAATCGCTCACCATCTGGGCCTGATCCAGGGTGAAGCGGTCGTCAACCCCGTAGATAGACAGCTCCAGCGCCTGGTAGGCCCCAAACCGGCCCACATCCCCCGAGAGGGAGGCGCCATATAGGGTGCAAAGCTGCCGGTTGAGCTGTGTAAAGTCCGGAAGCTTGCGGCAGCCTTTTCGCAGCAGGAAGGGCAATAAGGCATTCTCCGAGACGGTCTCCCGCTGTAAAGGCAGCAGCAAGCTGGCTGTCAAGCGGTTGTGTTTAAATTTGGGATCGGTGACGCTATTGAAGTAGACGCCACTGCCGATCGGTTCTCTCTGAAAGGAACTGTTCATGGGACATCTCCTTTGTTGTTTCATGATTCTTTAGTATAGCACATTCCGGCCGCAGAGACCAGAGGGCTGGCGAAAAATTCCTCCTCCCCTCCAGGACCAGCGGTTCTATCCGCCATCTGCGCGGCGGCAGCCTGCGTTTTTCAGAATTTTTCGGGCTCTTGGGCGGCCTTTCCAGATGCAGCATCCCCGGTCCCCTCCTTTCAGGGTACCAGTAGTTTGGGCTGGAAAACCGCAAAACATGCGGCCCCATGGAACATCTTCCAGGGGCCGCAGAGCCTTATTCTTGCAGCAGGGCCAGCAGCCCGGCCTCATCCACCACCGAAATCCCCAGCTCGTTGGCTTTGGTCAGTTTGCTGCCCGCCTCCTCGCCGGCCACCACATAGTCGGTCTTTTTGGAGACGCTGGAGCTCACCTTCCCACCCGCCTGTTCGATCTTCTCCTTGGCCTGAGCGCGGGTGAGATTGGGAAGCGTTCCAGTTAGCACAAACGTCTTTCCGGTCAGGCTGCCGGACGCCGGCTGGACCAGCTCGCAGGTCATCCGCAGGCCCAGCTCCCGCAGGCGGCTGATAAGTGCCCGGTTCTGTTCCAGCGCGAAGAAATCCCGCACATTCTCGGCCAGGATCTCCCCAAAGCCATCGATGGCGGACACCTCCTCCAGGCTGGCGGCCATCACCGCCTCCATGCTGCCGAACTGGCGGGCCAAAAGCTGGGCGGAACGCTGCCCAATCCCCCGGATGCCCAGCGCGAACAGCAGCCGCTCCAGCCCCCGGCCTTTGGAATTTTCCAGTGCCTTGAGCAGATTTTCGGCGCTCTTCTTCCCCATCCGCTCCAGGCCGGAGAGCTGCCCTTCAGTGAGCTCGTAGAGATCGGCGGCCGAATGTACCAGCTGCGCCTGGAGCAGCTGATGGATCAGGGCGGGGCCCAATCCATCGATATCCATGGCGTCCCGGCTGGCAAAGTGGGTGAGGTTGCGGGCCACCTGGGCGGGACAGGAGAGGTTCACGCACCGCAGCACCGCCTCCCCTTCCTCCCGCTGGGCCACACTGCCGCAGGAGGGGCAGATGTTGGGCAGCTGATAGATGGGGGCCCCCTCCTGGTGCTTAGCTACCGAGACCACCTCGGGGATGATGTCCCCCGCCTTGCGTACCACAATGGTATCCCCTAAGGAGATGCCCTTTTCATCGATGAAATCCTGGTTGTGCAGCACCGCCCGGCTCACGGTGGTCCCCGCCAACGTGATGGGATCGAAAACTGCTGTGGGGGTCAGGGCTCCTGTACGCCCTACCTTGACCTCGATATTGCGCAGCACCGTCTGTTTTTCCTCGGGGGGATATTTGAAGGCAACCGCCCATTTGGGGAATTTTGCGGTGGTGCCCAACTGCTCCCGCTGGGAGAAATCGTCCACCTTGATCACCGCTCCGTCAATGTCGAAGGGATAGTGGTAGCGGTTGGCGCCAATCTGCTCCACCTCTCGGATCGCATCCTCGATCTGGGTAAATGCCCGATAGGAGGGGATCACCTTGAACCCCAACTCCTTGAGATAGTCCAACGACTCCCGGTGGCTAAATAGCGCCTTCCCCTCTATCCGCTGGACCTGGAATACAAAGATATCCAGCCCCCGCTGGGCGGTGATACGGCTGTCCTTCTGCCGCAGGGACCCGGCAGCCGCGTTCCGGGGATTTTTAAACGGCTCCTCCTCGTTCTCCAGCTGGCGGGCAACCACCCGCTCAAAACTTTGGCGGGGCATGTAGACCTCGCCGCGTACCTCCAATAGGGGCAGCGGCTGGGAGACCGCCAGCGGGATCGAGCGCACCGTCTTCAGATTCTCGCTCACATCCTCCCCCGTCACCCCGTCACCCCGAGTGGAGCCCTGGAAGAAGACACCGTCGTGATATTCCAGCGCCACCGAAAGGCCATCGATCTTAGGCTCTACAATGTAGACCGGATCGGGGATCACCTCCCGCACCCGCTGGTCAAACGCCCGCAGCTCCTCGGTGGAGAAGACATCCTGGAGGGAGCCCATCTGCACCGCATGGTGTACCGGCGCAAAGGTGTTGGCAGCTGCGCCGCCCACCCGCTTGGTAGGGGAAGTGTCGCTCTGCAGCTGGGGGAACGCCTCCTCCAGGTCGATCAATTCATGCATCAGCCGGTCGAACTCATAGTCGCTGACCAGGGGGTTATCCAGCACATAGTAGGCGTGGTTATACCGTTCCAGCAGCTTTCGCAGCTCCTGCACCCGCTTTTGGGCAGTCTTTTCATCCATTGCAGTTCCTCCCGTCGCCTTTTCGGCGAAATTTACAGGTCTTTTCCATCTATTGTACCACAGTTTCCCGGGAAAATGAATGGTCATTGGGCGGCATAGTCGTTTATCTGATCCAAAAGCCCCCGGCCATCCCCATTGATATCCGTAAAGCTCTGGGGCACCTCCCCCACAATGATGCTCTCCGCCACGCAGATACTGGTGGAGACCTCCGAGGTGACGCTGTAGAGGGGAAGCATGGCGTTCACCGGCACCTGCACAGTAATCACCACCTGGTGCAGTGTCTGGTTGATCCCTGCCGCCTGAAATTCGTTATAAAAGTCGGTCGCTACATATCCGGCCGGGATCAGGCGGAAACCGATCTCCGGTCCCCGGCCGGAGAGCAGATTGCCCCCCAGTAGGGTCCCTATGGGCAGGGAGATCTCCTCCTGGGCAGCCCGGCCCAGACGGTCCGCCACCGCATTGGAGATCTGGCTCTTCAGTCGGTTCATGGTCACCATATCTGTTTCAAGAAAGGTCACCCGCCCGGCCGCATCCGTCTGGGTATGGATCATGGATTCATAGCGCAGATCGTCCTCCGTGATCACCTCCAGCACCGCGTCGTTGATGGCGCGGGTGGCGTGAAGCTGCGCCTGGTAGGTAAAGGCGGTGGTCATCAGCGGGCGCAGCCGGGCATCGATCTGTGCCGCTGCCACCAGGCAGAGCACCCCCAGTGCCAACAGCTTCCAGCCCAGCTTCCGGCGTTTTTTCCGCTGCCGCCGGCCCTCCAGCGCCTGCCGCATGGTTCCCCCTCCCCTCCCAGATTCTGTTCCCAATCTATGAGGGACAGGGGAAAAAAGTGACTGGCAGGGGCGGTTTTCCGATATTGTGGGGAATTAACGGCGTTCAGCGTCCCTGCGGGGCCGCGCTCCTGCAATTCGTACAATACCGGAGACCATCAGTACGCCAATCGCCAGGGCGCCGGCGATTCCCAGCGTATGCATCCCGTTTTCCAAGAACAGCATCGTATCCCCACGGATCCCATATTCCATGGTATAGTAGATGCCGCCGCCGGGCACCAGTGGAATCAGTCCAACAATCAAATAGCAGGTGGCTGGAGATTTAAACAGGCGGGCCATCCCCTCCGAATAGGCAGTGACCGCCAGCGCAGCCACAAAATACTGGATGATATCGTTCTGGGCCGGGCTGCAGAGCAGATACACACCCCAGGCGATGGCGCCCCCCAGGCTGGCCACAGGCATCATCCACCGGCGGGGACGGATATGGAAGAGCAGGCAAAAGCCCACGCAGCCCCAAAAGGAGTAGAAGCAGGGCCAAAAGAAATCGGAAAAGGTCATGGCGCTCCCTCCCTAAAGCATCTTGGCCAGGGAGAGGGCTGCGCCCGCCCCCAGCGCCAGGGCCACCGCAGTGAGCAGCGCCTCGGTGAGCCGAGTCTGCCCCGCCAGATAGTCCCCCGCAAGGATGTCCCGCATAGCGTTGGTGAGGGCCACCCCGGGCACCAGCGCCATAAACGTCCCAATGACCATCTTGTCCACATTGTCCGCAATCCCCAGGTCCACCGAAAGCGCCGCCAACAGCGCCGCCAGCCCGCTGGCCACCAGGTTGACAAAGACGCCGTTTGCCCCCCAGCGTTCCATAGCGTAGACCGCCAGCTCTGCTGCCGCCCCCATCACCAGGGAAAACAGGGCATCCCGAAGGGTGCCGCCAAAGAAGAGCGTAAAGAAAAAGGC
>DXES01000194.1 GCA_019114825.1 Candidatus Anaerotruncus excrementipullorum
GGGGTTTTAACCCCGCCCCCGCCAGCCGCACGATGCTGGTCTGCCGCTGCACCTGGGCCTGGGCCGCCCGCACCTGCCCCTTTACGGTGTCCTTCGCCTGCCGTTCCAACTGTTCCAGCGGCGCCATTGGCCGCACCTCCTTTTCCCGCTTTAGCCCAATGCCACCTCTCCGTCCGGGGGCTGCTTTTCATAGCGGTCCGCCAGATAGAGGTAGTGGAGTGCTACGCCATCTTCCCCAGGGCGGCGGGCAATCTCCATAAACTGCCGCTTGGCCTGGGAAAAATCGCCGCTGTAAAACGCATAGATCCCCGCGCTGAACACCGCCCGGGAGCTCTCCTTGGCCTGCCGGGTCTCAAAATTGTCCCCGTCGTAGATCTCATACACCCGCAGCTCCCGGCTGTCCTCCCGGCACTTCCCGATGTAGCGCAGGGCGTACTCGCTGGCCGCGTTGGCCACCAGGGCGGTGCAGAGGATGTTGGCGTCCAGCGACGGGGCCAGGGCCACCAGCCGCCGGGCGGTGTTCAGGCTGTCGGAGACGATGGTGGGGACCACCCGGTCCTCATCCCCCACAATGCCCAGCAGCACCGGCCCATAGTCCAGCGCCACCCGCAGCTTTACGGGGCCCAGCCCCTGGGTCTCCCGCTGGGCGTTCATCTCCAGGAGCGCCTGGCGCACAGCCACCGCCGCGCCCACTGCCGGCGGGATGCCCCCCTCAAACACCGCGTCAAACCCGTCATAGGTGAAGCTATAGATGGCGCCCCCCGCCGCGGAGACCGGGCGGGCCACATAGGAGAACACCTGGTTGATATCGTCGAACAGCGCCTGGGCCCCCCGCTGGTAGGAGGACTGCGGGATGGCGAACCGCACCGCCAACACCGCCATCTCGTGGGAGGCGGTGGTATTTTTGTCCACCTGCTTAATATCCGAGACCCCCAGAAGGGAGACCAGCCGCTGGGGCACAAACCGCAGGTAGGCCTCCCCGCGGGAGCTGCCCGCCCGCTGCCAGGCCTCCTCCTGGGTGCTCAAATCGTTCACCGCGGCGGCCAGCGCCTCCAGTTCATCCCGGGATTGCTGTACCACCCGCACCTGGGAGGCGCCCTGGGCGATCAGCCCGATCCCCTGGATGGCGCGCTTGACCCCCCGGGAGACCCCGGCCAGGACCAGCGCCGCCAGCAGGGCCACAAAGCCCACCGCCAGCAGGGCAAACCCACCCATCCGGGCGATCTGGCTGTCCAGCTGCCCCTCAAACACCCGGGCATTGACTCGGGCCTCCAACAGCTCCCCCTCCGGGGTAACCGCATAGGCGAAGTAGTGGGGTTCCCCGCGGCCGTCCACCCCAAAGGCGCTTGTCTGGCCGGCTGCCGCCCCTTCCAAACGGGATTGCAGCTCCGGATCCCGGTCGGGCGTCAGCCAGAAGGCGTCCGCACCGCTGGAGGCCTCCGCCAGCGTCCAGTCCTCCCCGGCAAAGGTGTAGCGGGAAACTACCACATCCCCATAGGCCCTGCCGAGCCCGGCCACCTGTTGGGCGGCCTGCTGGAGGCTGCCGGCGGAGCCCGCCGCCAGCTGCACCTGCTCCAACAGCTCCCCCTGGACCTGGCTGCGCACCCGCTCCCGCAGGTTGGGGGCAGCCCACGCCCCCAGCGCCAGGTTGGCCCCCAGGCAGCCCACCAGGGCCAGCAGCAGGAAATGTTTGAGGGCCAGGGGCAGCGCAACCCGCTTGGCCCCCCACACCAGGTAGTAACAGACATAGGCCAGGGCAACGGCCACCAGCGCCGCCGCCAGCAGCAGCAGGCCGCTCTGCCAACGGCTGCCATAGAGCGCCTGGCTCAGAGGTTCCGCCGCCCCGTTGGCGGAGATCCGGTAGAGGTCGGCGCCGTCCAGCAGGAGCAGCGCCCCGCCCTCCCGGCCGGGCGACAGGCTGGTGGCCCTGTCCACCGGCAGGCCGGACAGTTCCGCCAGCCGCTGCATCTGCTGCTGGCGCTGGCGGCTCTGCTCCGCCAGCTGGGCCACCTGTTCCTCGTCCAGCTCCTCCAAAGCCTCCAGCCCCATCCCCTGCTGGGGGGAGAAGGCATACCGGCCGCACTGCCCGTTCTGGAGTACGGTGAGCAGGATCCGGCCGTCCTCGCTTTTGGCCTGGAGCAGCCCGGCGCTCTGCCGCCGCTCCGGGGTGGTGGCCCCTGCCAGCGGCGCGCTGGCCAGCAGCTGGAACCCGCCCTCCCCATTGGAGGCATATAGGCCATACTCCTCCAGCCAGGCCCCCTGGCGGGTATAGAGGCTGAGCACCAGGTCCCCGTTGCCCGCTATGTAGAGGCTTTGCACCTCATAGTCCTCCGGAAGGCCCTCCTGGAGAGGAAGCGTGAAACGCTGCCCATCCTGCCGCAGGCCCACCAGCGTATTGCCCCGCCCCCGCTGGGTGTGGAGCAGGTAGAGGGCGCCGTCCTCCCCTTCCGTGGGCAGGAAATAGGTCCCCAGGCCGCCGCCGGCAAACAGGTTGGCCGCCGCCTCCCCCAGCTGGCGGGGGAAAATGCCCCAAAGGAGGGCGGCAAACAGAAGCAAACATAGGCCAAAGGCCGCAATTTTCCGTAGCGTTCTCATCTTCCTCGTTTCCCTTTCCGTAGCCTCCGAAACCCTCTGGCCAGGTTCCGGAACAGCAGATACAGCCCCCGCTGCAGCGGCACCTTGGCCTCCAGGGCCTGGTAGCCGTCCGTGATCGCCTGGCGGTGTTGGAGCCAATACCCGTAGAGCTCCACCGGGGACAGGAACACCTGGGCCTCCAGCCCCTCCAGGAAGGCGATCTCCGCATCCGGGGAGCGAAACCGCCGCAGCAGGATCTTTTTGGCCTGGTCGGCCAGCAGCAGCGCCGCCTCCCGCCGGTTCATCCCCTCCATGGGGGCCACCTGGTAGCGCAGGACCATCCGGTCCTCCAGGGGTTTCAGCAGCAGGTTCTCGCTCAAAAACGCCGCGCAGGAGATCTCCGGCGGAAAATCCGAAAGGCTCAGCCCCAGATGGAACAGCTGGTCGGCAAATAGGACCCTCTTTTTCCACTCCACCGCCGCCCCCCGGTAGAAAACCTGGTCGATTGGGTCGCCCTCCACCGAGTCGAACACCGCCACCAGGCTGCCCCGGTCCATGAACATCCCATGGTACTGGGGGCAGTGCCGCAGCTGGTCAAAGCAGGCCACATACCGCTTGACCAGCTCCCCCTCGTAGACGTTGAGCAGGTATTCCCGCTTGTCGCGGCTTTCGATATCCACCGCCAGCAGGGCCGCATAGCCCTCCTGGGCCAACTGCACATGGGTCACTTTGTAGCGGGAACGGATCAGCATCGCCTCCAAGGCGCCACCCCCCTTCTTGCAAAGTTCGGTTACTCCACGATCACATAGGCGCTGGCCGAGACACTCCCATCCGCCGTGGAGGTGGCGGTGATCTCATAGGTATCGGCCGTCTCGGGCGCCTGGTAGATGCCGTTCTGGTCGATGGCGCCGCCGCCCTCGTCCTTGACCGCCCAGACCACGTTCTTGTCCTCGCTGCCCTGGACCACCGCCCTAAAGCGCATCTGCTCCCGTTTGCCCAGGCGGGACACCTCCGGGATGATCCGCACGCTCACCTGGCGGTTTTCCAGCATCCGGCGGGTATCCCGCTCCGGCTTCTGGGCGTAGTAGTGGATCCGGATGCGGTTGCCCTCGATATTGTCGTGCAGCCAGACGCCGATGCGCATGGTCCCCCGGGAGGGGTAGACCACCACAGCGGTCTCCACCCAGGGCGGGGTGACCTGGCTGCTTTTATGGCGGAAGACCTCGCTGTTGCCGAACAGGTGGGCCTCATCCACATCCAAAAACTCCACC
>DXES01000195.1 GCA_019114825.1 Candidatus Anaerotruncus excrementipullorum
ACCCCATGCGCGAAGAAAACTTCTCTCTCTGCAAAACCATACACCTCTTCGATATTCATGCGGCCGCCATGCTGCGCGGCTGCCCCGGCGGCGGCTTTTACGCTTTAAATGCCTCGATTGCCTTCATCATACGGCATTTCCCCGGAAAAGTCAACCAAGGCCCGGGAAAGCCCCCATGCCTGCTAGTCTGCTTTTTCTCCCGCCGACTATTCCACCCGCTTTCCCAATATACTGAGAACAGCCGGATAGAATAGGAGGGAGCGCCATGCGCTGTGGTTTGGGAGAACTGCAAGGAAAACCGGTCATCAACGTGCGGGATGGCTGCCGCCTGGGGGCGGTTGCCGACCTGGAGTTTGACACGGACACCGCCCGGGTGGCCGCCCTGCTGGTGCGGGGGAGGCTGCGGCTGTGGGGGCTGCTGGGCCGGCAGGAGGACCTGGAGATCCCCTGGGAGGATATCCAGGTGCTGGGGGAGGATGCGGTTTTGGTCAAGTGGGACCAGGCGGCGCGGGAACCCCGGCGGAAAGGGCGGTTTTCCTGGTTTTTTGCGGAGGAATAGCACCGTATTTTTACATGAAAATACTTGCAATCTTCTGGGAATTATGCTAAAATACAAAAGTTGGTGCACCCATACCCAACAAAACACACACCGTGCGACCGCGCCGCGGGTGTCCCAGCCCTTGGGATGGCGGAGCGGGAAGAACGTGGTGGAGGAATTTAACCGAAAGTGAGGAATCAAATTATGGGCGTCGTATCTATGAAGCAACTGTTGGAAGCAGGTGTCCACTTCGGGCATCAGACCCGCCGCTGGAACCCCAAAATGGCCCGGTATATCTTCACCGAGCGCAACGGCATCTATATCATCGACCTGCAGAAGACGGTGAAGAAGCTGGACGAAGCTTATATGTTCGTCCGTGACCTGGCTGCCAACGGCGGCAACCTGCTGTTCGTGGGCACCAAGAAACAGGCCGGGGACTCCATCCGCGAGGAGGCCACCCGCGCTGGCGCCTACTATGTGAACGCCCGTTGGCTGGGCGGCATGCTCACCAACTTCAAGACCATCCGCCACCGCATCGACCGGCTGGAGCAGCTGCACAAGATGCAGGAGGACGGCACCTTCGACCTGCTGCCCAAGAAAGAGGTCAGCAAGCTGAACCTGGAGATCGAAAAGCTGGAGAAGTTCCTGGGCGGCATCAAAGAGATGAAGAAGCTGCCCTCCGCCCTGTTCATCGTCGATCCCCGCAAGGAGCGGATCGCGGTGGCCGAGGCCCGCAAGCTGGGCATCCCCATCGTGGCCATCGTGGATACCAACTGCGACCCCGATGAGATCGACTATGTGATCCCCGGCAACGACGACGCTATCCGCGCTGTGAAGCTGATCTCCGCCACCATGGCCGACGCGCTGATCGAAGGCCGCCAGGGCGACACCAGCATGGCCGAGGAAGAGGCCGCCGCCAAGGAGAACGAGACCGACGAGGAAGCGGCCCAGTAATTGGCATTTCGGGATGTTTCAATAAATAGGGAGGTTGTACAGATGGCATTTACTGCGAAGGATGTCCAGGCGCTGCGGGAGAGAACCAACTGCGGCATGATGGACTGCAAAAAGGCGCTGACCCAGGCGGACGGCGACATGGAGAAGGCTGTTGAGATCCTGCGGGAGAAGGGCCTGGCTGCCGCCACCAAGAAGGCTGGCCGTATTGCGGCCGAGGGCGTTGTCCTGGCGACCGTGGACCCCGACACCAAGGTAGGCGTGGTCATCGAGGTCAACTCCGAGACCGACTTTGTGGCCAAAAACGAGAGCTTTATGGAGTTTGTGAAGTCCTGCGCCAAGACGGTGGCCGCCAACAAGCCGGCCGATGTGGATGCGCTGCTGAAGCTGCCTGCGGTGGGCCTGTCCATGACCATCGAGGAGGAGCTGCGGGATAAGATCCTCACCATCGGCGAGAACCTGAAGATCCGCCGGTTTGCCTATGCGGACGGCGTGGTGGAGACCTATGTCCACGGCGGCGGCCGGATCGGCGTCATGGTCTCCTTCGATACCGATGTGGCGGATAAGGAGGGCTTCTCCGCCTATGCCAAGGATGTGGCCATGCAGATTGCGGCCATCAATCCCGCCTACCTGGATGAGGACTCCGTCCCCGCCGAGGTGCTCGCCCATGAGAAGGAGATCCTCAAAGCCCAGATCGCCAACGACGAGAAGCTGAAGAACAAGCCTGCCCAGATCATTGAGAAGATGGTGGACGGCCGGATTGGCAAGTACTACAAGGAGAACTGCCTGATGGATCAGCCGTTCGTGAAGAATGGCGACCAGACCGTCCGTCAGTACACCGAGGAGACCGCCAAGGCTCTGGGCGGTTCCATCAAGGTCAAGAGCTTTGTCCGCTTTGAGAAGGGCGAGGGCCTGGAGAAGCGCGAGGAGAACTTTGCGGAAGAGATCGCCAAGATGGTGAAATAATCCCCCCTTTGTTCCCTTCCCCGGAAAAGCTGCGCCCTACCCCACGGTTTTGGCAGCGGTATGGTCGGGAAGCAATTGTTCAAACGAGCAGGGAGCGCAGGATCGTGCAGATCCTGCGCTCCCTTTCTATATACTGGCTGTTTGCTAGGCCTGCTCGGAGTGCTCCTCCAACAGGAAGCGGGCGAAAAGTACCCCCACAGGCCCCAACAGGAGCCCCCAGACGCCGGCAATCTGTAGCCCGGCATACATGGCGGTGATGGTTGCAATGGGATGCAGGCCGATCTGTTTGCCCACCACCCGGGGCTCCAGCACATTGCGCACCACGGTGATGATGCCGAATAGGCAGAGTAGGCCGCTGCCGCCCACCCCATCCCCGGTGGCGAAGAGGATCAGCGCCCAGGGGACCAGGATGGTGCCGCTTCCAATGAGGGGGAGGATATCCAGCAGGGTGATACAGACTGCGATGGGCAGCACATAGGAGAAGCCCAGCAGCCAAAGCCCTGCGGCCAGCAGGGAGAAGGTGACTGCCAGCAGGATGGTATAGGCCCGGGCCATCTGCCAAACCGTCTCCCGGAAAAACCGCTGCATCCCCGCCGCCCGTTCCCGCAGCCCCGCGGGGACCAGCCCCTGGAGAAATTGAACCACCTGACGGTAGCTGGAGGCGGTGAACAGGGAGATCATCACGGTGAACAGGATGGCCAGTAGCAGCATGGGCAGCTTCGCCGCCAAACCGGCGCACCACCCCACCAGGTGGGAGGAGGCATCCACAGCGGTTTGGCGGATGGCGTCCGCTACCGATTGATAGAAGGTATCCGAAGGGGGCGCTGCACCCGGGGTAAAGCGGGAGGCAACCCCATAGAACCAGTCCCCCAGCCGCTGGAGCAGAGGGGCCAGCCGCTGGGCGTATAGCTGGGGCAGTTGGAGGATCAGTTCATAGGCCTGGGCCAGCAGGATGGTTAGAAAGATTCCGGCAATGCCGGCGGCGCCCAGATAGAACAGCAGGATCGAAAGGATGGCGGCGGCGCCTTCCCGCAATCCCAGCCGCCGGGCGAGCCGCAGCCCCAGCGGCCGCATGAGTACCGCAATGCCGGCGCCCAGCAGAAACGGCAGCGTCCAGACGCACAGGTACCTGACCAGCAGGTAGAGCGCGCACCCCATGGCGGTATAGAACAGCAGGTCGATCACGGCTGCCAGCCGGTGCTGCTGTTTGGGTTCCAAAGCCATCCCTCCCTGCCGGCGTTTTTCCCATAGTATGCGAAGCGGCGGGCCGCTTATGCCAGGGGAAACCTCGCCGGCGGTGGAGGTTCGCTGTCCCAAAGCAACCGGATTTTTTAGAAAAGCAGCAATTTTTGTGAAATTTGACAATCTTGATTGCGAAAGTTGGAAATTCTATGGCAAAGTGACCCTTTACAAGCGAAATCAGATGTGTTATATTGTATGCATATGCAATACATTAGTATTTGTGAGGTGGACTAATTGGCTGAAAAAGAGAATTTGAAATTTATGCTGGTGGAAGCAAAGGTGCTCCCCGAGGTTTTCCTGCGGGTGATGGATGCCAAGATGCTCCTTGCCCAGGGCAAGGCGAAAAACGCCTCCCAGGCGGCCCAGATGGCGGGGGTTTCCCGGAGCGCCTTCTATAAGTATAAGGATTCCCTCTATCTGTACGATGAACGGATGAGCGAGAACATCACCACGCTGCACCTGACTTTGGAGGACCGCCCCGGGGTGCTCTCCCTGGTGCTGGGGGAACTTTACCGGGCGGGGGCCAACATCATCACCGTCAACCAGAACATCCCAGTGGATGGGGTGGCGCTGGTTTCCATTTCGATCCGTACCAACAGCCAGAGCAAGTCCCGTATGGAGATCCTGGATCTGATGGGCACGTTGGAAGGGATTGTGGAGGTTAAGGCGATCTGACGGCCAGAAAACGGCAGAAAACAAAATAAACAGTTGGAGGAAGTTATGGTCAACATTGCAGTATTGGGTTATGGCACCGTGGGCTCCGGCGTGGTAGAGGTCCTGTTTAAGAATCGGGAGAGCTTGCAGCGAAAGGCCGGACAGGCCCTTCAGGTGAAATACATTCTTGTGCGCCGGGATTTCCCCGGGGACCCCCATACCGACCTGATGGTTCGGGATTTCAACCAGATTTTGGAGGATCCCCAGGTGCAGGTGGTGGCGGAGGTTATGGGCGGCCTGGAGCCTGCCTATACCTATACCCGCGCCTGCCTGGAGCGGGGCAAGAGCGTGGTGACCTCCAATAAGGAGCTGGTGGCCCAGTACGGGGCGGAGCTGCTGCAGATCGCCCGGGAACACCATGTGAACTATCTGTTTGAGGCCAGCGTGGGCGGCGGCATCCCCATCATCCATCCGCTGCACCTCTGCCTGGCCGCCAATGAGATCGAGGAGATCGCCGGTATCCTCAATGGCACCACCAACTTCATCCTCACCAAGATGATTCAGGAGAAGATGTCCTTTGCCGATGCGCTGGCGCTGGCCCAGCAGCTCGGCTATGCGGAGCGGGACCCGGCCGCCGATGTGGAGGGCCATGACGCCTGCCGCAAGACCTGTATCTTGGCCTCCCTCTCGTTTGGGGAGCATGTCTATCCCAAGGATGTCCACACCGAAGGGATCACCGAGATCACTTCGGAGGACGTGGCCTATGCCGCCAGCTGCGGCTGCGTGATCAAATTGATCGGCCGGGCCAAACGGGGCGCACCGGGGGAGAAGATCCAGGCCATGGTCTCCCCGGCCCTGATCCGCCACGACAGCCAGCTGGGTACGGTGGACGATGTGTTCAACGGGATCCTGGTGCGGGGGGATGCCACTGGGGATGTGGTGTTCTACGGCAAGGGCGCGGGAAAATTCCCCACCGCCTCCTCGGTGGTGGGGGACATTGTGGACTGCGTCAAGGCGGCGGACACCATCCCCTCCCTGACCTGGAAGCCCTCCCAGGGCGGCAATGTGGCCGACCCCCAGGACAACGTCACCCGCATGTACCTGCGGTGCAGCTCTGAACAGGCGGGCTTGGGGTACGCCAAGTCCCTGTTTGGGGAGATCCAGCCGCTGAGCAGGGAGGGGCAGCCCTCGGAGGAGTTTGCGTTTATTGCCCCGGCCATGGCCGAGCGGGAGATCAACGCAAAAATTGCTAATTTGGAGGAGATGGGCGTAACCATCTCCGGAAAGATTCGGGTGTTAGATTACTGATGGCGATTAAAGTACGAATTCCAGCGACCAGCGCAAATTTGGGCCCGGGATTTGACTCCATCGGGCTGGCGGTAAACCGCTACAACTATGTCACCATGGAGGAGGCGGACGGCTGCCAGATCATCTCCCTGGATGGGGCCCCGGTGCCCACCGATGAGACCAACCTGGTCTATTCCACCGCCAAGAGCCTCTATGAGCTGTGCGGCGTCCCCTTCAAAGGCCTCAAGATCGGCCAGATCAACAACATCCCCTTTGCCCGGGGGCTGGGCAGCAGCTCCGCCTGCATTATCGGCGGGCTCAAGGGGGCCAACCGGCTGCTGGGCAACCCCCTGGCGGATGATGACCTGATCAACCTGGCGGCGGATTTGGAGGGCCACCCGGACAACTCCACCCCGGCGCTTACCGGCGGCCTGGTGACCGCCGTGTTTGAAAACCACCGGGTGTGGTATGTAAAGCAGGAGATCCACGGGGAGTTGCAATTTGTGGCCATCGTCCCGGATTTTGAGCTAAAGACCTCTTTGGCCCGGGCGGTGCTGCCGGATACCGTCTCCCGCCGGGATGGGATCTTCAACCTCTCCCGGGCGGCGCTGATGTCGGTCTCCCTGTATAGCGGCAACTACCACAACCTGCGAGTGGCGGTGGATGACCGCCTGCACCAGCCCTACCGCCTGGGTATGATCCGGGGCGGCAAACAGGTGATGGCGCTCTGCTACGAGCTGGGGGCCTATGCGGTGTATATCAGCGGGGCGGGCTCCACCCTGATGGCGATTGTGGACTCCAAACGGCAAAAGTTTGGGGAGCAGCTCTCCGACCGGCTTCCGGAGCTGGGACTCCCGGGCTGGCAGGTGCATACAATGGGCATAGACAATCAGGGTACCGTGATCGAGCGGGTGTGACCCGGCGGCGTCCCATTACATCGAGTCAAGACTGGAGGAGTGAGTGTGAACCTGATTGTACAGAAGTTCGGGGGGACCTCTGTCAAAGATGCCCAACGGATTCAGAATGTGGCGCAAATCGTCACCGATACCTATCAACAGGGAAACAATGTGGTGGTGGTAGTCTCCGCCCAGGGGGATACCACCGATGACCTGATCGCCAAGGCAAAGGAGATCAACCCCAAGGCCTCCAAACGGGAGATGGACGTCCTGCTTTCCACCGGGGAGCAGATCTCCATGTCCCTTTTGGCCATGGCCATTGAGAAGATGGGATACCCGGTGGTCTCCCTCACCGGCTGGCAGGCGGGGATGCTCACCGATTCCACCTACGGTTCCGCCCGGCTGCGCCGGCTCAATAAGGAACGGGTGGATGTGGAGCTGGATAAACGCAATATTGTGGTGGTGGCCGGTTTCCAGGGGATCAACCGGTACGACGATATCACCACCCTGGGCCGGGGCGGCAGCGATACCAGCGCCGTAGCGTTGGCGGCGGCGCTCCACGCCGACCTGTGCCAGATCTATACCGATGTGGATGGCGTCTACACCGCCGATCCCCGGCTGGTGCCCAACGCCCATAAGCTGTCGGAGATCACCTATGATGAGATGCTGGAGCTGGCCAGTTTGGGCGCGGGGGTGCTCCACAACCGTTCGGTGGAGATGGCCAAGAAGTACCATGTGAACCTGGAAGTGCTCTCCAGCTATACCAAAAACCCTGGCACCAAGGTGAAGGAGGTTGTCAAAGAAGTGGAAAAGATGCTGATTCGCGGGGTGACCCGGGATAACGACGTGGCCCGCATCTCCATCATGGGGGTCCCCGACCAGCCGGGTATCGCCTTTAAAATATTCTCCCACCTGGCTTCCAAGAAGGTCAATGTGGATTTGATCCTGCAGTCGATCGGCCGGGACAACACCAAAGACATCAGCTTCACCGTCTCCCGCTCCCATAAGCAGATCTCCCTGGAAGTGATGGAGGAACTCAACGAGCAGCTGAGCGGCTCGGGCATTGTCTGTGACGACAACGTCTCCAAGGTCTCCATTGTGGGCGCCGGGATGCAGACCAACCCTGGCGTGGCCTCCAAAATGTTCGAAGCCCTGGCGGAGGCGGGCATCAATATTCAGATGATCTCCACCAGTGAAATCAAAATTTCGGTGCTGGTGGCGCTGGAGGATTCCGACCGGGCGGTAAAGTCGATCCATGAGGCGTTTGACCTCTGATCCCGCCCACCAAAGCGGACAGCGGCCCCGAAGGGACTCCTTCGGGGCCGCCTTTTTGCGTAAAAAGCGGCCATACTGCGGGCCAAAAGGCCCGCAGTATGGCCGCTGTGGTTTGTTTTACTGTTCCGAGCGGTAGAAGTTGATCAGGCATCCGGCACAGAGGATCTTTTTCTCGTCCTGGGTGAGGCTGCCCACCGAGAGGGTGACCGGCCGCACCTGCTCCCCGATTACATAGGCGGGGATGGAGGCCGCGCCGCTCAAAATCGCCTGGCGCAGGCCGGGGATGAACAGGTAATCCCCCTTGGAGAAATTGGGCTCCCCCTCCACCAGGAAGGGGACCATCCCCCAGTTGATCAGGTTGGAGCGGTAACGCTTGGTGGCATAGCCCTGGGCCAAATTCGCCCAGGCGCCCAGCACCCGCTGGCAGGAGGCGGCCTGTTCCCGGGCGGAGCCATCCCCCGGCTTCACCGCGTAGATGGTGCTGCCGATCCCCACGGCGGCGGGGTCAAAGCCCTCCTGGCCGGGCAGGGTGCGGATCTTTGCATATACGCTGCCCAGCGCCTGTTCCACCAGCTCCAGCTGCCCGGCCTCCCGGGCGGCCTCCAGCTTCTGCACCGCCTTGGCCTCCCCCACATAGGCGGGGTCCCGGCGGCTCAGGGTGAACTCCGCCAGGCGCAGGGGGTTGGAGCGGTAGGCAGAGGTCTCCCCGGAGGGGATCAGCTCATCGGTGGTGGTCACCGGGTCGGTGATGAACGAGACCACCTTGAGGAGCAGGTCCTCGGTGAGGCTGGGGATGACCGGCCAGTCCTTGATATTGGGGCCAAACCGCAGCGGGGCGTCCGGATCGGGGCGGCCCAGGCCGTTATAGACCCGTTTCTCATAGATGCCTTTGTCAAAGAAATATTGGGGGTGCCGGTACTGGATGCCCTCCAGCTCGGTGGCGGCGGTGAGCCGGCCGCCATTGATGGCGGTGGCGGCGATGGAACGGGCGTCCATCAGCGCCACCCAGGCGATCTGCCCGTCGCCGGGCTTGGAGCCCTCCCGGTTGGGGAAGTTACGGGTGGTGTGGCGGATGGACAGCTCCCCATTGGCGGGGGTGTCCCCAGCGCCGAAGCAGGGCCCGCAGAAGGCGGAGCGGACGATGGCGCCCGCGGCCATGATCTTGGCGATGGAGCCGTTGCGCACCAGCTCCAGGTAGTTGGGCTGGCTGTCGGGATAGACGCTCATGGTAAAGCCGCCGTTGCCCACCGACTGGCCCTCCAGAATGTCGGCCACATCGCAGAGGTTGTCGAAGGTGCCGCCGGCACAGCCGGCCACGATCCCCTGGTCCACATACACCTGGCCATCCCGCACCTTTTTGGCCAGGCCCCGGGTGAGGCCCTGTTTCCCCAGCTGCTCCAGGCAGTCCCGCTCCACCTTGTCCAGGATATCGGCGGCATTGGCCCGCAATTCGGCAATGGTATAGACGTTGCTGGGGTGGAAGGGCAGGGCGATGGAGGGCTCCACCGTGGACAGATCCACCTCCACCAGGCCACTGTAGTAGGCCACCGGGCCGGGGTTCAGCTCCTCGTAGGCCTGTGGCCGGCCATGCATCGCAAAGTAGGCTTGGGTCTGCTCATCGGTGCGCCAGATGGAGGACCAGCAGGTGGTCTCGGTGGTCATCACATCGATGCCGTTGCGGAACTGGATGGGCAGCTTGGACACGCCGGGCCCCACAAATTCCATGATCTTATTTTTCACATAGCCGTTGGCATAGGTGGCTTTGATGATCGAGAGGGCCACATCGTGGGGGCCGACCCCCGGCTGGGGTTCGCCGGTGAGGTAGATGCAGACCACCTCCGGGGTGCGCATATCGTAGGTGCGCCCCACCAGCTGTTTGGCCAGTTCGCCGCCGCCTTCCCCCACCGCCATGGTGCCCAGGGCGCCATAGCGGGTGTGGCTGTCGGAACCCAGGATCATGTTGCCGCAGGCGCTCATCATCTCCCGGTTGAAGGAGTGGATCACCGCCAGGTTGGGGGGCACATAGATGCCGCCGTATTTTTGGGCGGCAGAGAGGGCAAACATGTGGTCGTCCTCATTGATGGTGCCGCCCACCGCGCACAGGCTGTTGTGGCAGTTGGTGAGCACATAGGGCATGGGGAACTGGGTCATGCCGGAGGCCCGGGCGGTCTGGATGACCCCCACATAGGTGATGTCGTGGGAGGTGAGGGAGTCAAACCGCAGGCGCAGCAGATCGCCGTCCTGGCTCACCAGGTGGTTCTGCAGGATGGAATAGGCGATTGTCTGCCGTTTGGCGGCCTCCCGGTCGGTGTGGACGCCGAGCGCGGCCAGTTGTGCCTGCACCTGGGGGCCGTCGGGGACCAGTGTCCGTCCGTTGACCAGGTAGACGCCTGTGTTGGAAAGCTGAACCATGGGGAGTCTCCTTTCAAAAGTGAACTGTTTTCCTTTTCCTAACCGGCCATCGGCCGGGCTCAAAGCCCGCCCATGGCCTCCTCAAACCGAGGGGCCAGGCCGATACGGTCGGGCCCCAGATGGACCTGGAATTGGTAGATGTCGTGGCCGGGGAACTGGTTGGCCTCCACCAGGATGGGCCCCTTCTCGGTGATCGCCACATCCCAGCCGATGTACCCCAGCTCGGGGACCCGCAGGGCGGCGTCGGTCACCAGCTGCCGCGCCTCATGACAGAAGGGGACGGGGGCGCCGATCAGGTCGGTGCCGGTCATGGGGTGCTGGAAATAGGCCTTGCCGTCCTTATCCGCGCCGGGGGAGCAGAGCTGTCCTTTCTCCAGGTCCAGGAGCACCGCCATCCCCCCGGAGTTCAGGTTGTCCACCCGTTTGCCGTTGCCGATGCGCATACAGGAGAACACCAGGTGTACCTGCTGCCCCACCCGGATGGTGACCAGCCGCAGGGTGTTTACCGAGAGGGGGTAGATGTGGTTGACCATGGGGTGCTGGGCAATCTGCTCCTCCACTAGCACCTGGCCGGCGGAGCGCAGCATCTGGTAGAGACCCTCCACCCGGCTGTCCGGGGAGATCTCAAAAAATTCGATCCCGTAGCCGCAGGTGCCGGTGACCGGCTTGCCCACAAATTTGGGATGGCGCTGGATAAACGCCAAAAAGGCCTCCTCATCCGCCTGCCGCAGGTCGATCCAGTCCCGGCCGTGCAGGCCGTCAAACCGCTGCAGGAATTCCACCTTGTCCTCCAAGAGGTGCCAGTATTGGCGGGGGTTGAGCTTATGTACATAGGCGTTGTTCTTGCCGCGGGTGATATAGGTGGCCCGCTGGCGGCTATTCAGCCGGTAGAACTCAAACACCAGGTAGTCCATATACCCCGCCTGATACCGGAACCCGCAGACGGCCATGTCCACCAAGGCGGACAGGGTGTTTTTCCCACACCGCGCGTGTACCTGGCGGGCGGTGCGCACCATCGCCCCATAGTCCATTCCGGCCATCCGCTGCAGCACATATTTGATATTCGGCATACCCTTCCTCCAAACCGTCCGGCCCCCGCCGGAGCCTTCATACTCCGCTTTATTATACTGCATTCAGCCCAACTGCGCAAGTTTTCCGCGCCGGATGCAGCAAATTTTCAAAATGAATGCACTGATAGGGTGCAGTTCCACTGCAAATTTGAATTGGATAGAGGAAAGGAATGCTCCTATGAAGCTGAAAAAACAATTTGCGGCGCTCTTCTGCGCCCTTCTGATCGCCATACTCTCCGCCTGCGGCCAGTCCGGAGGCTCCTCCCAGGCGTCCGCCTCCCAGCCCGCCTCCTCCGCGGCCGCTTCCCAGGCGGAGTCCGAGGCGCCCGCCGAGGAATCCGTCCCCGAGGAGGCCGATGCCGAGGCTGCCCCGGTGGAGCCGCTGGCTGCACCGGAGGGCTCCCAGGTGTTCCGGGGCACGGTGGAGGATTTTGCGGTGAGCGATGATGGAGCCACCGTGCTGCTTATGCGCCGGGCGGTGGGCACCAGCTTCCCTGCGGATCTGAAGGTGAAGCTGATCGCCGATGGCTCTGCGGACACCCAATTTGGCATGGACGCAGATCTGCTGGGCAACGGCAGCTTCCTGGAGGTCTACTATACCCCGGGGCAGGAGAATCCGGACGGTTCGGTGACCGCCCTGGTGGTGAACGACGCCCTCTCGGAGGATTTGGTCTACTACAACGGCACCGTGGTGGAGGTGGCCCCCGACCCGGAGCAGGAGGGGGAGGGATATCTCCTGCTGGACCCGCTGGAGGAGGGCGGTATGCAGTATCGCTTTAACTATGGCCCGGAGACCCAATTTGTCATCCCACTGGAGCAGATCGCCGTTGGCACCCAGCTGAATGTTTACCACAGCCCTGCCGCCACCCGCAGCCTGCCGCCCCAGAGCTATGCCCTGGAGGTCAGCGCCTACACCGCGCCCGCGGAAGGGGAGGTGCCCGCTCCGGTGGCGGACCCCGCCGCCCCTGTGGAGAGCGACCCGGTGGCTACGCCCTCTGCGGAGGAGACCGCTGCCCCCACTGAGGTCCTCTCTCCGGTGACCGGCTGATCCGAAACACGGAATACGAACCTGTCCGGCGGCCCCATGCCTATGGCGTGGGGCCGCCGGACTGTTTTTGGGGCCTGCAACCGAAAAAAACAGCGGCCGCAACCGGTAGTTGACAGCCGGTTGGTGGACATTTTGCCCCGCTTGCTTTACAATGGAGGTGGAGGTGAAGGACCATGACCCTGGGCCAACGAATTCGGGAACAGCGGCTGCGCTGCGGCCTCTCCCAGGAGCAGGTGGCGGAGGCGGTGGGGGTGAGCCGCCAGGCGGTGGCCAAATGGGAAAATGGCCAATCGGCCCCCGCTACCGGCAATTTGTTCCGTTTGGCGGCGCTCTTCGGCACCACCGTGGATCTGCTGCTGCCGGTGCAAGAGGGGAAGGGGATGGATTCCACAAGACAAGTAAATATCCTTTACAGAAAGCCGGCCGGGTTTCAGCGGCAAACCTGTGGGCGGCCGTCCTTTTGGCGGAATTGGCGGTTGGCATTGGGGGTTTTAGCGGCCTATTTGGTGGTTTACCTGGCCGGACGCCTCTCCAGCATCGACTGGCAAGCGCAGAGTTTTACAGGATGGCTCTGGGGCATGTCCCCCCAGCAGCTGCCCTATCTCTACGGCTGGCTGCTCCACCAAAAGCTGTTTCGGGTGTCCCTGGGGGTGTCGCTGGTTCCCGCCCTTTTGGGGCGGGGGCGGTTTGCCTTTGCCAGCTGGGCGGGGTTTGCGCTGGGCTGGGGCTTGGGGGAGGTGTGCGGCGCCGACCCCGCAGGCGCGCCCTATGGGCATGGCCACTATGGATGGGCCATCTGGGGTGGAATCTTCCTGCTTTCCATCTTTTGGGGTATCCTGCTGGAACGCCTGCCGCGGGGGCGGCTGTGGCGTATGCGGGGGTTTTGGCTGCGGTGCGGGCTGTATTTGGCCGCATGCTTGGGCGTGATACTGGCAGTGCGGGCGGGAATTCCGCCTTCCTATGGCGGATAGGCCCGGGATGAATTGACTTTGTGGGGGGAAAATGGTATACTCGTAAAGTTAGAAAAGCCGTTGGGCAATCCCCCGGCGGGCGCCAAAGGGCAATCCGGCCGGCGTCCTGCCGATCTTTAAAATTCAGAGGAGCGAACCAGATGAAAAAGTCACTTTCCCTGCTGCTCGCAGCTGCCATGCTGCTTTCCGCTCTGACCGCCTGCCGCAAGGAGGAGGAACCCTCCAGCTCCGCCCCGGCCTCCCTGCCGCCGGTGGAGTATACCTACCAGGATGGGGAGTATGAGGTCTCCTATGTGGTGCCCGCCCTGGACCGGACGCTGGATTATCTGGTGCTTTCGGTGGAACAGGATAAGCTGGAGATCCTGGAGTACGGCTGCAAGGAGGACAACTCTATAGCCGGCGGTGGGGAAGCCTCTTCCGAGGAGGCCTCCAGCGGGGCCAGCAGTGAGGCTGCCAACAGTGAGACCGCCTCCAGCGAGGCTGCCGGCAGCGAGGCCTCCTCCACCGGTTCGGAGGAGCCCACCGAGCACGAGGCCAACGCCCAGGAGCAGATGGAGAAGATCCTGGAAAGCTTCGAGCAGGCCGGCCAGGATGTGGATGCCATGGAGCCGTTCGAGGGCGCGGACGAGCACTTCTACCGGTTCCAGCGGATGATCCGCACCGCCCTGCGCTTTGCCGAAGAGGGGGACACCACCCCCGTGGTGCTGGGCAAATATGAGGACGGCACCTACCGTTCGGAGATGCCCAACTACAATGTCTATGGCTGGAAGGAGTATATGGAGCTCACGGTCACCGACGGCCTGGTGGAATCGGTGACCTTTGACGCCGAAAGCCAGGAGGACCCGACGCTGCTCATCTCGGAGGACCCCGAGCTGGGCGCGGATGGGGAGCTGGGTTCCTGCTATGCCCCCATCGCCCAGGAGTTTTTGGAGAACGGCGAACAGCTGGACGCCCTCACCGCCCCCACTGGCGGCGAGCGGGTGCTGACCTCCTTTGAGAAGCTGGCGGAGCCCCTGCTGGCCAGCATGATCTCCGCCGGAGAGAAGGAGGTGGTGGCCCATATGTATTACGACGGGACCTATACCGCCCAGTTCTCCACCTTTGATTCCTACGGCTGGAAGGAATATGTGACCCTGGAGATCCAGGATGACCAGATCACCGTGCTGGAGTTTGATGCGGTCTCCCAGACCGAGGGCGCGCCCAACAAATCGGAGGACACCGAGACCATGGAGCAGTGGAGCTCCTCGGTGGGCCGGGACGTGCAGGACCTGATGGAGGAGCTGTACGCCAACTTCGCCGCCAGCAACAACGATGTGTTTGAGGTGGAGAATGTGGCGGGCGCCACCGCAGCTACCAACAACTTTAAGCTGCTGGTGGGCCAGCTGTTGGCCACTGCCGCCACCGAGGGGGACTCGGAGGAGGCGTTGGAGGTGGACCGGGTGGAGGTCCAGGCGGCCTCCTGAGGGCAGAATCTTAACAAAAAATTCCCTGGCGCTGCCGCCAGGGAATTTTTTATATATACGGATTTTTGCGGGGCTTTAAGCCTGCATCCCCTGGTAGCCCTGCGCCTCCAACAGCGCGTCCAAAAGGGCCAATGCTGCGGCGGCCTCCACCACCGGCACCGCCCGCACCGCCACACAGGGGTCGTGGCGGCCATGGACCTCCAAAGTTTCCGGCCGCTTTTCCCGGAAATTGACCGTCTTCTGGGGCAGGGAGATGGAGGGGGTGGGCTTGAATCCCACCCGGAAGAGGATGGGCATCCCGGTGGAGATGCCCCCCAAAATCCCTCCGGCGTGGTTGGTTTCGGTGACAATCTGTCCGTCCTTCAAAGTAAAGGGGTCGTTATTCTGGCTGCCCCGCAGGGCACAGGCCAAAAAGCCGTCCCCAAATTCCACTCCCTTCACCGCCGGGATCCCGAACGCCAGGGAGGCGATGCGGTTTTCCAGCCCGCCGAACATGGGGGAGCCGATCCCAGGGGGGAATCCCAGCACGCCGCACTCCACCATGCCGCCCACCGAGTCCTGCTCCATCCGGGCCTGTTCGATCACCCGCTGCATCCGGGCACCCAGCCGCTCATCCAGGGTGGGGAAGGGGGCGTTCCCGGGCCGGAGCAGGGTCTCCTCATCCAGGTTTGCCGGGTCATAGAGCAGGTCGGCGCAGCCGCCCACCTGGACCAAATGGGCCCCAATGACGATCCCCCGCCGGGCCAACACCTGCTTGGCAATGCCGCCCGCCAGTGTCAGCGGCGCGGTGAGCCGCCCGGAGAAATGACCGCCCCCCCGCACATCGTTTGCCCCGGCATACCGCAAAAAGCCGGTGAAATCGGCGTGCCCCGGCCGGGCCACCGCCTGCATCTGGCTGTAGTCCTTGGACTGGGTGTCGTGGTTGCGGATGAGTGCCGCCAGGGGAGTCCCGGTGGTGGCTCCATTCCAGTAGCCGGAGAGGAACTCCGGCCAGTCGTTCTCCTTGCGGGGGGTGCTGTTGCGGTTTTTGCCGGGGGCCCGCCGTTGGGTGAACCGCTCCAGCTCCTCCCGGTCGATGGGCACGCCTGCGGGCAGCCCGTCCAGCACTACACCGATGCCCGGGCCGTGGCTCTCCCCAAAGATGGATAGTTTCAAATAGTTACCCCAGATGGATGGCATGGAAATTCCCTCCTAAGCCGGAAAGTTTGGAAAAGAAATCGGGATAGGACTTGTTGACCGCCTGGATGCCCCGGATGGTCACCGGTTGGCGGCAATGCAGTCCGGCGATGGCGGCGCTCATAACGATCCGGTGATCGCCTGCGCCGTCCACCGTGCCGCCTGTCAGGCCGCCCCCGTGGACCACCAGCCGGTCGGGGAACTCCTCCGCCCGGCCCCCCAGGCTGTTGACCAGCGCGGCGGTGGAGGCGAGCCGGTCGCTCTCCTTCAGCCGCAGGCGGGCTGCGTTGTAGATTTCCGTCTCCCCCTGGGCAAAGGCGGCGGTCACCGCCAAAATGGGCACCAGGTCGGGGATCGGGCCGGCGTCGATGGCAATGCCCCGCAGCGGCGCGCTCTGCACGCAGACCGCGTGTGCATCCTGGCAAACCTGTGCTCCAAACCGTTCCAGCAACGCTAAAATTTCTCTGTCCCCCTGTAGGGAGTCGTTGCGCAGTCCGGTCACCCGCACGCCGCCGCCGATGGCCCCGGCGCACAGCCAGAAAGCGGCGTTGGACCAGTCCCCCTCTACCTTATGGGGGCAGGCCAGATAGTGCTGCCCGCCGGGGATGTGCCAGCCGTTTTCCAGCGCCGTTACCTGGATG
>DXES01000196.1 GCA_019114825.1 Candidatus Anaerotruncus excrementipullorum
GGGGTTCCACCGCACCGGAGAGCATGCCCCCTATAAAGGCTTTTACCTTGCTCATCCCTTCCGCCCGCAGCGGCATGGAGATGATAGCCCCCTCGGGGAAATTTTGGATGGCGATCCCCAGGGACAGGGCCAGCGCACCCATCACGGTGATCCGGCCATCCCCGGCCAGGCAGCCTGCATAGACCACCCCCACCGCCATCCCCTCGGGGATGTTGTGAAGGGTGACTGCCAACACCATCATGGTGGAGCGCCGCAGCTGGGTGCGGGGCCCCTCCGCCTGTTGGCTTTTTTGATGGAGGTGGGGGATCAGGTGGTCCAGCCCCAGCAGGAAGAGGATACCGGCCCAAAAGCCGATGACCGCCGGTAGAAAGGCCCAGGCCCCTACCCCGGCGGACTGCTCCATGGCGGGGACCAGCAGGCTCCAGATGGAGGCGGCCACCATGACGCCGGAGGCGAAGCCGGTGAGCCCCCGCTGCACCCGGTCCCCCAGGCCCTTTTTCAGGAAAAAGACGCAGGCTGCGCCCAAAGTTGTCCCAAGAAACGGGGTAACCAACCCCCAAAATATCGCCGGGCCCATGCCACGTCCCTCCTATCCCTTGTCTGCTGCGCCGAATCTCTATCCGCCGCAAATTTGAGGGCATCAATTCCCCTTAGTTAGTATATGCTAACTAAGGGGAATTGTCAAGTTCTGCGGGAACCTTTCCCCTTGGTTTTCACGCCCCTGCCGGATCGGGCAGCGGCAATCTAAAAGGCCGCCTGCCTTGGCGGACCAGGGCAGGCGGCCTTTTGGTTATGGGGTCAATCGTCCTCCACCGTATTGCGCGGCGGAAGCAAAATCGGCTTGCGGGAGCTGGAGGAGTCCTCCCCCCGGCTGGAGGAGGGACGGCGGCTGGAACTGGAGGACCGCTCTTCCTCTTCCTCCTCGTCCTCCTCCCGGTCGCTCGCCGAGACATCCACCATCTTGATATAGAGGATCACCGTTTCGCTGCCGGTGTCGATCGGTGTACCCGGCTCGGCAGGGTCGGTCTCCAGTACCACATTCTCCTCGGCATCCCGGTCGTAGCGGGGAATCACCTGGTAGGAGATCTGGGAGGTCTCCAGCTGGCGGATGGCATCCTCCAGCGGTACCCCCACCAGGTTGGGCAGGGGCACCCGCTCCGGCCCCTTGGAGACATAGAGGGTAATCACCCCATTGGCCGGCGGTTCGCTCCCCTCCAGGGGTTCCTGGTCGAAGATGACCCCTTCGTCGTAGTCGGTGTTATATTTTTCCTCATACCGCAGGACATAATGTTCCTTCAGCGTCTCATTGGACTCCACCGAAGCCTGGGTCATCCCTACAAACTGGGGCACCACCTCCGGGTCAGCCTGTTCATCCATGGAGAACTCCTCCCCCGCCCCACTGGCCGGAGATTGGCTGGAGGACTGGGGAGCTGGGGCCTCCCCCCACAGTAGGTCGCCCAGATAGTGGGTGCTGAACCAATAGACAGCGCCGCCCAGCAGCATGGTGGCCACCAGAGCGGAGAGCACCAGCATCAGCACCGGATGGGCCCGGCGCTCCCGCTTAGGCCGCTGGCGTTCCTCTTCCCGGCGCTGGCGCCGGTTGGCGCGCCCGGACTCTTGTGCGGTTCCCTTCTCCTCCGGTTCCAGCGGGCGGGGCGGTTCTTCCGGCGTCTCCCGCTCCAGGTAGTCCCGGCGGCGGGGGGGCGCGGTATAGACGGCGGTACTGGAGCCGCCGGGATTTAGCAGATCTGTAATGAAGGCGTCCACACTCTGGGTGCGGTCCTCCACCTCCACCGCCAGCGCCCGGTTGACCGCCTGGACCACCTGCTCGGTGAGATCCCCTTCCGCGGAGGCCTCCAGCAGGTCGTCCCCATAGATCCTGTCCTGGGCGGAGGGCGGCGGATTGCCGGTGAGCACGTGGTAGGTAATCGCCCCCAGGGCGTAGACATCCGTCCAAGGCCCCTGCCAGCTGTTCAGGGAGTACTGCTCCGGCGCGGCGTACCCCGCAAACAGCTGGGCCGAAATCTCGCTCTTATTGGTTCGGGCGGCGGGGATGGAAAAACAGCTCACCCACAGATTGCCCGACTGGTCCAGATGGATGGTCTGGGGGGAGAGCCCCCGATGAATTAGCCCAAACCGGTGGACGTTGGCCATCGTGTGGTAGAGGGGCATCAGCAGCTTTTTGGTATGCCGCCAGGAGAGGCGGCCACCGCTGCGCTGCAAAAAGTTCTCCAGAGAGATGGTCTTGATATACCGATAGACGGCATAGGCGGTGTTGTTGGCGTGGAGCAGGTCCAAAAGGGGCAACACCTTCTCCCCCGCCGGCAGAGAGCGCAGGGTCCGGCAGAGGTCCTCAAAGTCGGACATCAGGGCCTTGTACTGGGCCTCCGAGCTGCCCAGGGGATGAATGCTGAAATCCTCATGGTTGCGGCGGCTGATGGCGCCGGGAAAGTACTCCCGCACCCAGACCCGCATCTGTTCCCGCTTGTCGTAGCCCACATACCAGGTCCCCTCCGGATCGTTGGAGACCATGCGGCCCACCAGATACCGCCCCCCCAGCACCGTCTCCGGGGGCAGGTACTCCAGGTCGGGCGGGGTAGCGGGATCATATCCGCAGACGCTGCATTTGCCATCCTCCATCAAGGGGGACATGCATCCCATGCAAAGCTTCAACTCATTGACGGACATTCTGCTTAAACACTCCCATCGGTCGTTGGAGCGCAGCCAAATAGACACACGCTTTCTTCTATTATAGAGTTTGCGGAGAATTTGTCAATAAAGAGCCTTTTGGGGCGGCCGGAAAAGGGCTACACCATCCGGTTGACCGCAAAGCGGTAGACGGCATTGCCGCCGCAGCCGTTTTCCGGTTCCCATTGGGCCTGGATCTCATAGATCCACAGCCCATTTTGCAGTTGTAGTTTGAACCCATGCGTGATCACCTCCTGCCCCTCTGAAATGCCGGCGGCATCTTCCCTCCAACAGCGGGCCTCCAAGATGGCGTCCGGCGGCTCTTGGAAATGCAATTCGGCGGCGGGGCAGGTGGTATCCAGCGGTACCAAAAAATCTTTTTGCTCCAGAAGAGGCACCGGTTCCTCTTTTTCTGTCTGCTGGGAGCCATTCGGCCCTTGGCTCTGCCAGGAGTAGCCCCCCAACAGCGCCCCCTCCTCGTTCCCATCGCTGAACACCGCCAAAGAGGGGGGCTTTGGCAGCAGCACAGGTGCCCCCTCCCGCATCAGCCGGTTTCCGTAGCTATTCAGCGCCTCACAGGGCTCATACTGGGTCCGGTAACCCACCCCATCGATGATGAGGAAGGGGTTGTAGGCAGTGACCTCCAGCTGGGTGCCATCTGCCAGGGCCAATGTGAACACCACCCCCTGCCCCGCATATTCGGTATAGGAGTCGTCCTGGCGATAGATCACCACCTCCCTCAGATAGCCCGCCAGCTCTGTGGGGTCTTCGATCAAAAATTGCCAGTCGGGCGGCGTGAGCCAGACAGAGGCATAGGTGATCTGGGAGGCCTCCAGCCTCCGGAACGGCCGGCATCCAAACCCACCGGCCAACCCATAGGCCATAGCAGCCAAGCCCAAAATTCCCACACCCAATAGAAACAGCCGTTTGCTTTTTCCCATAGGGCCCTCCTTTCCGCCGGTGGGCCGCCGCACATCCCAGCGGCAAGCCGTCCCAAAAGACATCCTTTCGCAGAATAAGTGGGCATTTTTTCACAAATTGCTTCATCCGCCTAAAAAACAGGGCCGTCCGGACAACCGGCGGCCTGGGGATTTTTCAAATATGGGGATATCTCTTAGGGAGGGGCAAATTGGCTTTTCCAGGGCAAGCGGACCTACACCCTGGCGAACACCACCAGCATGATGAGGGAGAGGAGCATCAGGCCGCCCCCCATCACCCGGGTGACCTTTAGATACAGCTGGGTGGGTTCCCCACCCTTGGACTTCCAGGCCTGGTCCAGCTTCCACACCGTCCGGGGCTTTAGGAGCATCCCCAGGCCGACAGCAAAGCAGAACAAAATGCTGACAAACTCCATAAACCGCTCCTTTACTGAGCGCGCTTGCGCCGCTCCTCCAGCAGGTTCTGCAGCTCCTGCATAAACGAATCAATATCCTTAAACTGGCGGTAGACCGAGGCAAACCGCACATAGGCCACCTCATCGATCTCCCGCAGCTTCTCCATGGCCAGTTCCCCGATTCGTTCAGAGGGGATCTCCCGGTCCAGGGAGCTGCGCAGCTGCAGCTCGATCTCCTCCGCCGCCTTCTCCAGCACCGAGAGGGAGACCGGGCGTTTCTCGCAGGCGCGTACCATACCGGCCAGCAGCTTGCCGCCGTCGAACGTCTCCCGGGAGCGGTCCTTTTTGATCACCACCAAAGGGGTGGTCTCGATCACCTCATAGGTGGTAAACCGGCGGCCGCATTGCAGGCACTCCCGGCGGCGCCGGATCCGCTCCCATTCATCGGTGGGGCGGGAGTCGATCACCTTGCTCTCCACATAGCCGCAGTAGGGACACTTCATCTCTTTACTCCTCCTTTTTGGGCGGAATCCTGAGAAAAAAGCAGATTTCCTGGCTTTTAGTATACCACTTTTTTCCTCTCGGCGCAAGGTTCTGCGCGTCCCTCAGCAAAAAGCGCGCTCCAGCGCCCGGTAGCTCTCCAGCAGCTGGCCGTAGGCGGCGTAGTTGTCCCGGTAGAGCTCCAGCAGCACGCTGCCCCGGAAATCCAACCCTTCCAGGTTCCGCCGCAGCGCCGCCAGGTCCAGGTCCCCTTCTCCAATGGGCAGGCAGTCCTGCTCCGGCCGGTGGTCGCTGATGTGGACATGGATCAGCCGCCGCCCCATGGCCGCCAGCATCTCCTCCAGAGAGACCTGGGCCCGGACCACCTGTTTCACATCCAGCACGAACCTGGCCTCCGGCAGATAGGCAGCCATCTCCCGGAAGAAATCCGGGCACCAGCTGGCGCACCGGGGCACATTCTCCTGGGCCACAGTGATCCCCATCCGGCGGCCGGCCTCCATCAGCTCCCCAAACAGGTCGAAATACCGCCGCCTGGGCTGGGCGGAACCCCGCCGGTCCCCATGGAACACCAAGATGGTTGCCCCCAACAGATTGGCGGCATGGAAAAACCGCTTATAGAGCTCAATCCCATCCTCAAACCGCCTGCGGTAGCTGGAAAAAAAGAGCAGCGGCTCCAGCCCGGAGGTGAAGGGATGCACCGACCGGATTACCGTGCCGCCCGCCCGGGCGGTCTCCGCCAGCCGGCGTACATAGGGCTCCTCCAGTTCGCTGGGCGCGTTGAAAAATACCTCCGTATTGGCAACCCCATGCCGGACCAGATAGTCCAGGGCTTTCTCCAGCAGCTCCGGATAAAAACAGGCGGTGGAAACCCCCGCGAACATCCACATTCTCCCCTCTCTCGGCAAAATGGAAATTGAGCCGCCGGTACAGAGCCGGCGGCTCAAAGGTTTTTTTGTTTACGCCGCGTGCCGCTGGGCAGCCCGGCGCTCCTGCCAGAACGCCCACAGGGGCCCGGCAATGAACACCGAGGAGAAGAAGCCCGCGAACATCCCCACCAGCAGCGGCAGGGAGAAGGTCAGGATGGAGGAGACATGGTAGAGAACCGACAGCACGCACACGCAGGCCACCGCGATGACAGTGGAGACGGTGGTGTTGATCGACCGGCCCAGGGACTGGGTCACCGAGATGTTCACCAGCTCGGCGTAGCTGGTCCTCTGGGGCAGCAGCCGCCGGTTTTCCCGCACCCGGTCGTAGATGATGATCGTGTTGTTGATCGAATACCCCAGGATGGTGAGCACCACCGCGATAAAGCTGTCATTCAGCGGGAAACCGCAGACCACAAAGGCGGCATAGGCAATGATCACATCGTGGAGCAGCGCCAGCACCGAGATGACCCCCGCCGACCAGCCGTTCATCTTCCGGAACCGGAAGGCAATATAGAGGATCATCACCACCGCAGCCAGGGCCACCGCCGCGATGGATTTTACAAAGAAATCCCGGCCGATGGTGGGGTCCACGTTGCTCAGATTCACCACTTCCACCTGATTATCGGGGAACGCCTGGGCCAGCGCCTCGTTCACCGCGATCTGCTCGTCCGGGGTGATACCGCTGCGCTCCGAAAGGGTCACCACATACTGGGTGTTGCCGGTGTTCATGTCCTGCTGCTCCTGGAGGGAGACCTGCCGCCCCGCCAGCGCCGACTCCACCGTGGAGGCAAAGGCGTTTTTATCCAGCTGGCCGGTAAACGAATAGGTGATGATGGTGCCGCCGCTGAATTGGATATCCAGCTTGACCCCCGGGAAGAAGGTAGCCACCAGGGCAACCACCATCAGGACCAGGGAGATGGTGAACCAAACTTTCCGGCGGCCCACAATATCATAGATTTTCATGCTTTTCCACCTCCATAGAGCGCAGGATTCCGGAAGGGCTTAAACTTGGAGATCGATTTGAGCATCAGCCGGGAGGCGGTCACGCCAAACACAAAGTTCAGGATTACGCCGGTGAGCAGCGTATAGCCGAAGGAGTAGATGGCGCCGGTGGCCGACTGGCCGAACCACCGGAAGAAGGGGGAAAAGATGGTGCTCAAAAAGCTGCCGGAGGGCCCAAACGCCCCCATCAGGATCACTGCCACAATCACCATGGTGATGTTGCCGTCAAAGATGGCGGAGAAGGTCCGCTGGAAACCGGAGCTGATCGCCCCCTCCAGTGTCTTGCCCCGGCGCAGCTCCTCCCGGATGCGCTCGGAAGTGATCACATTGGCGTCCACCCCCATGCCGATCGAAAGGATGATGCCCGCAATACCGGGCAGGGTCAGCGTAAAGGAGGGGAACACCGCAAAGAAGCCGGTGAGACAGGCGATCATGCCCGCCACCTGCCCCACCAGGGCGATGGCGGCCACCACGCCGCACATGCGGTAGATGGCGATCACAAAGATGGAGACCAGCACGAAGGCCACCACCCCCGCCACCACCATAGCGTCCCGGGAGCCGGTGCCCAGGGTGGGCGAAATGGTGGAAAAGTTTTCGGTTTCCAACGCAAACGGCAGCGCACCGCCATTGATCTTATCCGCCAGGTCGGTGGCCTCCTCCAGGGAGCCGCTGCCAGTGATGGTGGCCACACCGTCGGGGATCTGGTTGTTCACCACCGGCGCAGAGATCATCTCATCGTCCATCCAGATGGAGATCCGCTGGCCGATCAGCCGGCCGGTGGCCTCGGAGAACTTCTCCCGGCCCTCGTCCTTCAGGTTCAGCTGCACCACATACTCCTGGGTCTGGGGGTCCACGCCCGCCATGGCCGACTCCACATCCTTGCCCTCAATGACAACGGGGCCATCCTCGGCAGTCCCCTCCCGGAAGGTCAGCTGGGCGGTCTCCCCCAGCTCCTTCACCGCCTGCTCAGGGTTGAAGTCCGACTCGTCCGCCTTCCAGGGGAACCGGACGATCAAGCGGTCCTTGGCGTAGTCGGTGTACACCTCCGAATCGGTGATATTCTGGGAGACCAGCCGCCCGCGGATGATCGACTCGGCGGCAGACATCTCGCTGTCGGTGGCGTCATAGCCGGCAGGGGGCGTAAAGGTCACATCCACGCCGCCGCGGATATCGATGCCCCAACGGATATCATCCACACCTTTGATATACTTGTGTTCGATGTCCCCCCAAAAGGTGGAGAAGCCAAAGAACGCCAAGTATGTCAGCACTGCAATCAAGATCACCACGATAAAGAATGCAGGCTTACCCACTTTTTTCATCAGTTTTGTCCTCCTTGCAACCATATCTGCCCAACAGAGTGAGCAACCGCGAAGAGCATGCCCATCGCGGTTGCCTATGGTCATTGTTCCCAGACAGGACGGCAGGCGCCCCGTCACATGCAGTTTATTATAGGGGATCGTCAGGGAAAAGTCAAATCTGCCCGCGGCGTCAGACCGAGAGCTGCACCTTCTCCCCCAGCAGGCTGCGGTTGGCCTCCAGCACCGGGCGGACCACCTGGGCCAGATACTCCTCCACCTGCTCCTGGCTGCGGCCGGTGAACCGGCTGGGCTCCAAAATTGCCTCCACATCCGCCCGCTTGAGGCCAAAGGCGGGATCCGCACAGACCCGGTCGATCATATCGTTCTCCGCCCCCTGTTCCTTCACCGCCTTGGCGGCGGCAATGGCGTGGACCCGCAGGCGCTCATGCAGCTCCTGGCGGTCGCCGCCCCGGCGCACCGCATCCATCAGGATGTTTTCGGTGGCCATGAACGGCAGCTCCCGGCGGACCCGCTGTTCAATCACCTTGGGATAGACCACCAGGCCGTCACAGACATTGAGCAGGATCCCCAGGATGGCGTCCGCTGCCAAAAAGCCCTCCGCCATGGCGATCCGCTTGTTGGCGCTGTCGTCCAGCGTCCGCTCAAACCACTGGGTGGCGGCGGTGAAGCCAGGGTTCAAGGAATCGCAGAGCAGGTAGCGGCTCAGGGCGGTGATCCGCTCGCAGCGCATGGGGTTGCGCTTGTAGGGCATGGCGGAGGAACCAATCTGATGGGTCTCAAACGGCTCCTCCATCTCCTTGAAGTTGGCGAGAATCCGCAGGTCGTTGGCGAACTTGCTGGCCGTCTGAGCGATGCCGGACAGCACATTCATCACCAGGCTGTCCACCTTGCGGGAGTAGGTCTGGCCGGAGACCGGCACCACCCCCGAGAAGCCCATGGTCTGGGCGATCTCCTGCTCCATGGCTTTGATCTTGGCGCTGTCCCCGTCGAACAGCTCCATAAAACTGGCCTGGGTGCCGGTGGTCCCCTTGTTGCCCAACAGCTTCAGAGCGGGGATGCGGTGCTCCACCTCCTCCAGGTCGATCATCAGCTCGTTGATCCACAGGGTGGCCCGTTTGCCCACAGTGGTCAGCTGGGCGGGCTGCAGGTGGGTGTAGGCCAGGGCAGGCATCGCCTTATACCGTTCGGCGAAGTCCGCCAGCAGGGCGATCACATTGAGCAGCTTGCGCCGCAGGATCTCCAGCCCCTCCCGCATGACGATGATGTCGGTGTTATCCCCCACATAGCAGCTGGTGGCCCCCAGATGGATGATCCCCTTGGCCTTGGGGCACTGGACGCCATAGGCATAGACGTGGCTCATCACATCGTGGCGGACCTCCCGCTCCCGGGCCTGGGCCACCTCGTAGTTGATCTCCTCCGCGTGCTGCTCCAGCTCCTGGATCTGCTCGTCGGTAATGGCCAGCCCCTGGTGCTGCTCCGCCTTGGCTAAAGCGATCCACAGCTTGCGCCAGGTTTTGAACTTGTGGTCCGCCGAAAAGACGTACTGCATCTCGTCGCTGGCATAGCGGGTGCAAAAGGGGCTCTCGTAGCGGTCATGTGCCATTTTACAACTTCCTTCCTGCCGTCAAAAAATCACGGGTAATAGTATAGCACAAAATCCCCGCAAAGCAAAGCCGCTTTGCGGGGATTTTTCAGTGACACAGCGATCAATCCCGCAGGAGCTTTTCCACCGCGGCCAGCTGTACGCAGATACACAGCAGCGCCACCGCCTGTTCCAGCTCGGGGATGGTGGGGTAGGTGGGCGCCACCCGGATGTTCCGGTCCCGGGGGTCCCGGCCATAGGGGAAGGTCGCGCCCGCGGAGGTCAGGGTGACGCCCGCGTCCTTGCAAAGCTGCACCACCCGTTTGGCACAGCCGTCCATCACGTCCAGGGAGATGAAGTAGCCGCCATTGGGGTTCAGCCATTCGGCCACCCCCTTGCCCGCCAGCTCCCGTTCAAAGGCGTCCAGCACCGTCCGGAATTTGGGGCGCAGCAGTTCGGCCTGCCGGTCCATATGGGCCATGATCCCATCCAAGTTTTTGAAATAGCGGGCGTGGCGGAGCATGTTGATCTTGTCAAAGCCGATGGTCTGGATGGTCAAAAGCTTCTTCATCCGCTCCATCATCCCCTTGGAGCAGGCGAACACCGCGATGCCCGCCCCTGCATAGGAGATCTTGGAGGTGGAGGCGAACATCATCACCCGGTCCGGGTCCCCCGCCGCCTTGCACTCGGCCAGGATGTTCAGCAGGTGGTCCCGGTGCTCGGGATAGAGGTCGTGGACCGCATAGGCGTTGTCCCACATGATGATGAAGTCATCGGCGGCCGTCTTCATCCGGGCCAGGCGGCGCACCGTCTCATCCGAATAGGTGATGCCCTGGGGATTGGAGTATTTGGGGACGCACCAGATGCCCTTGATCGAGCTGTCCGCCGCCACCAGCCGTTCCACCTGGTCCATATCCGGCCCCTCGGGGGTCATCTCAATGGGGATCATTTCAAACCCATACCGCTCGGTGATGGCAAAGTGCCGGTCGTAGCCGGGCACCGGGCAGAGGAACTTCAGGTTGCCCTCCCGGCACCAGGGCTTGGCGCCCGGGCGCACGCCGTGCAGCATCATCTTCCCCAGGGCGTCATACATAACCGCTAAGCTGGAGTTGCCGCAGATGAATATTTCATCGAAGCTGACCCCCAGCATCTCACAAAAAATGGCCTTGCACTCGGGAATGCCGGTGAAATCCCCGTAGTTGCGGCAGTCAACCCCATCCGCAGCCAGCAAGGAGCTCTGGGAGTTCACCGCGTCCAGCAGGCCGGACACCAGATCGAACTGGTCGGCCGCCGGCTTGCCCCGGGACATATCCAGCTTCAGCCCCTGCTGTTGAAACTGTTCGTAGCGATCTACCAGCTCCCGCCGGAGTTGCTCCAGCTGCTGGTGGGAAAGGGTCCTGTAATCCGCCATCCGTTTCAGCTCCCTGTCAAATCATACTCTCTTTGCGGCGTCCGGCATAGGACCCCGCAGTTTCCTACGCTCTAGTATATGCGAAATTTTAAAATTTTGCAAGATGAATTTTCAAAACTTGCAAAATTCATCAAAGGCAACAAAAAGCCGCCCAAATGGGCGGCTTTTTTTCCATGGACGGCAATCTGCCGATCAGAACTCCGCGTTCCCCACCGTGCGGGGGAAGGGCAGCACATCCCGGATGTTGGAGATGCCGGTGACATACATGACCATCCGCTCGAAGCCCAGGCCGTAGCCGGCGTGCTTGGTGCCGCCGTACCGGCGCAGGTCCAAATACCACTGGTAGCCGGATTTGTCCAGCCCCAGCTCGTCCATCCGGCGCTCCAGCACATCCAGGCGCTCCTCACGCTGGCTGCCGCCGATGATCTCCCCAATGCCGGGCACCAGCAGGTCCATGGCGGCCACCGTCTTGTTGTCGTCGTTGAGGCGCATATAGAACGCCTTGATCTCCTTGGGATAGTCGGTGACAAACACCGGGCGCTTCATGATCTCCTCGGTGAGGTACCGCTCGTGCTCGGTCTGCAGGTCGCAGCCCCAATAGACAGGATATTGGAATTTGTCCTTCGCTTTTTCCAGCAATTCTATGGCTTCCGTATAGGTCAGCCTTCCAAAATCCGAATCGACAATGTGATGCAGACGCTCTAGAAGTCCCTTATCATAGAAGTTGTTGAAGAACTCCATCTCCTGAGGGCACTGCTCCATCACATAGCTGAGAATGTATTTCACCATGTCCTCTGCCAGCTCCATGTCGTCTTCCAGATCCGCGAAAGCGATCTCCGGCTCGATCATCCAAAACTCCGCCGCATGGCGGGTGGTGTTGGAGTTTTCCGCCCGGAAGGTGGGGCCAAAGGTATACACCTTGCCGAACGCCATGGCCATGCACTCCGCCTCCAGCTGGCCGGAGACGGTGAGGTTGGTGGATTTGCCGAAGAAGTCCTGGGAGAAATCCACATTCCCCTGGTCATCCAGCGGCGGATTCTGGGCGGGCAGGGTGGTGATCCGGAACATCTCCCCCGCCCCCTCGGCGTCGCTGCCGGTGATGATCGGGGTATGGGCGTAGACAAAGCCCCGCTCGTTGAAGAATTTATGGATGGCGTAGGCCGCCACCGAGCGCACCCGGAAGGCCGCCTCAAAGGTGTTGGTCCGGGGGCGCAGATGGGCAATCGACCGCAAAAACTCCAGGGAATGGCGTTTTTTCTGCAGCGGATAGTCGGAGGTGGAGGCCCCCTCCAACGCCACCGAATCGGCGTGGAGCTCCAAGGGCTGTTTGGCCTGGGGGGTGAGCACCACCCGGCCGGTGACCACCAGGGCACTGCCCACATTGTAGTGGACCGCCTCGGTGTAGTTTTCCAGCTTGGCCTGTTCCAAAATCACCTGCAGGTTGCGAAAGCAGGACCCGTCGTTCAGCTCCACAAAGCCGATGGCCTTGGAGTCCCGGATGGTGCGCACCCAGCCGCCCACCGTCACTACCTGGTCTGCCAGCGCCTCGCCCGAGGCAAACAGCTCTTTGATCTCGGTTCTTTTCACGATACTCCCTCTTTCCAACGGGCATCTCTGTGCCCGCAATTCGTCAATATAGACCATCATAGCATATCTGCCAGCAGTTTTCCACCCCTATTTCCCGAATATCCCCAGTTTTTGCGTACAGGCAGCGGTTTTGGGTAGAGCGAAAAGGAGGCGCGGCGGCCGCCGCGCCTCCTTTTCGCTCTACCCAAAACCGCTGCCTGTAC
>DXES01000197.1 GCA_019114825.1 Candidatus Anaerotruncus excrementipullorum
GCAAAAACAAGGGCCATTCGCCGGTTTTCCCCCTTTTGGGGCGGTTTTTCCCGGCGGGCGGCCGGGTTTAGCGCCGCGGCCGAAATTCCTGGGGGCGGTTTGGCGGATTTGCTTGAATTTTCCCGGGAGATAGGGTATGATGGATGGTACATCCAAGCAAAAGGGGGAGCGGCAATGTCTTACAATTTGGAGGAACTGAGCCAGGCGCTGCAGAAGGGCCGGGTGCCCGCGGTCAAGGAACAGATCCAGAAGGCGCTGGAGGCCGGGGTGGACCCGCAGGAGATCCTGCAGGAGGGGCTCTTGGCCGGCATGGGGGTCATTGGGGAGAAGTTTAAGCAGAATAAGGTCTATATCCCGGAGGTCATGCTGGCCGCCCGGGCGATGAATACCGGCCTGGAGCTGCTCAAGCCCCTTTTGGCCGGGCAGGCTGCCCAGGAGAAGGGCACGGTGGTGATCGGCACCGTCAAGGGGGACCGCCACGACATCGGCAAAAACCTGTGTAAAATGATGCTGGAGGGCAAGGGGCTCAAGGTGATCGACCTGGGGGTGGATGTACCGGCGGCCAAATACCTGGACGCCGCCCAGCAGCACGGGGCGGCGGTGATCTGCTGCTCCGCCCTGCTCACCACCACTATGGGGGAGATGCGCACGGTGGTCCAGCTGGTGCAGCAGTCCCCCCTGGCCGGGAAGGTCCGGGTGATGGTGGGGGGCGCGCCGGTGAGCCAGGCGTTCTGCGACGAGATCGGCGCCGACCGCTACACCGCCGACGCCGCCACCTGCGCCGAGGTGGCACTTTCCCTTTGTAGCTGAGCCACCCCACCCAGCGGAAAGCCTGAGAGGAGGGCATCTATGTTCTGCGCGAAGTGCGGACGGGAGATCCGGGATGACAGCGTCTATTGCTCCTACTGCGGGGTGCGCATCCCCGACGCGGAGGAGGAGCCCCAGCGGCTTGACAGCTCCGACACGTCTTTGCAGGAGCAGGCACCCTGCATCCAGCCGGGGGCGCCTAAGAAAAAATGCTTGGATTGCGGCAGGGAGCTGCCCAGCAGCTCGGTAAACGACATCTGCGCCCTGTGCACCATCCGCCGGCGCAACCGGGAGCTGGACGAGGAGCGGGCCCGCCGGGACCGGGAGGAGGACCTGCGGGAGGCCCGCCGAGACCGGTACGACATCTCCGACGAATACGACTTCAGCGTCTTTTCCCAGGACCAGGCCCACTACTACCGCGGGGAGGAGCCCCAGGGCAGCGGGAAGCCCGCCCGCCGGTTCCGGCTGCCCCAACGCCCCAAACGCCAATTCCCCAGGCACCCCAGCGGGGAGGCCCCCAAAAAGCGGGGAATCGGCTGTGTGGTGTGGGTCGTCCTCGCCATGGTGGTGCTCAGCACGGTGCTGCCCGCCCTCATCGGGGTGGGGGTGAGCGTGTGGAACAGCATGATCTCCGCCTCCGTCAGCCCGGCCAGCCCGGAACCGGAGTTCCCCATGGAGCTGGAGGCCCCGGTGGACGAAGGGGTAGCCAGCCTGGCGGAGGAGTCGGAGCCCGTGCTGCCGGAGGAATGGGAGGAATCCCCGGCCGGTGAGGACTGGTCGTGGGGCCCCCTGCCGGAGGCGGATTGGGCGAATGCGCCCTCTCTCCCCGGCGAAGCGGCCACCCAGCAGGAGCTGCTGACCTACTTTTTGTTCCCGGAGCTGGACTACCGGTTGACCGAGGCCATCGAACTCTTCTATGAGGCGTCCCAGCCGGGGAACTATGAGATGATGGAGATAACCGTCTCCGCCCAGGAGGCCCAGATCACCCTGGAGGGGCTTCTGAGCCACGATGAGGTGGGGTGGCTGCCGTTCCGGGCACAGTTCTACAGTTATCCCTCCGGGATCTACAACTGTTACCTGGATATCAACGGAGAGATCTACTATGACGACAACTACCTGCTGAACCTGGACGGCACCGTCACCGCCGAAGGGGCCCAGTTCTATGGCATTTCGGAAGGGGAGTCCCTCTTAGGGGAGCTTGCCATCCGCTGGGAGGACCTGCCTGCCTAAATACAAAACGTAAATTGACAGGGCTTAAATACAAAATGTAGGATAGTAAACAAAAAACTGCCGGGCGGCCATGGCCGTCCGGCAGTTTTTTGCGGGGGAGCCCCGTCACTTCATTTTGATCTCCAGGTAGGCTTTCACCAGGGCCACGCACTTATCCCAGCCCAGGGCCTCGCTGTTGATGCACAGGTCGTAGTTGTCCGCGCAGTCCCAGCTGTGGCCGGTGAAATAGCGGTAGTAGTCCGCCCGGCCCTTATCGGTGCGGCGGATAAACCGCTTGGCCTCCTCCTCGTCAAACTCCGGGTGCAGCTCCATCGTCTTGGCCAGGCAGTAGTCGAAGGAGGCATGGACATACAGCCGCAGCACATTGGGCCGGTCCCGGAGCACATAGTCCGCGCAGCGGCCCACAATGACGCAGCTCTCGTTGTCGGCGATATCCCGGATCACCTTGGCCTGGTAGTTGAAAAGGTTTTGGTAGGAGGTAAAATCCTCGCTGCCCGGGGGCAGCAGCTGGCCGGTATAGGCGCTGCGGCGGACCTTTAGCAGCTTGGGGCCCTTGGATTTCAGCTTTTCATCCGCCTGGGCAAACAGATGCTCGCTGATGCCGCTCTCATCCGAGGCCCGGCGCAGCAGCTCCCGGTCGTAGTATTCGATATCCAGCTCCCGGGAGAGCATCTTGCCGATGGTCTTGCCGCCGCTGCCATAGCCGCGGGCGATGGTGATGACATAGTTTTTCATAGCTTCACCCTCCGTCTTGAAAATCTCAGGTGGGCCCTGGCTTCCAGCTTTAGTATAGCACATTTTTCAGAGAAACGCAAAAAAATCGCTCTCCCATTTTTCTGCTTTTTGTGCTATGATGAAACCATCTCCCGGCCAAGGCGCCAGAAGGAGGCCTTCCCTTTGAAATTTTTCCGGAGCTGCCACCCCTATGCCATCGTCACAGTGGTCTTTTGGTCGCTGGCGTTTGTCTTTACCCGCATCGCCTCCCAGGCGTTCACCGTCTTTTCCCTGGGGTTTTTGCGGTACCTGTTCGCCACCCTCGCCCTGATCCCTGTGGTGATCGCGGCCCGGCTGCCCCTGCCCCGGCTGCGGGATCTGCCCTGGTTTGTGGGGTCAGGGTTCTGCGGCTTTTTCCTCTACACCATCACCTTCACCAAGGGCAGCACCCTGGTCTCGGCCGCCTCGGGCAGCGTGCTCATCGCCGTGGCCCCGGTGCTCACCGCCTGTTGGGCCCGCCTGCTCTTCCGGGAAAAACTGGCGGGGTTCCAGTGGCTGGCCATCCTGCTGGAGTTTGGCGGTGTGGGGCTGTTGGCGCTGCTGGGCGGCCCCCTCTCCCTCAACCAGGGGATGGTGTGGATGCTGGCGGCGGCCCTCTCTATGAGCCTTTACAACCTGTTCCAGCGGCGGCTCACCCGCACCTATTCCGGGCTGCAGGCCGCCGCCTACAGCATCTTTGCCGGGGTGCTGATGCTCTCGGTCTTTGCCCCCGGCGCCTTCCGGGAGCTGGCCCGAGCCCCCCTATCCCCCATCCTGAACCTGGCCGCCCTGGGGGTCCTCTGCAGCGCCCTGGCCTACGCCACCTGGGCCGCTGCCTTCGCCCATGCCGCCAAGACCTCGGTGGTGAGCAACTACATGTTCATCACCCCCTTCCTCACGGCCCTGTTTGGCTTCCTGTTTTTGGGGGAGGGTCTGGATCTGCCCACCGCCCTGGGTGGGTCGGTGATCCTGACGGGCGTGTTCCTGTTCCAATTTGGCGGGACACTGCTGGGCCACTGGAGGCAGGTGGAAAAATAGGCGCAAAAATCCCCTCCGCCGGTGGCGGAGGGGATTTTTTGCAGAGGATGGATCAGCCGTGGCAGCTGTGGCTGCCGCAGTCGTGGCCGTGGTCGTGGCAGCTGCCGCCGTGGTGCTCCCCATGGTGGTCGCAGAGGGTGTCGGGGTTGAAGGCCAGGTGGCCGGCCAGCAGGGCCTCCACCGCCGCATCCGCACCGCCGGTGACGCCGGGGTAGAGCTGGATGCCCGCCTGGGCCAGGGCGGTGCGGGCGCCGCCGCCGATGCCGCCGCAGATCAGCGCCTCCACGCCATGCCCCAGCAAAAAGCCGGCCAGCGCCCCGTGGCCGCTGCCGTTGGTGTCCACCACCTGCTGGGAGACAACCTTCCCGTCCTGAATTTCGTACACCTTGAACTGCTCGGTGTGGCCGAAATGCTGAAAGACCTGTCCATTCTCATAGGTGACCGCGATTTTCACAACAATGACCTCCCTGATGGTTCTGGTGGCAGCGGCTCTGGCCGCACTGCCCCCTGCCGCAGTCCTTGCCGCAGCAGCTGCCGGAATGGGGACAGAGCTCGTAGTCCCCGCCCTGGATCTCCAGCCGCCGGCCGTCCACCAACATCTGGGCCAGCTTGCGCCGGGCCTGGTTGTAGACCGCCTGCACGGTGGTCCGGGCCACCCCCATCTGCTGGGCGCACTCCTCCTGGGTGCAGTCCAACAGGTCGATGAGGCGGATGGCCTCGTATTCGTCCAGCGTCATCCGCACCGGCTCCCCGGCACAGCCGCCGGGCTGCTCCGGCCCGAACCGGTCGGCCCGGGGGAGCCCGCAGATCCGCCGGCACTTTTTGGGGCGGGGCATGGGGCCTTCCTCCCTTCATTTCCGGCTTATGTCAGTTATTATAGCACATTTTCAGCATATGTCAATAACAATTTTCCGCTTCCGGTTTTTTCCGAAAGATGGTATACTGTCCTCAGAGGATCTGCCGAGAAAGGATGTGGCGCAATGGCGCAAAGAAGGTTGGAGCTCTATGGGACACTGGGGCCCGCCTGCCAGCGGGAGGAGACGCTGGAGGGGATGTTCCGGGCGGGGATGACCGGCATCCGCCTGAACCTCTCCCATGTGGCCCTGGCCGACTGCGGCCAGTGGCTGGACAGCTATTTTGCCGCCGCCCGCCGGGTGGGGCATACCCCCCTGCTGCTCATCGACCTGCAGGGGCCGGAGCTGCGGGTGGGCAAGCTGGCCTCCCCCATCCCCTTGCCCCCAGGCGGGGAGGTGGTGCTGGGGGCGGGGGGCATCCCCGTCCCCCCGTTGATCTTCCCGGCACTGGCGCCGGGGCAGCAGGTGCTGCTGGATGACGGCGCGCTGCTATTGGAGGTGGTGTCCGCCGGGGCGGATGCCGCCCGCTGCCGGGTGGTGCGGGGCGGGCTGCTCCAATCCCGCAAGAGCATCGCCCTGCCCGGCTGCGGCCTGCGGCCCCCCACCCTCACCCAGGCCGATCTGGAAAACCTGGCCATCGCCGCCCAATGCGGGGTCACCGGGGTCATGCAGCCGTTTGTCCGGGACCAGGAGGACCTGTTGACCCTGCGCCGGGCGCTGGAGGCGGCGGGAGCCGGGCATGTCCGCCTCTTTGCCAAGCTAGAAAACCGCATGGGGGTGCGGGACCTGCCGGAATTTTTGGATGAGGCGGATGAGATCATCATCGCCCGGGGGGATTTGGGCAACGACCTGCCCCTCTATGAGCTGCCGGGGGTGCAAAAGCAGGTGGCGTCCCTCTGCCGCCGGGCGGGCAAGCCGTTCATGGTGGTGACCCAACTGCTCCACTCGATGCACCATAGCCCGGTTCCCACCCGGGCAGAGGTGTCCGACATCTTCAACGCGGTGCTGGACGGGGCCTCCTCCCTGATGCTCACCGGGGAGACCGCCGCCGGGGAGTACCCGGTGGAGGCCATGGCCTGGCTGGCCAACACCGCCCGGGCTGCCCTGGCTTTTGCGGAGGAAAACGGCCTTTGAGGGGCCTACATGGAAAAAACCGCTGCCGTTCGGCAGCGGTTTTTTGTATAATTTTTGTTATAATATCCTATTTGTATAAAGCGGAGCGGGGTTCATCGGGAATCCCCTGTACCCTCCCCGTCCTCCAAGGCGGTGAACCAGGCATCCACCAGGGAAAAGCCCCCTTCCTCCCAGCGCAGGGTGGCGTGGCAGGTGCCCATCCGCCGGGGCATTTGGTAGGAGACGAAAAAGGATTCCGCCACCTGGACTTCCGCCACCCCGTCCCCGTCCTGGTCCTGGGGGGAAAATTCCAGGAAAAAGTTTTGGCCCTGGGGCAGGTTCCCCTGGAACACCCCCTCCCGGAAGACCCCCAACGGGTCGGCCAGCTCCCCCTTCTCGTTGTACACCCCATAGGCGGAGGTGTCCAGCACCGTCCGGGTGCCCAGGTGGGTGTTGCGCACCACCCCCTGCCCCCCATCCAGAAAGGCGAACTGGAACCCCAGATCGATGCGGTCCTCCGGCCGGGTGGAGTCGTAGAGGGCTTGCAGCTGCCCATCCCCCTGCCGGAGCAGGTAACTCTGGTAAAACGGGCCGGTAATGCCGGAGCCGTCCGCCTGGATGTGCAGGAAGATTTCCGGCGTCCCGTCCCCGCCCACATCCCCCAGCCGGGGCGGGGGCGGGTCCAGCAGCCGGGGGCCCAGGGGGTAAAACGCCCAGCCAGCCACCCCCTCCCAGGCAAACGCCCGGAAGGTGCCCTCGGTTTCCTGCAAAAAGGCATACCGGTGGCCATCGGCCTCCCCGAAAGCCGCCGCCCACCCCGCCGGCCCCAGGGGCGCAGCATCCAAAAACACCACGCCGCTCCCCTCCAGCGCTTCCCACAGCGCCTGCTCCGGGCCGGCCGAGGCGCTTTGCACCTGGGGAACAGAGGATGGCGTGGGCTGGCCGGGAAAAGCAGGGGCGCAGCCCGCCAGGCAGGCCAAACAGAGGGCCCAGATCCCCATCCGTTTTCCCATGGCCGTCACCCCTTTCCGCCCCCATGATACCGCCCGCCGGGGCCCTTGTCAATGGGCGGGGCAGCAAAAACGGCGGAGGCTTCCCAGCCTCCGCCGTTTTTTGCGCGGTTATGCATCCAAGGCGGCCATGGCCGCCCGCAGGTGGTCCACATAGAGCTGCTGGATCTCGGGGTACTCTCCCATCCCCCGGAGCACGCAGGACACCTGGTACCCCTCCGCCTGCAGGCGGGACTGCCAGGAATCCGGGCCGGGGCCGGCCATGTCGTTGGCGGCGTGGTCGCCGGAGACCACCATCAGCGGGGTGAGCACCACCCGGCGCACCGCCAGCCGCCGCAGGTTCTGCACCAGTTCCTCCAGGGTGGGGTAGCCCTCCACCGTGGCCACCAGGATATTGGGCCAGCCGTTCTCCAAAAAGTGGTAGCCCAAAGCGGCGTAGGCGCAGTCGGCAAAGTGACTGGTGCCGTGGCCCATGAGCACCAGGGCGGTGTCCCCCTGGGGATGAAAGATGGCCGCCACCCGCCGGGCCACTTCCCGGTAGTCCGCCGCAGCCGAAAGCAACGGCTCCCCCACGCTCACCCGCGCAAACCGCCGGCGGTAGAGCTCCAGCTGCTCCATCATGCGGTCGTACTCCACCCCGTGCATAAAGTGGGTGGGCTGCACCGCCACCCGGGTGACCCCCTCCGCCAGCAGCCGCTCCAGGGCCTGGGGGACGTTATCGATGGCCAGGCCGTCCCGCTCCCGCAACTTTTGCAGGATCATCCGGCTGGTGAACGCCCGGCGGAGGGGATGGCCCGGGAACGCCCGGCAAAAGGCCTCCTCCACGCCGCCGATGGCGGCGGAAAGGCTCTGGAGATAGCTGGTGCCGAAGGAGACCGACAGGATGGCTGCTGGCCGTTGGGATTGGATGGGCATGGGGCGCTCCTCTCTCCCCGGGAGGGTCTCCCAGGGCTTACAAAATCTTCCTTACTATACCATCCCAGCGGGAAAAATGCAAGGCATTAGCCGTTCCCTCTCTTTTTGTGGCGCTTCATCCGCCCCAGCAGCGACTGGAGGGTGGCATCCTCGGGGCCCAGCTGGCGGAACCCCTCACCGGTGATCTCCCCCGCGTCCCCGATGATCCAGAACGCCTTGGGGTCCCAGTGGTGGATGATGCTCTTCACCCGGCTCACCTCAAACCGGCGCACCGCACAGAGCAGCACCTGGCTGGGGCGGCCGGTAAAGCCGCCCCGCCCCTCCAAAAAGGTCACCCCCCGGTCCATCTCCTGGAGGATCTGGGCGGCGATCTGCTGGCTCTTTTCGCTGATGATGTAGAACACCTTGCCGGTGCCGATATCGGTGCCGTAGAGCATGGCGTCGATCACCCGGGAGGAGACGAACAGGACCACCACGGCGTACATGGCGCTCTCGATGCTCTGATAGACGATGGCGGCAGTGGTCACCACCATCACATCCAGGCAGAGCATCAGCTTTGCCATGGACAGGTGGGGGATATACTGCCCCAGCAGGCGGGCGATCAGGTCGCTGCCGCCGGTGGTGCCGCCCCGGATAAAGACCAGGGAGAGCCCCAGCCCCTCCAAAACCCCGCCAAATAGGGAGGCCAGCAGCAGATCCCCCCGGTAGGGCTGGATCACCAGACCCATCAGGTCGATGGCGGCGGAGGTCATAAAGGTGGCCACAAACGTCTTGCATAACAGCTTATACCCCACCGACAGCAGCGCCCA
>DXES01000020.1 GCA_019114825.1 Candidatus Anaerotruncus excrementipullorum
TTTCTATGTCCTGTTTTAAGCGTCCTCCAGGATCAGATGGGCACATTTATAGACATCACCACACCCCAGCGTAAGCACCAGATCACCCGGCTGGGCATGGGCGCGCACATAGGCGGCAATCTCCGGGAAGGTGGGGAACCAAACCGCCCCGGGGATCTTCTCGGCCAGCTGGCTGGCATAGACCCCATCGGTATTTTTTTCCCGGGACCCCATAATTTCGCTGAGCACCACCCGGTCTGCCAGCTGAAGCGCCTGGGCAAACTCCTCCATCAGCAGTTTGGTGCGGGAATAGGTGAACGGCTGGAACACCGCCCACACCCGCTGGAAGGGCAACTCTTTGGCGGCCTGCAGGGTGGCGGCCAGTTCGGTGGGGTGGTGGGCGTAGTCGTCCGCCACGGTGACACCCTGTACCTCACCCAAAACCTCAAACCGCCGGCCCGCCCCATGGAACTGGGCCAGGTGCTCCTGCAGCAGGGGAAGGGGAGCTCCCACCTCCAGAGCGGCAGCGATGGCGGCCACTGCATTGAGGATGTTGTGCCGCCCAGGGACATGGATGGTAAAATGGCCCAGCGGTTGGCCCCGATGGAGCAGCAGGAAGGAGGAGGATGCGGCCTCATGGCGGACCTGGGTGGGGACATAGTCCAGCCCCTCCTCCCAGCCGAAGGTGACCACCCGCTGGCCGAGCAGATCTGCCACCGCCTTCATGGCGTTGGCATCCGAGCCGTTGACGATCACCCTTCGGGAGGCCATGCCCGCGAAGCGGTGGAAGGAATGGATGGCATTTTCCACCGTGCCGAAATAGTCCAGGTGGTCATTGTCAATATTCAGTAGGACCGCGACTGAGGGGGAGAGCTTGAGAAAGTGGTCCTGGAACTCGCAGGCCTCGCAGGCCATCAGCTGGCTTTTCCCCACCCGGCCGTAGCCGCCAATGGCCGCCAGCTTGCCTCCAATTACCGCTGTGGGGTCCAATCCAGCCCCCACCAACATCTGGGTGAGCATGGCGGTGGTGGTGGTTTTGCCGTGGGTGCCGCAGACGCAGACGCAGTCCCGGTACTGGCGGGAGAGCCACCCCAGCAGCTCCGCCCGCTCGATCAGCGGCTTGCCGCTGGCCCGGGCGGCCACCAGTTCCGGGTTATCCTCCAGGATGGCAGCGGTGTAGACGATAAAGTCCGCTCCCTCCAGGTTCTCCGGGCACTGTTTCAGGTGGACGGGAATGCCCATCTCCTGCTCGGCCCGGACGATGCTGCCGTCGTTATTGTCCGAACCGGTGATCTGGTACCCCCAGTCGTGGAGGATCTGCACCAGGGGGAACATGCCCGAGCCTCCGATTCCGATAAAATGGATATGTTTTGCGTTTTTCAGCCGCGCTTCATCAAACATTTGCCACACTCCAACGCCAAAATCTTCTGTTTCTACCCTATGTAGTATAGGCCGAAATGGTGAAAAAAGCAAGCTCCGGCAGATTTCGAGCCGGCAATGATGTATAAGTATTTTGGAACTGCTGAATACTAGCTTTACCGGCTTCGGTTGTTTTATCAGCTTCAGGGAGGAAATACAGCATGCAGATTACCAATGTAAAGATTCGCCGCCTCTATCAGGATCAGAGGTTGAAGGCACTGGTTTCAGTGACCGTGGACGAGGCACTGGCCATCCACGATATCAAGGTCATCCAGGGGCCGGAGCGGCTGTTTGTCGCGATGCCCAGCCGCCGGGATGAGGGCGGCGCCTTCCGGGATATTGCCCACCCCATCACCGCCCAGGCCAGGGAACAGCTGGAGGGATGCGTGCTGCGGGCCTACTGGGACTATCTGGACCAGCGGTTGGAGCCGGTTTCAGAGGCCCCGGCAGTAAATGTAAATCATCTGTAAATTTTCCGGCCGCCGGGGGAAAATCCCCCTAAGCTATGTTAAAATAAGAGGCAAAAGTGCGCTTAGGGGAGAGGATTTCGCAAAATGGGGAAACGGATACTGGGGATTTTGGCAGCGGTGCTGGCGGTTTGGGCAGGCGGGATGGGGGTATTCGCTCAGGAGAACGGCGCCCAAACGCCGCCCTCCCTCTATGCCCAAGGGGCCATCCTGCTGGATGCGGATACGGGGCAGGTCCTCTATCAGAAAAATGCCCACCAGAAGCTGTATCCCGCCAGCATCACCAAAATCATGACCTGCCTGATCGCCATGGAGGAAGGGGATCCCGCCGATGTGGTGACCATCACCGATGAAGGGGTGCAGGCGATCCCCCGCAACACCACCCACATCGCCCTCACCGGCGGGGAACAGCTGACCTTGGAGCAGTTGGAATATGCGATGATGGTGCAGTCGGCCAACGATGCAGCCAACGCCATCGCCATCCACCTGGCGGGGTCGGTGGAGGCGTTTGTCCAGCGGATGAACCAGGAGGCCGCCCGGCTGGGGGCCGAGAACACCCACTTCACCAATCCCCATGGCCTGCCAGATCCGGCCCACTACACCACCGCCTACGATATGGGGCTGATCACCCGGGAGGCGCTGACCTATCCGGAGTTCCGTTCGTTGGCGGGCACGCAGTCCTATGAGATCCCCCCCACGAACCTACAGAAGGATACCCGCTATCTGGCCAACAACCAGTATATGTTCACCCTCAATGACACCTATCCCGGCGCCTTTGCAGGCAAAACCGGCTGGACAGAGGAGGCCGGGCACACGCTGGTGACCATTGCGGAGCAGAATGGCGTGACCTTGATCTGCATTGTGCTCCATAGCGACGCCACAGGCGTCTTGGACTGTCAGTATAAGGATTCCACCGCCCTGTTGGACTATGGTTTCCAAAATTTTAGCCCGGTCTCCCTCCCGGCCGAAAGCTTTGCCCCGGTGCAGGCTTCCTTCCTGGGGGAGGACGGACAGCCGGTGGAGGGGTCGCTTCAGCTGGGGAAGGACCTGCAGCTCCTGTTGCCCCAGGGGATCACTTTGGAGGATGTGGAGTTCACCGGACAGCTTCCCCAGCAGTTCAACGAGGAAAACATCTCCCAGGCCGCTGTTCAGGTCCGGCTGACCCGAACGGTGGGAAGCATGGACCCGCTGGTGGGCAGCTTCCCACTGGAGTTCCAGCAGGTGCAGACAGCGGTGACGCCGGTGGAGCAGCCGGAGGAGCCCTCTGTACTATTTACGGTACTCAAGTGGGCGTTGGCGATACTGGCGGTGTTGGCGGCAGGGCTTCTGGTGCTCCGCCAGGTGCTCCTGGCCCGCTACCGCAAGCGCAAACGGCTGCGGGACCGGCAGCGGATCCTGTCCGCGCCGCCGCCCCAGCGGCCCCGGCTCCGGGTGGACCGGGTGATCGATGTGACGGTGCAAAAAAATCCCCGCAACCATATCCGGGTACTTCCGCCGGACAACCGGTGAGAATGCACCCGGAACAACCGACCCTCATAGGATAGAGCATACATGGCTGTATGATCAAATCCTATGGGGGTTATTTTATGCATCTTGATCGGACGTTCGCGGTTTTGGGCGGGGATCTGCGTCAGGTGGATGTGGCCAACCGCCTGTTGGCCCGGGGGGAGCGGGTTCATGCCCTGTTGATGGAAAAAAACCAGCTGCTGGCCCCTGCCTTACAGCAGGCAGGGGAGCTGCGGCAGGTGCTGCAGAGCTGCGATGTGGTGATCCTGCCGCTGCCGCTGACTACGGATGAGCAGACGGTCAATGCGCCGTTTTCCGGCAAAAGCCTCCCGCTGGAGGAGTGTTTCCGGCTGCTGCGCCCTGGGGCGGCGGTATTTGCAGGGAAGGTAAGCCGCCGGGCGCGGGAGTTGGCTGAGAGGTTCCAGATCCATCTGAACGACTACCTGGAGCGGGAGGAGCTGGCGGTAAAAAATGCCCGGGTGACAGCGGAGGGGGCGCTGGCCATCGCTTTGGATGAGCTGCCCATTGCGATGTTCCAGGCCCACTGCCTGGTCACCGGCCACGGCCGGGTAGCCAAGGAACTGATCCGGGTGCTGCGGGGAATGGGGGCGCCCATCACCGTCTGTGCCCGCAAATACAAGGACCTGGCGGAGATTGAGATGGAGGGCTGCCAGGCGGCGCCCATCTCCCAGCTGGCGCAGGCAGCCCGGAATGCCGATGTCATCTTCAATACGGTGCCGGCGAAGTTGTTTGGGCGCGCCTGCCTGACAAACCTGCGCCCGGAGACGCTGCTCATCGACCTGGCCAGCCGGCCGGGCGGCGTGGATCTGGCGGCGGCGGGGGAGCTGGGCATTCATACCATTTGGGCGCTCTCGCTTCCAGGGAAATGCGCGCCTTTGACAGCGGGAGATATCATTTTGCAAACGGTGGAGAACTGTTTGGAAGAGGAGGAACTTTGATGGAACGGACCAAATTGGGATTTGCGATGACCGGCTCCTTCTGCACCTGGGCTAAGGTGGTGGAGGTTATGGAGCGTCTGGCGCAGGCGTATGAGATCTATCCGATCCTGTCGCCCATCAGCTGCCAGTCCAACAACCGTTTTGGGAACGCTAAGGACTGGATTCAACGGATCGAAGGTATCTGCGGCCGCCAGGTGTGGCGGACTATCGAGGATGTGGAGCCCATTGGGCCGAAAAATCTGCTGGATCTGCTGCTGATTGCCCCTTGTACAGGGAATACCCTGGGGAAATTAGCCGGTGGGATCACCGATACCTGTGTGCTGATGGCCGCAAAAGCCAACCTGCGCAACGGTAACCCGTTGGTGCTGGCGGTCTCTACCAACGATGCCCTGGGGGCCTCCGCCAGGAATATCGGCCTTTTGATGAACGCGAAGAACATCTACTTAACACCTATGGCCCAGGATGCCCCGGAGAAGAAGCCGTCCTCCCTGGTGGCCTGGTTTGACCGGATCCCCGAGACGCTGGAAGCCGCCCTGCAGGGACGCCAGCTCCAGCCGCTGCTGGAAGGCCCCGGCAGATAAGAAACAGCCTCCACAGATTGAATCTGTGGAGGCTGTTTTTGAAGAGGATGTTATTTAAGCGGTTGGTCGGTGAGCACATAGCTGCCCAGGCTGCTGGTGGAGAGCAGGAAGGCGCCGTTTCCATCCGAATCGGTGCCATAACGCGCCTGGCGGGTGATCTCCACCGGCTGCCCGTCTCGAATCTCATAGAGGTTCACCTGGCTGTGGGGCACCGTCTCCTCCCCCTTTTCGGTGAGGAAGGGATTGGTGAGTACCAGTGTCACCTCACCGCCATCAGGTTGGGGGCTTCCCACAAACACCCGGGCGTAGCAGCCGCCATACGTCCGCTCCCCGGCAAGGCCGGTGTCCTCCCAGCGGGCGGAGAGCTTGGGGGCGCTTTCCAGCGAACCGGGGCCGAAGTTTACCTGCGCTACCAGCTTGCCCACATCCACCCAGGTGAGGTCGACATCCTGGTTCTTTTCCGGCGTCAGGATGACCTCCTCCGGACCGGCGGGAAAATCTGGGTCGGAGGGGAGGATCACCTGCTCATACCGGGCAGGACGGAGCTCATAGTCATCGTAGTTGCCGGCGAACAGGGCCTCATCGTCGATGCGCAGGGTATATGCTACCTCGATCTGTTCTCCGGCAGCTACTGCCATCTCCTCTGCACTGCCAGCAGTGCCGGCGGGCAGAACCGAGAGGGTGGTATCTGTAACGGCCGTGTAGGTCACCTGGAATTTTACCGTCACATCCCGGTAGAGCCAATCGTCCGCCAGGGTCAGGACAAAGCTGGTGCGCTCCGGCAACGCCTGTTCCCCTTTCGCCAGCTTTAGGGTTTTGACCGCAGGGGCATTGACAAGCAGCTGGATTTTTGCCCGGAATTGACCGCTATCCGAGAGAGGGGAGGCGTCCGCCAGCCGGTAGATCTTCCCGTCCCGGCCGTAAAGGCGCTCCTGGGCGGTACAGTAGAGGGTGTTGCCAAACTGGGCGCGGCCGGCAGCGTTAAGGCGCAGGGGCTGGTAGTTGTAAATGACAGCGGCAGCGGTGGTGGGTTCCTGCTCCAGCCGTAGGTCCGCCGCAAAGACGCCGGTGGATAGGCTAAAAACGCAGGCCGATGCCAGGGCGGCCGCAATCCAATGCATTCTCATACAGAACCTCTTCTCTTTGGCAGGATATTTTTTCTATCATACCGCATTTCTATGAACTTTTCATGAATGGAGCGGCGGGCGGGGAAGAAAAGAAAATTTTTTCGCAGAAACCTTTCCATCCTGGAGGATTTGCGGTATACTGGGGGTAAGCAGCGGCTATTTCGCTGCGGAATGACCACGATGGGAGGAATTTTTCATGCAGCCTTATGGGATGCGTATTGCAGCCATACAAAAGCAGATGATGGCCCAGCAGGTCAGCCATCTGATCCTGGGTCCCTCCGCAAACTTGTTTTACCTTACAGGGCTTTCGCCCATGCCGGATGAGCGCCTGCAGCTCTTGGTGATCCCTGCCCAGGGGGAGCCGGCGCTGGTACTCCCGGAGCTTTACCGCACGATGGTGGAGGAGGCCGGCGGCGGCTGGACCCTCTACACCTGGGGAGATGGGCAGCCGCCGGAGCAGGCGCTGCAAAAACTGCTGGCCGGCGTGACCAAAGCGGCGGTGGACGAGCAGCTCTGGGCAATGCACCTCCTGCAGCTGCTGCCGTTTTTGCAGAGCGCCCAGCTGGTGGAGGCCTCCCAGGTAGTGGGGGAGGTGCGGATGCATAAGGATAGCCAGGAGCTGCAACTGCTGAAGAAGGCAGCGGAGCTAGCGGATGCAGTGGTGCCCTGGGTGATCCCCCAGCTGCATGAGGGGATCACCGAGAAGCAGGTGGCCTTTTTGATCGAACGGTGTATGCGGGAGGCAGGCGCCGAGGGGATCTCCTTTAGGCCGGTGGTAGGCTTCGGCCCCGGCAGTGCCGACCCGCACCACACCGCCTCCGACCTGCCTTTGCAGAAGGGGCAGATGGTGGTGATGGATTTCGGCTGCAAATGGAAGGGCTACTGCTCCGACATGACCCGGACGATCTGCTTTGGAAAGGCGACGCCGGAGATGCGGCAGGTCTATGAGATCGTGCTGGCCGCCAACCGGGCGGGCTTCGCAGCGGCCAAGGCAGGAACCCCCTGTGAGCAGGTGGACGCCGCGGCCAGAAAGGTGATTACCGATGCGGGCTATGGGGAGTACTTCATCCACCGCACCGGTCACGGCCTGGGGCTGGACGACCACGAGGAGACCTATATTGTGGCCGGAAACCGCCGCCCGCTGGAGGAGGGGCTGGTGTTCAGTATCGAGCCGGGCATCTATCTGCCGGGCCGGTTTGGTGTGCGTATCGAGGATATCGCAGCCATGACGCCGGAAGGGGTCTGGTGCTTAAACGAGTGCCCCCGGGAGCTGATTGAGGTGGAATAAACCGCGATTCCAGGGGGATTTCCCCTTGTAATTGGAGGGAAAATCCGCTATAATGGAAACGTAGTTGATCACAATGCGTCCACCCTGCGGGGATGGGCGGGATGGAGGTTGCTATGAACCTTGCAGAAAAATTCCGGGGATACCTGGGGTATCCGGAAAAAGAGGAGTTTCTCCAGCAGGATGACCTGCCGGAGGACCGGCAGGAGGCGCCTCAGGAGCAGCTGTCCGAGGGCTCCATTGCGATTCTCTGCCCGCGGGCGTTTGAGGACGCCAGTACGGTGGTGGACAACCTCAACCAGGGGAAAACGATCATCCTGAACCTGGAGGCGATCTCCGGTGAGGTGGTGCGGCGGATGATGGACTTTTTGGGCGGGGCTGCCTATGCCAAGGATGCCCGGATCAACCGGATCGCCCACAGCGCCTATGTGATCACCCCCTACAACGTGGAATTCTTCTCGGATGTGGAGGAGGACGGCTTCTTCGCATAGAGGCTACCGGTGTGAAGCACAAATTTCCCCGTATTTTGGGGGATTCTTTTTGGGCAGTTTGCAGGAATTTGCCCGGAGAAGAAATCGAAGGCTTTACAAATCGGCTGCGTTGTGGTAAAGTAATTTTCAAATCTCAAGCTTTTAAATGCATCGATGGGGACCAAGAATCCTCCCCCTCCGCTGCAGAGAGCCGCCGGTTGGTGCAAGGCGGTGCGGAAGGAGTTTTCACTCGCCCCGGAGCAGCCGGCTGAACGACATCGTCCATTAGGCCCGGCCGGGCTTCCTCCCGTTATCAAGGGCAGGCAGTGCATCGCCATGCAGATGGCGGGAGATGCCGCAGAGTTGGGCAGTTCTGCCAACAAGAGTGGTACCGCGGAAACGTAAAACGCTTTCGTCTCTTGGAAATGATTTTCCGGAGGCGGAAGCGTTTTTTGCTCCTCCGCTTTCGGGCGAAACTGAAACTTTTAGGGAGGTAACGCAGATGAAACTCGCATTTTCCACTTTGGGCTGCCCCGACTTTACCTGGTCGGATATCTTTGCCATGGCCAAGGACTTTGGCTTCTCCGGTATCGAACTGCGGGGCCTGGGTAACGAAATCTTTTCGGTGCGCGCCAAGCCGTTCCAGGAGGAAAACCTGCCCAAGACGATTGCCCAGCTGCGTAAAATGCGTCTGGAGATCCCCTGCATCTCCACCGGAAACGCGCTGAAATATCCGGAACCGGAAAAACAGCAGGCCGCCCGGGAGGAGATTTTGGAGACCATCCAATTGGCCCAGAAGCTGGGCTCCCCCTATATCCGTGTGTTGGCCGACCTGGCCGCCCAGCCCCAGGGGGAGGTGGACGACGCTGTGGTGCTCAAAGCCCTGCGGGAGCTGGCCCCCTATGCGGAGCAGGCGGGGGTGACTTTGCTGGTGGAGACCAATGGCGTCTACACCAATACCGCTCGGCTGCGGGAGCTGTTGGAGCAGGTGGGCAGCGACAATGTGGCCGCCCTGTGGGATACCCACCATCCCTACCGGTTTGCCGGGGAGTCCCCGGAAGAGACGGTACAGAATCTGGGGGCCTTCATCAAATATACCCACGTAAAAGACTCGTTGATGGAGAACGGCAAGGTCAGCTACCGCCTGATGGGGGAGGGCGACCTGCCTATGGACGGCATCGTCCGGGCGCTGCGTTCAATCAACTATGAGGGCTATATCTCCCTGGAATGGCTGAAGGCCTACGCCCCCGACCTGTCGGACGCGGGTATCGTCTTCCCCCATTTTGCCAACTATATGGCCCAGTACCTGGAGTCGGCGGGGGATTCCCGCCGGCTGTACGATAACCAGGCGGGTACCGGGAAATATGTCTGGCCAAAAGAGACGCTGATCGATCTAAGCTTCCCCCAGGTGTTGGACCGGATGGTGGAGGAGTTTCCTGACCAGTATTGCTTCCGCTACACCACCTGCGACTATACCCGCACCTACGCGGAGTTCCGGGACGATGTGGACACCTTTGCCCGGGCGCTGATCGCCATGGGGGTCAAGGCGGGGGACCATGTGGCCATCTGGGCCACCAACGTACCCCAGTGGTTTATCACCTTTTGGGCCACCACCAAGATCGGCGCGGTACTGGTGACGGTGAACACCGCCTATAAGATCCACGAGGCGGAGTACCTGCTGCGCCAGTCGGACACCCATACGCTGGTGATGATCGACGGCTACAAGGATTCCGACTATGTGGGGATTATGAAGGAGCTCTGCCCCGAGTTGGCCACCGCCCAGAAGGGCCGCCCGCTGCACATCAAACGGCTGCCCTTCCTGCGCAATATCATCACCGTGGATTCCGCCCAGCCCGGCTGCTATACCTGGGAGGAGGCCATGGTCCTCTCCAGCAAGGTGCCGGTGGAGGAGGTGCTGCGCCGGGCGGCCTCGATCAATAAGCACGATGTCTGCAATATGCAGTACACCTCCGGCACCACCGGTTTCCCCAAAGGGGTTATGCTCACCCACTACAACGTGGTCAATAACGGCAAGGCGATCGGCGACTGCATGGATCTGTCCACTGCCGACAAGCTGATGATCCAGGTGCCCATGTTCCACTGCTTCGGCATGGTGTTGGCAATGACTGCCGCCATGACCCACGGCACCACCATGTGCCCCATCCCCGTCTTTTCCCCCAAGAAGGGTTTGGACTGCATCAACCGGGAGCAGATCACCGCCTTCCATGGGGTGCCCACCATGTTTATTGCCATGCTGGGCCACGAGGACTTCCCCAAGACCGATTTCAGCCACATGCGCACCGGCATCATGGCCGGCAGCCCCTGCCCGGTGAAGGTGATGAAGGACGTGATCGAGAAGATGCATATGCCCGAGATCTGCATCACCTATGGCCAGACCGAGGCCTCCCCCGGCTGCACCATGAGTAAGACCACCGACTCCCTGGAGACCCGGGTCAATACGGTGGGCGGCGCCATCTTTGGCGTCCAGTGCAAGATTGTGGACCCGGAGACCGGCAAGGACCTGCCTGACAATGTGGATGGGGAGTTTGTGGCCAAGGGATACAACATTATGAAGGGATACTATAAAATGCCCACCGCCACCGCTGCCGCCATTGATGAGGATGGCTGGCTGCACACCGGCGACCTGGCCCGCCGGGACGAAAATGGCAACTACAAGATCACCGGCCGGATCAAGGATATGATTATCCGGGGCGGCGAGAACATCTACCCCAAGGAGATCGAGGATTTCCTCTATACCCACCCGAAGGTTCAGGACGTCCAGGTGATCGGCGTGCCGGATAAGCAGTACGGCGAGGAGATCATGGCCTGCGTCATCCTGAAGGAGGGGGAGCAGATGACCGAGGAGGAGCTGAAGGACTATGTGCGCACCCATATGGCCAAGCACAAAGTCCCCAAATATGTGGACTTTGTAGCAACCTTCCCCATGAACGCCGCCGGAAAGATCCTCAAATACAAGATGCGGGAACAGGCGGTGGAGAAGCTCCGCCTCCAGGATGCCGCCAGCATCGAGACCGCTTGAGAGAGACAAAAGAGATCTGCCGGGGAAATACCCTGCAAAAAGGGCAGCCGCCTATGGGCGGCTGCCCTTTTTGTGGGAATTGGGGATGTCCATTTTTATGGTTTTCATCTGCCGTTGGAAGAGGATCTCCTGGCCGGAAAGCTGGCGGCAGAGGGCGGGAGACTGGGGATCGTAGAGCCGGATACGCTGTAGGACGGCGGCACTATTGACCGCATAGCAATAGGCACATCCCCCGGGGCAGGTGTTGTAAGCCCCAACGTCGATGCTCTCCATACAGCCGCAGGCGGGGCGCTGGGTCCGGTCTTTCTTGGCCCGGATGGGGCAGCCCAACAGCTCCTCCACCAGGGCGGGATCGATACAAGCGCCATGCCCTATGCCAAAGGAGGAGAGGTCCACAAGTTCCGAACAGGTGACCAGCTCCATGCTGCCTCCTCGGGCAATCCGGGAGAACCCCTCCGCCAGCTGGAAAATTTCCTGGAGGGAGGGGGCGGAAAAGCGGCCGCGCAGGTGGCGGTAGGGATCTACAAAGCTGATGACGCAGCGGTGGGTAAATCCATGCAGCTGCTGGTAAAGGGCGGTGAATTGTGCCAAGTGCCATGATACCGGATGGGCTTGATCCAGGATGATGGGGTCGTAGCGCCAAATCACCCGCTGGGGGCCGAGGGCAATACTCAGCTGCTGAAAGGCCCGGACCCGTGCTGGCAGGGAAGGGAAGTGGGGCTCCCAGGGAGGCCCATAGGGGGTGAGGGTGAACTGGAGGTAGAAGGGGATCCCCCGCTGGTTCAGTTCCTCCAAATGGGGGAGCATGGGGGCGGGATTTTTGCTCCAAAAAACCATGCCATCCACCACATCGGGGGTGAGCATCACCCGGCTGAGGCGGGTAGGATTTCTGGGATGCTCCACCAGCAGAGAGCCCTCCCGAAGCCGCCGCAGAAACCAATCGAAGTAGAATGCCGGGATATCCGTCCGCCGGCTGACGCTGAGAATCATTTTTACCGCTCCAACCTATACAGATTTCGCTCCTATCATAGCACAGATTCTGCTGCGGCGCAATTTATCTGCGCCCTGGGTGCTTTGAACGCTTTTCGGAGGGAAAACATACCATAGAGCAGTATCTTTTAGGAAGGAGCTTGCTGATGGAACCGAAAAATGCCCAAAGCCGCGCCCAATCCGAACCGGCCAGTTCTGATTTGGCCGGGGTACCTACCGTGCCGCTGCCGCCCCTGGTGGGCGCCCCTGCCACCGGTCCGGCGGGAGTGCCCACCACGCCGCTTCCCCCTGTCATCGGGACCCCCAGTACCGATCCGGATGAGGTGCTGCCCATGCCGCCGGTGGCGGGCCGCCCTACGGCGCCGCCTGTCTCCCAGCCGGTGCGGCCCCGGCCTCCGGTGATCCTGCCGGGCCCCTCCCAGCCGGGCATCTGGCCCAACGGGGAGGCGGAGATCCGGTTTTTACAGGCAGCCCCCAGCTACACCGCCCTGCGGGTCACAGTGGACGCCCGGGTATTTGCCGGGCGCCTCTCCTACCGGCGGGCCACCAGCTATATGGAGCTGTCCGCCGGTGTACATACCGTGACCATCACAGGCGTTGGGTATCCCCGCAGGGTCTATTACCGGGCACAGATCCCCTTCCAGGCGGGGGAAACATTGACCCTGGCAATTATCCAGACTGCCTCCGGCTTGGATCTGATACGGGTGACCGACAGCGCCTGTGGGGGAGCACAAGGGGGGCGGGCTTGTATTCGGGCGGTCAACTTGGTGAGCGGGAGCGGCGGGCTGGACGTCAACCAGTTCACCCAAAACACGGTCTTCTCGGATGTGCAGTTCCGAGAGATCACCGGCTACCGGCGGGCGGCGGAGGGGGACTACTCCTTCTATGTGTGTCCTTCCGGCGGCAGCGCCGGGGATGCGCTGGCCAGCTTTTTTGCAGAAATTGACGCAGGCACTCCATATACTTTTTATATCTTGGGCAGCTGGGGCAACCGGCCCAGACTGCGGGTGGAGGTCCTGGAGGACCTATAAGATGCTTTTTTAGGGGCCTGTGAAAAGACAGGCCCCTAAAATCTGCGAAAAGGGGAAATTTCTCTTGTAAACTGGAGAAAAATCTGCTATGATGGTAGGTGTCGAGAGGCAGAGTAGAAACCAATGCGTCAAGTGCCGACCGGACGGGGAGTTGCCGGGCGGACGAAAAGGATTCCTTGCGGTATTGGTTTCGCATCCCGCTGCTGCATCCAAAGAGCCATCCTCTTTTCATGCGGCAAGTATGTTGTATGAAAGGAGTTTTTTTGTTGCAAAAAATACGTGTTCCCCTACTGCAGGAGCTGGTTGCGCTGCCGGCTCTGGTCTCCGGTTCCGCGCGGGAATTTAAAAGCACGCGGGCGATCACCGGCGGCGCCATGCTCTCCGCCCTGAGCGTCATCCTCAACCAATTCACCATCTTTTTCAGCCAGCTGCTGCGGGTCGGTTTCACTTTTCTGGCGGTGGGCACGTCGGCTATGCTGTTCGGCCCGCTGCTCACCGGCGCGCTGGGGGCAATCACCGATATCCTCAAATATATTGTCCGCAACGATGGCGGCGCCTTCTTTTTGGGGTTTACTTTTAATGAGTTTTTGCGGGGATTTTTGTACGGCCTGTTTTTCTACCGCAAACGGATTACCCCTGCCCGGGTGGTTGCCGCTCAGCTGACGGTGGTTTTGGTGATCAATCTGTTGTTGAACCCGTTGTGGCTGTCCATCCTCTACCAGGATGCCTTCGGCGCCTTGGTGGCCATGCGTCTGGCCAAAAACGCAGTTATGCTGCCGATCGACTCGTTCCTGCTCTACTTTGCGCTGAAAAAAATTGCTGTTTTGCACCCGATGCGGTTGGCCTGACCGGCTGCCGCCCAGTTCCGCCGCCCCGGCCCCGGGGACGGCGGAATTTTTTGGCCCTTCCGACAGGGAAATCGCTTTTCAGCTGCGCCAAATCATGTTAAAATATGCGTAGAACATAGGGGCAACCGGTTCTGCCCGGCCGGCTGCTGCGAGAAGGAGGAGCCTATGAACCAGGAGGAGCTATTAAATCTCTCGGTGGAGCTGGGGGCGGCGCTGATCAAAAGCGGAGCGGAGACCTACCGGGTGGAGGAATCGGTGACGATGTTTGCCTCGGCCTGCCACCGGTATACCCCCAGCGTCTTTGCGGTGCCCACCTGTATCATTGTCACTCTGACCGATGAACAGGGACGCACGATCACCAAGAGCCGCCGCCCCCACAACCGCACCGTGGACTTGGACCGGCTGGAACGGCTCAACGATTTTTGCCGCCGTGCCTGTAAACAACCCTTCACGGCACAGGAGGCCCGGAAGGAGCTGGAGGCGATCCAGGCCCGCCCCTCCTATTCCATGCCTCTGCGGGCGTTGGGATTTATGCTC
>DXES01000021.1 GCA_019114825.1 Candidatus Anaerotruncus excrementipullorum
TCTCCGGCGCTTCGCGCCACCTCCCCTTTCCAAGGGGAGGCTGAAAGGGGTGGGTGCCTGCGGCGACAGCTCCCCTTAAAAGGGGAGCCTAAGAGGGGTGGGCGCTGGCCTTTCTAAGGGGAGGCTGAGAGGGGGTGTGCTGGGCCCGCTGGCGGATGGATAAACCTGGGGGATTCTGGCATAATATTCCCAGATTCCCCCTGGAGGTGACCGCTATGCTGACCAGCCTGACCCAAAAACGCATCCCTGCGGCCCAATCCGGCCAAACCACTGCCGGGCGGCAGGCCGCCCAACCGGGGGCCGGGGCGCCCAATTCCGCCATGACCTCCCTTTGGGAGCAGTCCGCCCCCGGCTATGCCACCCCCGGCCTTGCGGAGCAGATGCAGGCCCGCCTGGCGGGGGTGGGGGAGCCCCCCCAGATATGCCGGACCGGAGAGGAAACGCCTTCCTCCCCGGTTCTTTTTTTCTGCCCGCCCGGGGGCCGCCGCCTTCCAAAGTTTCCAAAACCGCCGAAACTCCTTCCATTTTGCGGGTATTTCCAGCATATTTATCCACAAGTTAATAATATAGTGTGCTAAATTGTAATTGCCAGAGGGAACATCGGACATGGGATTATGGGGCCGGTCCGGCCGCCGGAGGGAGCAAGGAGGGGTACTATGTATCAAATCGACGCCACCGACCGGGAGATTTTGGAGCTTTTGAAAAAGGATGCCCGGATCTCCTATTCGGACATTGCGGAGGAGGTCCACCTCTCCCGGGTGGCGGTCCGGGAGAGGATTTTGCAGATGCAGAAAAACGGCATCATCCTGGGGTTTACCGTGCTGATCAACAGCGCCGCCTACAACAAGAGCTGCTCGGTCTATTTCGACATCGAGGTGGACCCCTATGAGATGGACGCGGTGGCCAAAAAGCTGGCGCGGGACCCGGATATCGCCATCGTCGCCCAGCATTCGGGGATGACCGGCTTTCATGTCCACGCCTATATCGACAGCCTGGAGTCCCTCTCCGACTATATGGAAAGGCACCTGTTTTCCATCCGCGGCATCCGCAGGGTCTGCTCCAATGTGCTGATTAAAAACTACAAGACCACCGCCTACCTCACCTCCCTGTGAGGGCTGCCCCCAAAGGGGAGGGATAGGCCGCAAACGCTTCCTTTGACGGATTTTGCCAGCCCCAAAAGCCGCCAAAGGGGGCCTGGATTCCTGTTGCCCAAAGAAGGAGGTGACCACAGAGGGCGGCAGGCCGCAGCCCCCTTTTCATAGACCTACAGGAACGGATTTGGAGGTGTGATCGATGAAGCTCTTAAAAGCGATTCAAAAAATCCCCGGCGGTATGATGATCGTCCCCCTGGTTTTGGGGGCGATTGTAAACACGGTCTGTCCCCAGGCACTGCAGATCGGCTCGTTCACCACCGCGACCTTCGCCTCCGGCGCAGCCCTGACGCTGATCGGCTTCTCCCTGACCTGTATCGGCACGCAGATCCGCATCCGGGAGGCGCCGGAGGTGATTAAGCGCGGCGGCGTGCTGCTGCTGGTCAAATATGCCGCTGGCGCGGCCATCGGGCTGTTGATCGTCAAGCTGTTCGGCGACGGGGGCTTTTTGGGCCTCTCCGCTATGGCGGTGATCTGCACGGTGACCAACAGCAACGGCGGCCTCTACCTGGCCCTGATGGACCAATACGGGGAGCCCACCGATGTGGGCGCCCAGGGGCTTTTGAACCTGAACGACGGCCCCTTCCTCACAATGGTGACCCTGGGGGCGGCGGGGCTGGCCACCATCCCCCTGCTCTCCCTGTTCGCCGCCCTGGTGCCCATCCTGCTGGGCTTTATTTTGGGGAACATCGATTCCGACTTTGGGGACTATTTCAGCAAGGGCGTGGGGCCCGCCATCCCCTTCCTCTCCTTCTCCCTGGGCACCAGCATCAACCTGATGGACATTGTGGACTCCGGCTTCGGCGGCATCATCCTGGGTCTCATCGTGGTGGTGGGCAGCGGCGTGCCGCTGATCCTGGCCGACCGGTACATCCTCCGGCGCCCCGGCTACGCAGGCGCCGCCCTGGCCACCGCCGCGGGCAACGCGGTGGCCACCCCCGCCGCCCTGGCGGCTGTGGACCCCCAATATGAGGCGCTGGTGAGCACCGCCACCACCCAGGTGGCCGCCTCGGTGCTGGTGAGCGCCCTATTGGCCCCGCTGCTGACCTCCTGGGTGGTCAAGCGGTATGGGGACGCAAGGACCGCCCAACAGAGACAACCGAAAAAGGAGGCTGCGAAATGAAAGTTGGCATCACCGGCGCCGCCGGGCTGGTGGGCTCCACCACCGCCTTCTATCTGGCGGTTCAGGACCTGGTGGAGGAGATCGTCCTGATCGACATCAATGAAAAACTGCTGCTGGCCCACACCTGGGATATGGAACAGGCGGTGATGGATGTGAGCCACACCCGGATCACCAGCGGCGGACTGGAGGCGCTGGCGGGCTGCGGCCTGGTGATCCACTGCGCCAGCGTCAACGAGTCCAACGCCAAATCCCGGGACGAATGCCTGGACCAGAACTGCGCCATCCTCCGCTCCATTGCCCAGGCGGTGGCCGCCTGGTGCCCCCAGGCCATTCTGATCACCGCCGCCAACCCGGTGGATGTGCTCAACTATGTCTTCTACCGGGAGACCGGGTTCCCTCGGGAGCGGGTGATCGGCTTTTCCCGCAACGATACCCTGCGCCTTCGGTGGGCGATCAGCAAGCGGGAGGGGATCCCGATGGAGTCGGTGGACGCCATCTCCATTGGGGAGCACGGCTTTGCCACCGTCCCCCTGTTCAGTCGGATTCTGGTGGACGGCCGGCCCCACCCCTATGACAGCGCCGCCCAGGAGGAGATCCGCGGCGCCATCGTCAACTACTACACCAACTACCAGAACCTGCGCACCGGCCGCTCCAGCGGCTGGACCACCGCGGTGAGCCTGGTGCAGGTCTGCCGGAAAATCCTTTTGGACGACCCGGCGCCGGTGCCCTGTTCGGTGGTGCTCCAGGGGGAGTACCAGCTGGAGGGGCTGAGCCTGGGGGTGCCGGTGCGGCTGGGCAGCGGCGGCCTGCGGGAGATTTTGGAGGTCCCGATGGACGCCGGGGAGCGGGCGGGTTTTCTGGCCGCCGCCCAAAAGACCAAAGACCACATCCGGCATCTGCTGGGGGAATAGGAGGCGGCTATGTGGGAGTTTAAATTCTATTCCCGCGGGGGCCAGGGGGCGGTGACGGCGGCCAAGCTCCTCATCAGCGCCGCCATTTTGGAGGGGCAGTTCGGCCAGGCAATCCCCTCCTACGGCCAGGAGCGCAAGGGGGCCCCGGTGTTCACCTACGCCCGGATTGCCGGCCAGCAGATCGACACCAAGTCCTATGTCTACCACCCCAACTGCGTGCTCTGCTTCGCCCCCGACCTGGCGGAGCTGGGGATCGACATTGGGGCGGGGGCCACGCCGGACGCCATCCTGGTGGTCAACCAGCCGGTCCCCCGCGGCGCCCCGCGGTTTGCCCGGGTGGTCTCCATCGACGCCGACCGGATCACCCATACGCTTTTGGGGGAGGCCCCGCCCAACGTGGCCATGCTGGGGGCGCTGGCCAAAGCCACCGGCTGTGTCCAGCTGGAGAGCCTGCTGAAGGCCATCCGCATGAAAATTCCCGGAAAGGCAGGTGAACAGAATGCAACCGCTTGTGCAGCGGCATATGAAGCAGCTTGAAGGGCTGCCCCCGCTGGTGGGGCCGGTTTCGGTCAAGCTGGCGGATGTCCACACCGGCGCCTGGCGGTACCACCGGCCGGTGATCCGGCCCGGGGAGTGTGTCCTGTGCGGCATCTGCGCGGACTACTGCCCCTGCGGCGTCATCCAGCGGCAGGGAGAGCGCATGGAGATCGACTACACCTACTGCAAGGGCTGCGGCATCTGTGTGCAGGAGTGCCCCAGAAGGGCGATTGACTTCCTGCTGGAGGCCGGCTGCAAAGGGGAGGGGGAGTGAAAAATGGGCACAAGGAAAGCTTTGGACGGCAACGCCGCCATCGCCTATGGCGTTATGCGCTCCCAGGTGCAGCTGGTGGCGGCCTATCCCATCACCCCCCAGACCCCCATTGTGGAGACCATCTCCTCTTTGATCGACACCGGCCAGTACGATGCCTCCTACATCACCGTGGAGTCGGAGCACTCCGCCCTGAGCGCCCTGATCGGGGCGGCCAGCGCCGGTGTGCGCACCTTTACCGCCAGCGCCTCCCACGGGCTGGCGCTGATGCACGAGGTCACCGGCGTGGCCTCCGCCTCCCGGCTGCCCATTGTCATGGCGGTGGTCAGCCGGGCGATCCCCGGCCCCATGTGCCTTTGGTGCGACCACTCGGACATTATGACCCAGCGGGACCAGGGCTGGATCCAGCTGTTCGCCCAGAGCCCCCAGGAGGCGCTGGACTTTGTGATGATCGCCTACCGCACCGGCGAGGACCCCCGGGTGCTCACGCCGGTGATGGTGGACATCGACGGCTTTTTCTGCTCCCACCTCACCGAGCCGGTGGAGGTGCCCTCCCCGGAGGAGGCGGGGGAGTTTATCGGTGGGTTCCAGCCGGTGAACGCCTGCCTGGACCCCGCGCTGCCCTACGCCATCGACAACCTCACCTCCCCGGAGATCTTCACCGAGCTCAAACGCTCCCAGGACCTGGGGATGCGGGCCGCCGCCGGTGTGCTGGATGAGCGGTTCGCCCAGTTTGGGCAGCTGTTTGGCCGCCGGTATGGGCGGATCCTCTGCGAGGGGATGGAGGATGCCCAGACCGCCATCGTCTGTATGGGGTCGATGGCGGGGACGGTGCGCCATGTGGTCCGCCAGCTGCGCCAGGCGGGGCAAAGGGTGGGCCTGGTGCGGGTGGTGGCCTTCCGCCCCTTCCCCACCGCCGAGGTGGCCCAGGCGCTGCGGGGGGTCCGCCAGGTGGCGGTCATCGACCGGGTGTCGGCGATGGGCTCCTTCGGCCCCCTCTACGAGGAGGTGCTGGCGGCCATGAAGCTGGACGGCAACCAGAATTGCGCCTACAGCTTTGTGGCCGGCCTGGGCGGCCGGGACATCTGGGAGGGGACGGTAGAGGCGGTATTTCGCCGGGCCCAGGCGCTGGGGGAACAAAACGCCCCCTGCCGGGAGCCCATCTGGATCGACCTGAAGGAGGGGGGAATGGGCAATGGCTGAACTGGACCTGTTGAGCAAGGGGCTGGCCACCTGCCAGGGCTGCCCGATGGAGCTGATCGCCCGGGCCGCCCTGAAGGTGCTGGGGCCCAATACCGTCACCATGACGCCCCCCAGCTGCGCGGCCATTTTGACCGGCAGCGGCGATGAGACCGGGTGGGGCATCCCCTCAGTACAGACGGTGCTCATGAGCCTGCCGGCCTTCGCCAGCGGCGTTTCGGAGGCGCTGAAGCTCCGGGGCCGGGGGGAGGTGACCGTTTTGGGGTTCGCCGGGGACGGCGGCACCTTCGATATCGGCCTGCAGTCCCTCTCCGGGGCGATCGAACGGGGGCACCGGGCGGTCTTTCTCTGTTACAACAACGAGGCCTATATGAACACCGGCAACCAGCGCTCCAGCGCCACCCCCCTGGGCGCCGTCACCAAGACCACCCCCACCGGCAAGCGGGAGCCGGTCAAAAACATCGACTTCATGCTGCTGCACACCCCGCTGGCCTACCAGGCCACCGCAACGGTGGGGAACATCCGGGATTTCCAGCGCAAGCTGGCAAAGGCCGCCGCCAAAGACGGCCCCAGCTTCCTGCATGTGCTGGCCCCCTGCCCCTCCGGCTGGAAATTCCCCACCGACCAGACCATCCAGATGGCAAAGCTGGCGGTGAAGTGCGGCATATGGCCGCTGTTTGAGCGGGAGAATGGGCGGATCACCCTACAGCAGAGCGCGGTGGATTTCTCCCTGATCCCCCAGTACCTGCACCGGCAAAAGCGGTTTTCCCGGGTGGATGCGCCGCTGCAGGAGCGGATTATCCGGGAGGCGAAGGCCCGCCACGAGACCCTGCTGCGTCTGGCCGAGCTGGATTGCCTCTGAGCCCGCCGGCCGGCGCCCCAGGAAGACAACAAAGGAGGTTCTATGGCAAAGATCATTTCTGTGGAACAGGCGGTGGATCTGATCCGGGACGGCATGACCGTGGGGGTCAGCGGCTTTGGCGCCTTCTCCTCGCCGGACAGCATCCTGGAGGCCATTGGCCAGCGCTACCGGGAGCGCCGTACCCCCAAGGATTTGACCATCGTCTCGGGGGTGGCCCCGGGGGATTTCCAGGAGGACGGCTGCGGCATGTCCAAGATCGCCTATGACGGCCTGGTCCAGACGATGATCGCCTCCCATCTGCGCATGTCCCCGCCGATGGGGCGGGCGGTCAGTGAAAACCGGGTGGCGGCCTTCTCCCTGCCTCTGGGGGTCTACGGCCAGCTGCTCTCCGCCATCGGCGGGGGACGGCCGGGGGTGGTCACCCATGTGGGCCTCAATACCTATGCGGACCCCACCCAGGAGGGCTGCTGCATCAACCCCAAAGCAAAGGCCCAGGGGCGGACCTTTGTGGAGCGGGTGCGGCTGGACGGCAGGGACTATCTGTTCTACCGGGCGTTTCCCATCGATGCCTGCCTGCTCCATGCCAGCTATGGGGATGAGCTGGGGAACATCTCGGTGCAGGAGGAGCCCATCCGCGGGGAGCTGGTGGAGCTGGCTGCCGCGGTCCACAACCGGGGGGGCATCGTGATTGTGGAGGTGAACGACATTGTCAAGGCGGGCACCCTGGACCCCCGCCACATCCTGATCCACCGGTCGTATGTGGACTACCTGGTAAAGGCCCAGGGGGGGAGCAATGTGGCCCTGGGCCACCATCCGGAGCTCACCGGGCAGCTGCGGGTGCCCACCCAGGACCGGATCCGGGCCATCCCCCTTTCGGCCAAAAAGGTCATTGCCCGCCGGGCCGCCCTGGAGCTGCGGCCTCAGATGCTGGTCAATTTGGGGATTGGGATTCCGGCCAGCGTGGCCAACATCGCCAACGAGGAGGGGATCCACGACCAGCTGACCCTCTCCCTGGAGACCGGCGTCTATGGGGGCGTCCCCCTGGATGGGCCGCTGTTCGGCTCCTCCATGAACCCGGAATCCCTCTCCCGGTCGGCGGATATGTTTGTGGCCTACGATGGGGGAGGCCTGGACCTGACCGTGCTGGGCGCCGCGGAGGTGGACAGCAGCGGCAATGTGAACGTCTCCCGCTTTGCCGGGCGGTGTGTAGGGCCGGGGGGATTTGTGGATATCTCCCAGAATACCCCCAAAGTCTGTTTTGCCTTCTCCTTTACCTCCGGCCAGCAGCGGCTGGCGGTGGAGGGGGGAAGGCTGGTGATCCAACAGGACGGCAGCGGCATCAAATTTAAGGGCCGGGCGGATCAGATCACCTTCTCCGCCCAGTATGCCCGCCAGACCGGCCAACAGGTGCTGTTTATCACCGAGCGGGCGGTCTTTGCCCTCCAGGACCAGGGGCTGACCCTGGTGGAGATTGCCCCCGGCGTGGATCTTGAGCGGGATATCCTGGCAAAGATGGAGTTTCAGCCCGCCATCTCCCCCGCCCTGCGGCCGATGGACCCCCGCCTCTTTCAGCCCCAGCCCCTGGGCCTGGCCGCCGCCTTCCAAAGCGGCTGACCGCCCCCAGACCTGCAAAAAGGCCGCCGGAGCCCTCCGCTCCGGCGGCCTTTTTTGCCCCTTTTGCCAGCAGGGCACCGCCCGCCAGCAGTCACCCTCCGTAGAACGATCACCCCCAAACTCTGCCCCCTCGATT
>DXES01000198.1 GCA_019114825.1 Candidatus Anaerotruncus excrementipullorum
TGGGTGTTCTCGATGCCGCAGGAGATGCGCATGAGCCCGTTGGTGATGCCGATCTTCAGCCGCTCCTCCTCGGGCATATCGCTGTGGGAGGAGAGGACGGGGTAGGACAGGGAGGTGCGGTAGCCGCCCAGGGTCATGGCGTAGTGGGCGAAGTGCAGCGCACGCATGAATTTGTTCATCTTCTGGCGGTCGTCCGGCAGGTCGATGCTGAGCATGCCGCCGTACCCCTTGAACTGGGCCTTGGCCAGCTCGTGCTGGGGATGGCTCTCCAGGCTGGGGTGGTTGACCTTCTTCACATAGGGGCATTTGGCCAGGGCCTGGGCCAGGGCGGTGGCGTTCTCCGACTGCTTGGGCACCCGCAGGTCGATGGTGCGGATCCCCCGCTGCACCAGCCAGGCGCTGAACGGGTCGGCCTGGCTGCCCAGCAGCACCTGCAGGTGGTGGGCCTTGGCCACCAGGTCCGCCCGGCCGGTGAGGGAGCCGCAGACCGCGTCGCTGTGGCCGTTGGCAAATTTGGTCAGGGAGTTGACCACCACGTCGGCGCCCAGGTCCAGCGGGCGGCAGAGGGCGGCGGTCATAAAGGTGTTGTCCACCACAAACAGGGCCCCGTTGGCGTGGGCGATGTCAGCGATCGCCCGCAGGTCGGGGACGGTGATCAGCGGGTTGGAGACCGTCTCGGTGTAGAGCATCTTGGTGTTGGGGCGGATGCTCTTTTTCACCAGCTCCAGGTCGGTGAAGTCGATGAAGGTGGTCTCCACGCCGTATTCCCCCAGCAGGTCGCTGAAGACCTCCATCGACTCGCCGTAGAGGGTCATATCCGAGAGGATGTGATCTCCCTGCTTGGCGATGGTGAGGGCGGCGGTGGAGATGGCGGCCATGCCGGAGGAGCAGGCGATCGAGTCCTCGCCGTGCTCCAGGTAGGTCATCAGCTCGGCCAGGGCGCTGCGGTTGGGGTTGCGGTTGCGGTTGTAGCAGAAGCCGTGCTCCCGGTAGCGCTCCTCCAGGCAATCCAGGTCCTCCACATTGAAGGCGGTGGTCATATAGATGGGGGCGACCTCCGGGTTGGTGGCGGGGTCGCGGATGTAGGTGCCCTTGGTGAGCAGGTCGGTCTCGAAGGTGAACTCCTTGTCGCTCTCTTTGAACATGGCTGGACCTCCTTTATTTTCTGGGGAACCGCCGGGGCCATCAAAACCGCTGATAGGGCCGATCCACCTATCAAAAATATTGATAACGCCCATTGATGTAAATTATCACTGCTAACTATTATAATCTCTCCTGCTGTTATAAAGTCAAGCGGTTATTTTGCTCAAAATTCTCCGTAATTTGGGGGAAATTTTCCGTCATTTTATCCAGTGCAGCGCCGCCAATTCCCCCGCAAAAGCCCAAAAGGGCGGAAAACAGAGGAATTTTGCCGCTTCTGCAACCCTATACCTAGGATAGAGTTTCCCCGGGGGCGGAAAACCGGTTGACGCCGCCGCCCCCGGCGGGTACAATAGAGGGGAGAGAGGGGATTCCCCCCAAAAAATGACGCCCCATGATTGGAGGTTTTGTTATGTCCGAAGGCAACTACTCCCTCGCGTCCGAGATCCTCTACCAGGGCCACGCCCCCAAGGGCCAGGACTACGGCTCCCCCGCCGCCTTCCCCCTGTTCGCCACCACCTCCTTTACCATGAACAGCCTCACCCAGGTGCGCCAGGCCTACCAGGAGGGCTTCACCTATGTGCGCACCAACAACCCCAACCGGGAGTCGCTGGAGGAGATGGTCTCCTACCTGGAGAAGGGGGAGAAGAGCCTGGTCTGCTCCTCCGGCATGGGGGCGATCACCTCCACCCTGCTGGCGCTGGTGCGCCCGGGGGACCACATCCTCTGCAACTGCTACCTGTATGGGGAGACCTACGACGTGATGACCCAGCTGCTGCGGGAGTTCGGGGTGGAGAGCAGCCTGGTGGGGTTTGACGACCTGGACGCGGTGGCCGCCGCGGTGCGCCCCAACACCAAGCTGCTCTACACCGAGGTCTGCGCCAACCCCACCATGAACCTGGCGGACATCCCCGCCCTGGCCGAGCTGGCCCACAAGAACAACGCCCTTCTGATGGTGGACAACACCTTCACCACCGCCGTCTCCATCCGGCCGCTGCAGATGGGGGCGGATATCGTCATCAGCTCGATGACCAAATTCATGAACGGCTTCAGCAACGCCATCGGCGGCTCGATCACCGCCTGCGCCCAGCTGATCGACACCATCAAGCCGATCCAGAAGCTCTGCGGCACCCCCGGCGACCCCTTTGACGCCTGGACGATCGCCAACAACCTGCAGACGGTGGACCTGCGGGTGAAAAAGCAGATGAAAAACGCCGCCCAGCTGGCCGACGCCCTGGAGCAGAACCCCCATGTGGCCAAGGTCAACCACCCCAGCCTCAAAAGCTTCCCCCAGCACGAGCTGGCCCTGCGGCTGTTTGCCGGGCCGGAGGAGATGACCGGCATGATGAGCTTCATCGTCCCCGAACAGCCGGAGAGGATCGAGCAGTTCATGGGCCGGCTGCACTTCGCCCGCTACGCCGTCACCCTGGGGGGGATCCACACCACCCTCAACCACCCGGTCACCTCCTCCCACCGGCATATGCCCGACGAGAACCGCCGGAAGATGGGCATCACCCCCGGCATGTTCCGCCTGTCGGTGGGCATCGAGGACCCCGGGGACCTGATCCGGGATTTCTACCAGGCACTGGAGGTCTTTGGGGAGTGAGGCCCCGGGAAAAGCTTTAGCCGGTATAGAGTTTTTCCCCCGGCTGCCCCGCCGGCGCCGGGGGGAAAAGCCCCCAAACTGCACAACCCGCCGCCCCCCATTTCGGGCAAAAACACAACGCCCGGCCGGTTTCGGCCGGGCGTTTTCCCGCCTATTTGGCAAAAAGCGGAAAACCGCCCGGATTTGGGGGCGGCCGGGCGGGGGTTTTTCGCAATTTTCCACAAAAATGAAAATGGGTGTTGACTCTATAGCGAATATACACTTTACAATGGGAACCAAAGAGGCCCCCCGGGCGAAAGGGCGGGCCGCCGGCAGGGGACCCTGCCAAATGATTCTGTTAGGAGGATTTTGAAATGAGCGAAACCTACACCCGCGCTTCCGAACTGCTCTACCACGGCCACTCCGCCAAGGGCCAGGACTACAACTACCCCGCTTCCTTCCCCCTGTTCACCAACACCTCTTTCACCATGAACAGCCTGGCGCAGGTGCGGGAGGCCTATCGCTCCAAGTTCACCTATGTGCGCACCAACAACCCCAACCGTGAGGCCCTGGCCGACATGGTCTCCTACTTCGAGAACGGCGAGAAGAGCCTGATCTGCTCCTCCGGCATGGCCGCCATCACCACCACCCTGATGACCGTGCTCAAGCCCGGCGACCACATCATCTGCAACAGCTTCATCTATGGCGAGACCTTCGACGTGATGACCAAGCTGATGCGCAAATTCGGCGTGGAGAGCGACCTGGTGAGCTTCGACGACATGGACCAGGTCCGCGCCGCTGTGAAGCCCAACACCAAGCTGATCTACTCCGAGGTCTGCGCCAACCCCACCATGAACATCGCCGATATCCCCACCCTGGCGGAGATCGCCCATAAGAACGGCGCCTACCTGATGATCGACAACACCTTCACCACCGCCGTCTCCATCCGTCCGCTGGACCTGGGCGCCGACATCGTCATCAGCTCGATGACCAAGTTCATGAACGGCCACAGCAACGCCATCTCCGGCTCGATCACCGCCTCCGCCCAGATCATCGACGCCATCCACCCCATCCGGATGCTCTGCGGCACCCCCGGCGACCCCTATGCCGCCTGGACGATCGCCACCAACATGCAGACCGTCTTCCTGCGGGTGAAAAAGCAGATGGCCAACGCCGCCCAGCTGGCTGCCGCCCTGGAGAAGAACCCCCATGTCTCCAAGGTCAACCATCCCAGCCTGGAGAGCTTCCCCCAGCATGAGCTGGCGCTGAAGCTGTTCGCCGGCAACGACGCCATGACCGGCATGATGAGCTTCATCGTCCCCGAGGATATGGAGAAGATCGACCAGTTCATGGAGCGGCTGCACTTCGCCCGCTATGCCACCACCCTGGGCGGCATCCACACCACCCTGAACCACCCGGTCACCTCCTCCCACAGCCATATGCCCGACGCCGACCGCCGGAAGATGGGCATCACCCCCGGCATGTTCCGCCTGTCCGTGGGCATCGAGGAGCCCGAGGACCTGATCAAAGATTTCTACCAGGCTCTGGAAGTGTTCGACAAGTAATCCCCTTCCCCAAGGCCCGGAAAACGCAAGATCCCCCGGGGCTCGCCGCCCCGGGGGATTTCTGCCTTATAGAATTTCGCCCGTCTCCCGCCCGCCCAGGGCCGCCCGGTCCTCCCCCGGCGCCGGCCCCAGCAGGATCTGGAACTCGTAGAGGCTGTTGGTAAAGTCCTGCAGGTCGTCCTCGTATTCATCCGCCACCGCCAGCGCCGGCCGCTGCCCGGCGGGCAGCTGGCCCACCAGCGTCCGGGCCAGGGAGGGGTCCCACTGGCCGGTGAGCGGCCGCCCCTGGAAACACAGGTACTCCCCCGCGGGCAGCACCCGCAGGTTGGGGTGGGCAAAGCCGGGGGGCTCCTTGAGGTAGATGAAGTACTCCTGGGGGGCCCACTCCCGGTAGAGCAGCCGCTGCAGGCCGGCAAGGTAGCCGTTCTGCCGCAGGAAGATCAGGTCCTCGAAGGGGGGCTGCGCCTTCAGCTGGCGCAGCCGGATGGAGCAGGGCACCGGCTGGCCCCGCCGCTCCTCCACCCGCTGCTCCTCCGGCGGGATGGGCACCGCCAGCAGGTACCGGCGGCCGATGGTGCGCTTGTAGGGCACCTGGGGCAGCTGCTGGCGCTGGGGGTAGCAGAAAAAGTCGATATACCAGCGCAGGGTGTCGATCAGCTGCTGGAGCTTTTTCTGCTCCTCCTCCTTCTCCCGCAGCTGCCGCTCCAGGTAGGGCAGCAGCGCCCCGGCGTGGCCGTCGGCGTAGGCGGCCTTGATCTCCCGCAGGGAGAGGCCCAGCCCCTGGAGATAGCGGATCCGGTCCAGCAGGGACAGCTGGATGTAGGAGTAATAGCGGTAGCCGGTCTCCGGGTTGGTGTAGGCCGGCTCCAAAAGGCCGATCTTGCTGTAGTGGCGCAGCGTCTGCACCGACACCCCCAGCACCGCCGCCGCCTCCCCGATCGAGTAGAGTTTTTCCTCCCGCTGGGGCGACATGCCCTCTCCCCCTTTCCATTGGCCTATACGGTTCCATTGTACCACAAACGGCGGGGGAGGAAAACCGGTTTTTTGAAAAATTTCCCCGGCCCCGGCCGGGCTGCCGCGCCCTTTGGCGCTTAGAATTTTGACCGAGGTGAACTGTATGGATGTGAATGTGGCCATCGACCCCGCCCTCACCGCCCGCTACCCCCAGATCCGGCTGGGGTGCCTGGCCTACGAGGCCCGGGTGGAAAAGGAGAACCCCGCCCTCTGGGCCGAGATGGAGGCCCGGGTGGTGCCCGAGACCCTGCGCCTGCTGGAGGAGCGGGGGCTCACCGGGCTGGAGGGGATCCGCTCCAGCCGGGAGGCCTACAAGGCCTTCGGCCGCAACCCCACCCGCTACCGGGTCTCCTCCGAAAGCCTCATCCGCCGCATCCGCCAGGGCCACCCCCTCTACCGGGTGAACACGGTGGTGGACGCCAACAACCTGATCTCGGTGGAGACCGCCATGTCCGCCGGCTCCTACGACCTGGACCGGCTCCAGGGCACCGTGACCCTGCGGGTGGGGCAGCCCGGCCAGGGGTACGAGGGGATCGGCAAGGACTACATCGACATGGAAAAGATGCTGCTGCTGGCCGACGACCTGGGCCCCTTCGGCAGCCCCACCAGCGACTCCCACCGGGCGATGATCGGCCTGGATTCCACCCGCATCCTCACCGTCCTCTACTGCTTCTCCGACGCCATCGGCCTGGAGGCCGCCCTGGAGCGGGCGGCCGGCCAGCTGGAGCAGTACGCCGGGGCCCGGGGGGTGCGGCGGTGGATTGTGACCGCCTGAGGGCGGCTGCCCTTGGGGGAAAAGGAGGCAATTTCAGTTGAACAGTAAAAAATCCTGTGCGCTCATTATGATCGGCGCCTCCCTGTGGGGGGGCATCGGCGTCTTTTTCAACATGCTCAGCGACGTGGGCTTCACCCAGATGCAGGTGGTGGCCATCCGGGTGACGGCGGCGGCCGTTGCCCTCACCCTCTACCTGCTGGCCACCGACCGGGCCAAGCTGCGGGTGAAGCTGCGGGACTGCTGGTGCTTTGTGGGCACCGGCATTGTCAGCCTGGTGTTCTTCAACTGGTGCTACTTCACCGCCATCCAGATGACCAGCCTGGCGGTGGCGGCGGTGCTGCTCTACACCTCCCCCATCTTCGTCATGCTGTTTTCGGCGGTGCTGTTCCACGAGGCGCTCACCCCCCGCAAGCTGGTGGCCCTGGTGGTGACGTTTATCGGCTGCGTATTTGTGGCGGGGGTGTTCGGCGGGGAAAACGCCTACTCCCCCCTGGGCATCTTCATCGGCATCTGCTCGGGGGTGGGCTACGCCCTCTACAGCATCTTCGGCCGGTTCGCCCTGGAGAAGGGGTACTCCTCGGTGACCATCTCGGAGTATACCTTTGTATTCGCCACCATCAGCGCGGTGCCCCTCTCGATGATCTGGCAGGCCGCCCCCCTGCTGGCCCAGCCCCAGACGCTGGTCGGCGCCCTGGGCATCGGCGTGCTCTGCTGCGTCTTCCCGTTCATCCTCTATACCCAGGGGCTGGCCGGGGTGGAGACCGGCAAGGCGGCCATCCTGGCCACCATGGAGCCGGCGGTGGCGGCGGTGCTGAGCTTTTTGCTCTACCGGGAGTCCCTCTTCAACCTGAAGGGGGTGGGGATCCTATTGATCTTCGCCGCGGTGGCCATGCTCAACCAGCCCGCCAAAAAGAAGGCGGCCTAAACCGGCAGCTTTGCAGCAAGAGAGCGCCGGGCCCCATAGCTGGGGCCCGGCGCTCTCTTTGGGTATTGCAGGAATTTGAAAGGGAAATTGGCAGGGGTTTAGCCCTGGGCCGCGGCGGACTCCATGGCCGCCTTCTTCTCGGCCACCTTGGACTGGGCGCAGTCGTACTCCCAGTTCCAGGGGTCCCGGCGGGCAGCGCCGTCGGCATAGGGGATGAAGATGGAGAGGATACCAAAGACGCCCAGCAGCATGCAGTACCACAGGTAGGGGATGATCTCCATGGGGGTGGCCACGATGCCGTAGGAGGCCGCCAGCGTACAGGCCAGCAGCGTCTGGCCGCCGTGGGGGATGATGCCCTGGACCACGCAGGAGAACAGGTCCAGCAGGGAGGCGGTCCGGCGGGGGTCGATGTTGTACTGGCGGCTCACATCCTTGGCCACCGGGTTGGCGATGATGATGGCCACCGTGTTGTTGGTGATGGCCGCGTCCGCCAGGCCCACCAGGGCGGCGATGCTCAGCTGGGCGGACTTGTTGCTCTTCATGATCTTGCGCATGTTGACCACCAGCCACTCGATGCCGCCCTGTTCCTTCACAATCTCCGCCATGCCGGCGATCAAAAAGGCCAGGTAGAAGCTCTGGTCCATGTCGGTGATACCGGTCCAGATGGCCTCGGCAAAGGCGATGATGGTGATATCCCCGGAGACAAGGCCCACGATGCCGGCCATCACAATGCCCAGGGCCATGACCAGCATCACATCCATGCCCACCAGGGCCAGCACCAGCACCACCAGGTAGGGGATGACCTTGATGAGGGTGTAGCTGAGCTCGCCGATGGGGACGATCACCTCCGGCCGGCCGAAGATGCACAGCAGCACGATGGTGAGGATGGCGGCGGGCAGGGCGATGAGGAAGTTGAGGCGGAATTTATCCTTCATCTCCACCCCCTGGCCGCGGCAGGCGGCGATGGTGGTGTCGGAGATCATGGACAGGTTGTCGCCGAACATGGCGCCGCCCACCACGGCCCCCAGCAGCACCAGCATATCCAGGCCGCCCTTCTGGCCCACGCCCACGGCGATGGGGGTGATGGCGGCGATGGTGCCCATGGAGGTGCCGCAGGCGGTGCTCATGACCATGGCGATCACAAAGCAGCCGGCCGCCAAAAAGTGTACCGGCACCAGCGACAGGCCCAGGTTGACCACCGCGTCGCGGCCGCCCATGGCGGTGGCCACCGACGAGAAGGCGCCGGACAGGGCGAAGATCATCAGCATGATCAAAACGCCCTCGTCGCCCGAGCCCCGGGCAAAGACGGTAAACTTTTCGCTCACCTTCCCCTTCCCAAAGAAGAAGGAGGTGGCGGCGGCGGTGAGGGTGGCGGTGACGATGGGGAAGCCGCAGAAGAACAGCACCAGCATCACCACGAACGGCACAAGGGCCCAGCCGTTGACTTTCTGATTTGTAGTTGCCATACACTTTTCCTCCTCAAATATCGTTTTATATCCTCCCCCCGGCAGGCCCCCAGGGCCGGGGCTGCCGGAGGGGCGTATACCCTTTTATAGCCTGGCGAACGCCTGGGCGAAGTCGGCCTTCAGGTCCTCCACATCCTCCAGGCCCACCGAGAACCGCAGCATCCCGTCGGTGATGCCCACCTGCTCCCGCACCTGCTTGGGCACCTTCACATGGGTCATGGAGGCGGGGTGCTGGATCAGGGTGTCCGGGTCCCCCAGGGAGACGGCGATGGCGGGGATCTTCAGGTTGTCCATCAGCTTTTTGGCGGCGTCAAAGGCGGAGAGCCCGTGGGTCCCCTCCTTGAGCACAAACGAGAAGATGCCGCTGTAGAGGCCGTTCATCTGCCGCCGGGCGATCTCGTAGTCCTTGCCCATGGAGGGCAGGCCGGGGTAGTAGACCTTCTCCACCTCGGGGCAGGTCTCCAGGTATTGGGCCAGGGCCAGGGCGTTTTCGCAGTGGCGGCGCACCCGCAGGCCCAGGGTCTTCATCCCCCGGATGATCAGATAGGCGCTGAAGGGGGTCAGCGGGGTGCCGCAGATCTTGCCCATCGCCCGGCTGCGCACCTGGGCGATGTCCCCCTTGGTGCCCACCACCACGCCGCCGATCACGTCCCCGTGGCCGTTGATGTACTTGGTCACCGAGTGGACCACCACATCCGCCCCCAGGCTGAGGGGCCGCTGCACCGGCGGCGGGGCGAAGGTGTTGTCCACAATCACCCGCAGGCCCGGGTGGGACTGCTTGAGGGCGCTGACCGCCGCAATGTCGGTGACCTGCATGGTGGGGTTGGCGGGGGTCTCGAAGTAGATGGCCTTGGTGTTGGGCTGGATGGCCGCCTCCACCGCCGCCAGGTCGCCGGTATCCACAAAGGTGGCGGTGATCCCCAGGCTGGGCAGGATCTCCCGCATGACCACATCGGTGCAGCCATAGACGGTGCTGCCGCAGACGATGTGGTCCCCCATCTGGAACAGGCCCAGCAGGGCCGAGCTGATGGCCCCCATGCCCGAGGAGGTGGCCACCGCGTCCTCGCCCCCCTCCAGCTGGGCGATCTTCTCCTCAAATACCCGCACGGTGGGGTTGCCCGCCCGGGTGTAGTCGTAGCCGGGGATCTCGCCGCTGAACACCTTCATGGCGTAGTCGGCGGAGGGGAAGGTGAAGGTGGAGGTCTGGTAGATGGGGGTGGCCAGGGCGCCGTAGTCGGAGTCCCGGCGGTAGCCCGCGTGGATGGCCTGGGTGTCAAACCGTGTCTCGTTCAGGTTCAGTTCGCTCATCGCTGTCTCCTCCTCTTTGGGTTTGGGGGTTTTGGGCGGCCGGATGGCCGCCGCACACCCCTTTATACAGCAAGAAGCTTGCCAACCGGGGCATCCGGGATTTTTCCGGGGTTTTTCCGGCGGTTTTGCCGTTTTCTCGGGTTTTTTTCTGTGTTTGGCCGGGGAAAGGGGGGATGTAGCCCCAAAGAAATAGGTAAAAATGGGTTTTTGCCTATTTTAACCTATTTTTAGCGGAGACCCCGCGCAGGGCGGGGGCTGCCAGGCCCCCGGTTCCCCCAAAGCCCGCCGGGCTAGCGGCCCAGGGGCAGCAGGTCCACCGTCCGGGCCTCCCCCTCCAGCGCCGCCTCCAGCCAGAGCTCGGTGAACCCCTGGGGCGCCTGGAAGGTGTAGACCCCGCCCGCCTGCCAGCTGTGGGCCTGGTTCTCCTCCTCCAGGGCGTGGAAGCTCATGCCCCCCGCCTCCGTCTCCAGCCGTCCATACACCCGCAGGTCCCAGGCCGCCGGGTCCGACCACTCCCAGGGGATCTGCAGCCGGAACGCCTCCCCCTCCCAGGAGAGGCTGGCCACCAGCTGGTCCACCGCCTCCTGGGCGGAGAGGGGGCCCTCCAGCGGGAGCCACGCCCCCTGCTGCTGCCGCCAGACCTGCCCATCCCCCAGCCCCAGGGCGTAATCGGCGCAGGGGACGGCGGGGTCCCCCAGGGAGAGGGGGCTCACATAGGCCCGCTGGCCCTCCACCCACTCCACCCGGCTCTGCTGGGTGTCCCAGACGGCCCCCTGGGGGAGGCGTCCCATGGCCGCCAGGGCCTCCTCCAGGGCGGCGGGGGCCTCCTGGGCGGTCAAGGCCTCCTCCAGGGGCTGGTCGGGCTCCAGGGCGAGGCCCTGGGCCATCCCCCCCAGCGCCTCCCAGCTGAGGGCGTCCGGGGCAAACCAGAGGTTCACATAGGCCAGCAGCCGGGCGTCGTGGGCCAGGATCCCCAGGCAGTGCTCCTCCGGGACCTGGGCCGCGGACAGCTCCGGGTAGTCCTCCACCGGCTTATACACCGGGCGGCAGATGGCTGTCCCAAAGGCGGTCCCCCCGTCCCGGACCGGGGTGTAGTCCACATCCCAGCTGGCCAGGGAGCCCAGCATCAGGGAGCTGTAGACCGAGCGGTAGTTGCCGGTATCGGGGTACCAGGCGTAGGTCCCATACCCCACGCCCCCCACCTGGCGCTCCCCGTCAAAGAGGGCGTACCCGGTCCCCGTTGCCCAGAAGCGGGGGGTGGTATCCCCCTGCTGGGGCAGGGGGCGGGCCTCCCAGCCCTCCGGCAGCGGCAGGGTGAGGGTGAAGGCGGGGGTGCCCAGGCTGTCCGCCGGGAAGGGGAGGGCGGTTTGCCCCGCCTGGGCGGCCTCCGCCGGTTGGCTGGCACTCTCCGCCGGTTGGCTGGCGCTCTCCGCCGGTTGGCTCACACTCTCCGCCGGCTGGCTGGCGCTCTCCGCCGGCTGGCTGGCGGGGGCCGGCCCCTGCCCGCAGCCTCCCAGGCCCACCAGGGCGGCCAACACCAGCCCCATCCAGGCTTTCCCGCGCTTTTCCATACAAAACCACTCCCTCTGGCAGAAGATGTTGCCCCATTGTACAATGGGGGTGGGGGGGTGTCAACTCCCCCACCGGCCCCGGGGCGGGGGGCCTGCCGGGGTTTTCCCCTGTTGGACCGGGCGGAAGCCGCCCCCTGGGCTACTTCAGCCCATTTTGCAGGGCGGCGATCCCCTGGGCGGTGAGCCGGGAGCCGCCCCGGCCGGCCCCCGATTCCACCCAGCCCAGCTCCTTGAGCTCGCTGAGCTGGCGGCGCAGCTGCCCCTGGGTCACCGGATAGCCCATCCGGGCCAGCCGCTCGGCCAGCTGCCCCCGGCCGCAGGGCCCCGCCATCAGCGCCCGCACCACCTGGTCCCGCAGCCACTGGGGCTCCAGGCCGGAGAGCTCCTCCTGGTGAAGCAGCGGGTAGGGCAGGTTTTCCACATCCAGCACCGGCAGGTTTTGGCAGCCCAGGTATTCCACACAGTTGCGCAGCTCCCGGATGTTCCCCGGCCAGGGGTAGTGGAGCAGCCGCTGGCGGGCCTCCTCGGTGAGGACAAAGGTGAGCCCCAGCTGGCCTTTGAACTGTTCCACCAGGGGCAGGATATCCTCCCGGCGGCGGCGCAGGGGCGGCAGGTTCAGGGGCAGGGTGCCCACCCGGTAGTAGAGGTCCCGGCGGAACCGGCCGGTCTCCATCAGGGGGGCCAGGTCCTGGTTGGTGGCGCTGATCACCCGCACATCGATGGGGATCACCCGGCCGCCCCCCACCCGCATGATCTCCCGCTCCTGGATCACCCGCAGCAGCTTGAGCTGGATGGCGGGGGACATCCCCTCGATCTCATCCAAAAAGATCGAGCCGGTGTCCGCCAGTTCAAATAGGCCGGCTTTGCCCCCCTTTTTCGCCCCGGTGAACGCCCCCTCCTCGTAGCCGAACAGCTCGCTCTCCAAGAGGTTTTCCGGCAGGGCGGCGCAGTTCACCGCCACAAACGGCCCCTGGGCCCGCCGGGAGGCGTTGTGGATGGCGTGGGCAAACAGCTCCTTGCCGGTGCCGCTCTCCCCGGTGAGCAGGATAGCGGCATCGGTGCGGGCCATCTTCCGGGCCAGCTCCACCGTCTGGCGCAGCTGGGGGCTGCCGCCGCAGATATCCGCAAACCGGTATTTGGCGGTATGGCCGCCGGTGGGGTTGCGCCGGGGCGGCTCCGCCCCCTCCAGGGGCTCCAGCACCGCCAGGGCCCCCTGGTACTGCAGCCCCTGGGTCACCGGCTGCAGCCGCAGCAGGTAGGGGGTTTTGGCCTTGGGGAACGCCTGGGTTGCCGGGAGCTGCTCGATCCGGCAGCGGTCCAGCAGCTCCTGGGGCAAAAAGGCCTGGGCGGTCAGCTCCAGCAGCCGGTCACGAGGGATGCCCAACAGCTGGGCCGCCCGGTAGTTGCAGTCGAACACCGCCCCCTGGGCATCCAGCCCCACCATCCCCTCCCCATACAGCTGGATCAGGCCGGAGAGGCGCTGGGCCAGCTGTTCATTCTGTTCTACCAGGATGGAGACCCCGGCGGAGGTGGTATATTGGCGGGCAAAAAAATCAAAAAACCGCCGGGTACGCAGCAGGTAGGCGCAATCCAGCCGGTCGGCCAGCTCCACAATGGTGGCAATATCGATCAGCCTGGGGCCCAGGTCCATGGATTTGCGGGCCCACGGGGGGATCAGCTGGGGTTCCCCGGGGGTGACCGCCAGCTCCACCCCCTCCAGGGGCGGGCAGCCGGGGTAGTAGGGGAAAAATTGCAGATGGCCATAGCCCGCCTGGCAGAGCTGGGCGATCACCTCTTCCGCCATGAATTTGGTCACATTTACTACGGCAATCCGGGTGCCCTTGGGGAAAACATCCAATCCGGCCAGGGTCCGGCGCTGGAGGCTCAGGTTGAGGGAGACCACCGTGCGCCCCCGCAGCAGGCTGCGGCGGACTTCGGGGAACTCCGCCGCCGACATGGCGGAGGTGAGCACCACCTCGGTATGCTGGGGGCCATAGGCGGCGGGGTCGTCCATCCGGTAGGCCTTCACTGCCACCGCATCCCCAAAGACAGCGGCCAGCTGCTCCAGGTATTCGGGGATTGCCCCGCCATTTTCCACGATCAATTCCACAGGATGCTGCATAGGCCCCTCCTTTTTCGGGGGAATTTGTACTTATTATACAATAGTGCGGAGGGGATTGTCAAAACAAAGTTTTCGGCGGCGGGGCGGGCCCCGC
>DXES01000199.1 GCA_019114825.1 Candidatus Anaerotruncus excrementipullorum
GGGTGGATACCAGGCTGCCGCCGCCTTTAGGCTGCTGGAATTGGGAGGGGATGGGGGTTGAGGGGCTCCCCCTCCTGGGATTTTCCGGCATCCTGCCGGAGGGGTTGTCGGGTCCCGCCCCGACAGGCGGGTTACTTTCTTGCGCGGGCAAGAAAGTAACCAAAGAAGTTGCCAGGGGGCCTCTGCCGGCCCCCTGGACCCCAGGCGCTGTCGTTCCAGACTTGCGGCCGCTCTGTGCCTTCAGCTTAGAGCCTAGCTCAGGGCTGTGTGCGGCGTGGGGGGATACCAGGCGGCCGCCGCCTTTCGGCGGTGCGTAATTGAGGAGCGGAGTTTGGGGGTGAGTGTTCTACGGAAGGCGGCATCTTGCGGATAGAACCTCTCCGGCGCTGCGGGCCGCCTCCCCTTTCCAAGGGGAGGCTGAAGAGGGGTAGTCGCCTGCGGCGGCAGATTCCCTTTTCAATGGGGGCTAAGAGGGGGTTGTGCTGGCGGCGGAGGATGTGGACGCTTGGGAGGGGGCGGCGGAGTCCGCGGGCGCTTGGGAGGCGGTGTCCGGCGGCTGGCGGTTTTCGTTGAGCAGGCGGGCCAGGGAGCGGCCCACCAGGCGGGCGGTATAGGTGGCCTCCTCCAGGGTGTTGGCCTGGGTGCCCACCTCCAAAAGCAGGGAGCCGGTGGTGAGGTCCATATTGTATTTGCGGTAGCAGAAGAAGATGGGCCGGGTGAGGTGGGGCCAGTCGGTTTCGATGGCGTTTTGCAGCTGGGCGGCAAACTGCAAATTCTCCTGCCAATGGGGGATGTCCATGGTGCCGTCGTCGCTGCCGGTGATAATCATCAGCTGGGCGGCCTTTTTGCCCCCAATCTCGGTGACCGGCTTGACAATCAAATTCTCCTCCCGCTGGACCGCATCCCGGTGGACATCCAGCACCACCTGGATGGTGGGGTATTGGGACAGATAGCCTTTGATGGTCTCGGCGCTGCGCTCATAGGAGCCGTTGTAGGAGGGGTAGTCGTGGAGGGTGGTGTCGTGGACCACCCCGATGCCCGCCTCCCGCAGCTCCTGGGCCAGGGCCTCCCCCACGGCAATCATATTCTCCCCGCTTTCGGTGGAGCGCCAGGTGTTGCGCAGGTCGTAATCGGGGCTGTCATAGGGCTCGTAGCTCTCGGTGGCATGGGTGTGGACGATGAGCACCTGGGGCTCCTGGGTATTGGCCAGGTGGATGTTCATCCCCCGGGCCATCATCTCCGCCACCTGTTCATCCGCCACCTGGGTGTAGTTGCGCAGTTTGCCATAGCCATAGCTGATGAGCCCGGCGGAGGCCCCGGCCATATTCTCCTGCAAAATCTCCCCCCGGTAGGCCGCCTCCACCGGATGGCTGGTATCGGCGGCGGGAGAGGGGGCTTGGATGGGCGGGCGCTCCCCCGCCGCCGGGGCGGGCAGGCCGTCCTGCTCCTGCGCCGGGGTTAGGGGCTGTTTTTGGCCGCCATTGGGCACCGGGGAGGACTGGTTTTCCGGCTGGGTCCAGGGGCGCAGATAGGGTTCGGCGGCCTCTTCCTGCTGGGGGGTGTAGTAATCCGGGTCCAGCTGGCCGGCAAACCGCCGCTCCAACAGGGCCAGCGACCCCTCGGGCATACTCACCATGGCGGAGAGCAGGGCCACCCCCTCGGTGAGTTCCCCCAGGGCGGGCCCCACCCCCAGGGCAATCCCCCCCAGGGGCAGGGCCGCCAGCCCAGCCAGCAGCAGCGCCCGCCGGCGGCGGGCATGGGTGTTCCGATGGTGTCTCAGTGCGGCGGCCCCCTCTCCTTCGGCCGGGACAACCGGCCTGTCCGGCAGCGGGTTGGCCCGCCGCCTCTACCTTTGCAGCATATGCAGGGGCGGGGACGGGTATGCCCCGGTCACCCCGCCAAAAATTGCAGCTCCTGGGGGGTGAGGGTGGGCTGGAGGGCCTGGTTGATGGCCTGGGCCAGGCAGTCGGCCCCCCGCTGGATGATCTCGTCGATCTGCCGGGGGGTAACCATCATCCCGGCGGCGGGGGCGTTGGCGGGGCACTCCCCGCCGGTGAGGGCCCGGGCCAGGGAGGCCCCATCCACCACCGTGGGGATCCCCACCGCCGCCACCGGGACCCCCAGCGTCTGGGGGGAGAGCTCCCGCCGGGCGTTGAGCACCCCCGAGCCGGGGGAGATGCCGGTGTCACACAGCTGGACGGTGGAGCCCAGGCGGCTCAGCTCCCGGGCGGCCAGGGCATCCACCGCAATTACCGCCGCCGGGCGGATCCGCTCCACCACTGCGGTGAGCACCTCCCAGGCCTCCATCCCCGTCTGGCCCAGGACCCCCGGGGCCAGGGCGGCCACCGGCCGCAGCCCCTCCAAACCCACCTGCCGGGCCAGGGGGCCGGCCAGGTGCCGGGTGGCCAAAATTTGGCGGCAGGTGCGGGGGCCCAGGGCATCGGGGGTGATCTGCCGGTTGCCCAGCCCCGCCACCAATACCGTCCCCTCCCGGGGCAGGAGGGCGGCCAGCTCCCGGGCCACCAGCCGGCAGGCCGCCCCCGCCGGGTCCACCGGCTGGGGGAAGGCGGGCAGCTCCACCGTAATATAGCGGCCCGGGGGACGGCCCAGCCGCCGGGCGGCCTGGGGGGTCCGTACCTGCATCCGGGTGACCCGTACCCCCTCCTCCTCCAGCTGTTCCACCCCCACCCCCGGCGGGGGCTCGGGGCCAAAGGCGGCGGCAGCTTCCACCGCCAGATCGGTGCGGCCATATTCCATCGGGTATCCACTCCTCTCCATGGCGGCAAAGGCCGCCGGTCTTGTAAAATTCCTGTAGGCCCCCTCTTAGCCTCCCCTTGGAAAGGGGAGGTGGCCCGAAGGGCCGGAGAGGTTCCCTCCGCCAGCTGCCACCCTCCGTAGGAGAAACAGCCTTCCCGCCCGGCCCCCTCGATTTCGCACCGCCTAAAGGCGGCGGCAGCCTGGTATCCACCCACGCCGCACGCAGCCC
>DXES01000022.1 GCA_019114825.1 Candidatus Anaerotruncus excrementipullorum
TTCCGCTGGCTGCGGCCAGCGGCCAAAGGGCGCCGCCCTTTGGAATCCTGCCACCTTTTGAAAAAGGTGGACGAAAACTTTGCTTGCGAAGCGCCGCGGGCGGGTGCGCCGCTGCAAAAGAGGCTCCCCCAGCCGGGGGAGCCTCTTTTGTAGCTTAGAACTGGCTGCGCTCCACATAGGAGGTGTGAAGGATCCGGTGGGCCAGATGGCTGCCGTACTCCCCAAAGTACTCCTCGTAGATCCGGTTGAGGGAGGGGTTCTCGTGGGATTTGCGGATCGGCTTCGCCTCGTCCGCATCGTACAGCGCCTTGGCCCGCAGGCTCTTCAGGTCCACAAAGTTGCGGACGCTGGCCGGCTGGACCGGCTGGCCGCCGCCGTTGACACAGCCGCCCGGGCAGCCCATGATCTCGATGAAGTGGTAGTTCTTCATGCCGCTCTTCACCTGGTCCAGCAGCACCTTCGCATTGGCCAGGCCGGAGGCCACCGCCACATTCACCGTCAAATCGCCCAGCTGGTAGCTGGCCTCCTTGATCCCCTGGGTGCCGCGCACCTCGGTGAATTCCACATTCTCCAGCGGTTTGCCGGTGACCCACTCGGCGGCGGTGCGCAGCGCCGCCTCCATCACGCCGCCGGTGGCGCCAAAGATGACGCCCGCGCCGGTGGATTCGCCCATGGGGTCGTCAAACTCCTCATCGGGCAGCATGTTGAAGTTGATGGAAGCCCGCTTGATCATCCGCGCCAGCTCCCGGGTGGTCAGGGACACATCCACGTCGGGCACCCCCGCCGCGTCCTCGTCGTCCCGCTGGACCTCGAACTTCTTGGCGGTGCAGGGCATGATGCCCACCACAAACACGTCCTTCTTGTCCCAGCCCATCTTCTGGGCATACCAGGTCTTCAGCGTGGCGCCGAACATCTGCTGCGGGGATTTGCAGGTGGACAGGTTGGGGATCATGTCCGGATGGTAGTGCTCGCAGTATTTGACCCAGCCGGGGGAGCAGGAGGTGATCATCGGCAGCACGCCGCCATTCTGGATCCGCTCCACCAGCTCGTGGGCCTCCTCCACAATGGTCATGTCTGCGGCCAGGTCGGTGTCGAACACCTTCTCGAAGCCCAGCCGCCGCAGGGCCGCCACCATCTTGCCGGTGACGTTGGTGCCCACCGGCAGGCCGAACGCCTCGCCCAAAGTGGCGCGGATGGAGGGGGCAGTCTGGACCACCACATGCTTGGTGGGGTCGTTGAGCGCCTCCCACACCTCGGCGGTCTGGTCCTTCTCATAGATGGCGCCAGTCGGGCAGACCACGATGCACTGGCCGCAGGAGACACAGGCCACCTCGCCCAGGTTCTGGTCAAAGGCGCAGCCGATATGGGTGTTGAAGCCCCGCTGGTTGGGACCGATCACCCCGATGCCCTGCCACTTGGCGCAGGCGGCCACGCACCGGCGGCAGAGGATGCACTTGTTGTCATCCCGGACCATGTGCACGGCGGAGTCGTCCACCGGGTAGGTGGGGTTGGCGCCGTCATAGGCGTGCTCGTCATCCACCTTGAAGTCGTGGCACAGCTGCTGCAGCTCGCAGTTGTCGCTGCGGATACAGGACAGGCACTCCCGCTTGTGGGTGGAGAGGATCAGCTCCAGGGTGGTTTTCCGGGCGTCCAGCACCCGTTTGGTGTTGGTGAACACCTCCATCCCCTCGTTCACCGGGTAGACGCAGGCGGTGACCAGGGTCTTGGCGCCCTTCACCTCCACCACGCAGATGCGGCAGGCGCCAATGGCGTTGATATCCTTCAGGTAGCAGAGGGTGGGGATTTCGATTCCGGCATATCTTGCGGCTTCCAGAATGGTGCTGTCTTTCGGCACGGACAAGGGCATACCGTTCATTTTGATATTGACCATTTCCATTACAGGTACACTCCTTTCTCTTATTTCCGCACAATCGCGCCGAACTTACATTTCTCCATGCAAGCGCCGCACTTGATGCACTTGGACTGGTCGATCACATGGGGGTTCTTCACGGTGCCGCTGATGGCGCCCACCGGGCAGTTGCGGGCGCACAGGGTGCAGCCTTTGCACTTGTCCGCCACAATCTGGTACTGCAAGAGGTGTTTGCAGACGCCGGCCGGGCACCGCTTATCCACCACGTGGGCAACATATTCATCCCGGAAATAACGGAGCGTGGAAAGTACAGGGTTGGGGGCCGTCTGGCCCAGGCCGCACAGGGCGTTGTCCTTGATGTAGTAGCACAGCTTCTCCATCTTGTCCAGATCCTCCAGGGTGGCTTCGCCCCGGGTGACCTTGTCCAGCATCTCATACAGCCGCTTGGTGCCGATCCGGCAGGGGGAGCACTTGCCGCAGCTCTCGTCCACCGTGAACTCCAAGAAGAACTTGGCGATGTCCACCATGCAGTTGTCCTCGTCCATGACGATCAGGCCGCCGGAGCCCATCATCGAGCCGATGGCGATCAGGTTCTCATAGTCGATGGGGGTGTCGATCTTGGAGGCGGGGATGCAGCCGCCGGAGGGGCCGCCGGTCTGGGCCGCCTTGAACTTCTTGCCACCCGGGCAGCCGCCGCCGATCTCCTCCACAATCTCCCGCAGGGTGGTGCCCATGGGGATCTCCACCAGGCCGGTGTTGTGGATCTTGCCGCCCAGGGCGAACACCTTGGTGCCCTTGGAGGTCTCGGTGCCCATGGAGGCGAACCACTCGGGCCCCTTGAGGATGATCTGGGGGATGTTGGCCCAGGTCTCCACGTTGTTGAGGATGGAGGACTTGCCGAACAGGCCCTTCACCGCCGGGAAGGGCGGGCGGGGTCTCGGCTCGCCCCGGTGGCCCTCGATGGAGGTCATCAGCGCGGTCTCCTCGCCGCAGACGAAGGCGCCGGAGCCCAGCCGCAGCTCGATGTCGAAGTCAAAGCCGGTGCCCAGGATGTTTTTGCCCAACAGCCCCATCTCCCGGGCCTGCTCGATGGCGATCTCCAGCCGCTTGACGGCGATGGGGTACTCGGCCCGCACATAGATGTAGCCCTGGTTGGAGCCGATGGTGTAGCCGGCGATGGCCATCGCCTCCAGCACCACGTGGGGGTCGCCCTCCAGCACCGACCGGTCCATAAACGCGCCCGGGTCGCCCTCGTCGGCGTTGCAGCAGACATACTTCTGGCCGGCGGGCTGGTTTTTGGCGAACGTCCACTTGCGCCCGGTGGGGAAACCGGCGCCGCCGCGGCCCCGCAGGCCGGAGCGGTTGAGCACGTCGATCACGTCGTCGGGGGTCATCTCGGTGAGCACCTTGCCCAGGGCCTGGTAGCCGTCGTAGGCGATGTACTCGTTGATGTCCTCGGGGTTGATGACGCCGCAGTTGCGCAGCGCAACCCGCTTCTGCTTCTTATAGAAGCCGGTCTCGTTCAGGGAGGAGATGTGGTCCTCCTGGACGGTCTCGGTGTAGAGCAGGCGGCGGACGATCCGCCCTTTGAGCAGGTGTTCGTCCACAATCTCCTTCACGTCCTTGGGGTCCACCCGGGAGTAGAAGGCGCCCTCGGGGTAGATGATGACCACCGGGCCCAAAGCGCACAGGCCGAAGCATCCGGTCCGGACCACCCGCACCTCGTCCTGCAGGCCGGTGGCGGCGATCTCCTTTTCAAACTCTTCAATGATCTTGGCCGAGCCGGAGGAAGTGCAGCCGGTGCCTCCGCAGACCAAAACATGGGAACGATACATCTCGCGCTTCCTCCTTTTTTACTTCGCCACAGCCCCGATGGTGTACTCGGTGACCACGTTGCCGTTGACCAGGTGGTCGTTGACCACCTTCACCGCCTTTTCGGGGGTCATCTTCACATAGGTGACCTTCTCCTTGCCCGGCTCCATGACCTCCACCACCGGCTCATACTGGCAGATGCCGATGCAGCCGGTCTGGGCCACCGTCACGTCCTTGAGCCCCCGCTTGGCCACCTCTTCGGTGAAGGCGTGGAGCACCGGCCGCGCCCCGGCGGCAATGCCGCAGGTGGCCATGCCCACCACCACGCGGATGTTCTTGGAGTCGTCGCCGCGGATGCCCATCTGGTCTTTCATCTTGTCTCGGAGAGCCTGCAGCTCCGCCAAACTTTTCATAACGCAGATTCCTCCATCTCATTCGAATTTCGCCGGCGGGTTTCCCCGCCCGTTCCGGCCCCTAGCCCCCCAGCTCCCGGGTGTTCTCCAGGATGTACTCCCGCAGGAAGGTGACCACCTGGGGGTCGGAGAGGGGCACCCCCTCCAAAATCTGCCGGAACTGCCGGGTGTCGGCGGAAAATTCCCGCTCCCCCCGGCGGTAGGTGTACACAAAGTCGATCTCCGGGTTGCACTGCACCAGCGTGCAGATGGTGGCCGCCACATCCCCCAGGGGCATCCGGTCGATATGCCCCAGCTGGAAGGTGGCGGTGGTGGTGGTGCCCTCCCCCAGCTTGGACCGGATGGAGAAGCTGCCCCCCGCCAGCTCGGCGGCCATCTTCAAAAGCGGCACCCCCAGGCCCACCTTGCGGGTGGTGCGGGTGGTGAAGAAGGGGTCGGTGACCCGCTGCACCTGCTCCTCGCTCATGCCGCAGCCGTTGTCGGCAATCTGGATGGTGAGCAGGTCCTGCTGGGGCTGCTCGTCCACCAGGATGGTGGTGAGGGTCGCCCCCGCCCGGACGGAATTTTCCGCCACGTCCAAAATATTTAAGGAGAGCTCCTGCATACCCGGTTACTTATACTTCTCCAGGATGCCGTCCAGGTCGTCCACCGTCAGCCGGCCGTAGACCTCGTCGTTGACCATGAGCACCGGGGCCAGGCCGCAGGCGCCCACGCAGCGGCAGGCGTCCAGGCTGAAGCGGCCGTCGGGGGTACACATGCCGCTCTGGATGCCCAGCTTCTCGGAGAGCTTGTTGAACAGGTCGCCCGACCCCTTCACATAGCAGGCGGTGCCCAGGCAGACCGAGATGCGGTATTTGCCCTTGGGGTTGAGGGTGAACTGGGAATAGAAGGTGGAGACCCCGTAGACCTCCTCCAGGGGGATCCCCAGGCCGGCGGCCACCATCTCCTGCACCTCGATGGGCAGGTAGCCGTAGATCTCCTGGGCCTTCTGGAGCACCGGCATGAGCGCGCCCTTCTGCTCCTTGTGCTCCGCAATGACTGCCTGGAGCTTGGCCTCCTGCTCCTTCGTGCCAGTGAAGGGGACCACAGTCTTTGTGTTTGGCATTCTCAAAAAACCTCCTTAACCCTGGATGTACGTCAATCCCGTACACTGACCAGTAAAGTTCACCTTATTATATCAGATTCCCCGGGGATTCGTCTAGTATTTAACGATCAATTTTTTCGGTTTTTTTTGGCGAAAACGCCAGAAAAGCCGCCGCTAACTTCCACTATTTCGGTATGCTTTCCGACTTTTTCCAGCCCGCCGCCCCCCGCCCCGCCCAGCCGGACGGGTGGCCCCCGCCGGCGGACGGCTTGGCCGCAAGGCAGGGGCCGTTTGTGCGGCATTGCCGTACTGCCCCCTTTTTGCCTTGCGGCAGGGGGCCGGACGTGGTATAATATGCGCAACGCCCCGCCGTTTTGGCCTCCGCCAGAATGGCAGCCGGCTCTTGATGGGCAAGCATCCCACCGTATCCACCCGGGCGGTCCGCCCTTTTACACCCCCTTTTTGAAAGGAGTGTCCCTATGACAGTCAACGACATCCAAACCATCCTCAAGGCCCAGGTGCTCTGCGCCGGGGAGGGCCTGGACAGCCAGGTCCACACCGCCTGCGGCAGCGATATGATGAGCGACGTGCTGGCGTTTGTCAAGGACCAGAGCGTGCTGCTCACCGGGCTGGTGAACTCCCAGGTGGTGCGCACCGCCGAGATGATGGACATGGTCTGCATCGTCTTTGTGCGGGGCAAATGCCCCGACCAGGAGATCCTCGCCCTGGCCCAGCAGCGGGGGATCGCCGTGCTCACCACCCCCTACCGGATGTTCACCGCCTGCGGCAAGCTGTACGAGGCGGGGCTGAGAGGGGGCTGTGCTTCCGATGAGTGACCAGGCCATCCGGCTGGAATACGAGGTGCCCGGGGACGACTTTACCCGGGCGGGGGAGGCCAGCAGCAGCGTGAAGGGGGTCCTCAAGAAATTGGGGCTGCCCAGCCAGGCGGTGCGCAAGGTGGCCATCGCCATGTACGAGGGGGAGATCAACATGGTCATCCACGGCGGCGGCGGCAAAATCACCGTGGAGATCACCCCCCAGGAGGTCTCCATGGCCCTGGAGGACCAGGGCCCCGGCATCCCCAATGTGGAATTGGCCATGCAGGAGGGGTGGTCCACCGCCCCGGACAGCGTGCGCAACCTGGGCTTTGGGGCGGGCATGGGCCTGCCCAATATGAAGAAATATACCGACGAGATGGAGATTAAAAGCCAGGTGGGGGTGGGCACCACCGTCCTGATGAAGGTGAAGGTGTCCTGACCCTCTAGGGAGGAAGCCATGTCTACAAACTATTTTCATTCGGTGACCCTGGACCGGGAGAAGTGCCACGGCTGCATCAACTGCGTCAAGCGCTGCCCCACCGAGGCCATCCGGGTGCGGGACGGCAAGGCCCGGATCATCAAGGAGCGGTGCATCGACTGCGGCGAGTGCATCCGGGTCTGCCCCCACCATGCCAAACAGGCCACCTTTGACCCGCTGAGCATTTTGGACCAGTATGAATACCGGGTGGCGCTGCCCGCCCCCGCCCTCTACGGCCAGTTCAACAACCTGGACGACATCGACCTGATCCTGGGGGCGCTGCAGCTGCTGGGGTTCCAGGCGGTGTTCGAGGTGGCCCGGGCGGCGGAGCTGGTCAGCGACGCCACCCGCCGCTATATGCTCCGGGAGGACATCCGCCGCCCGGTGATCAGCTCCGCCTGCCCGGCGGTGCTGCGGCTGATCCGGGTGCGGTTCCCCCAGCTGCTGGAGCATGTGCTGCCGCTGCACGCCCCGGTGGAGGTGGCCGCCCGGCTGGCCAAAAAGGAGGCCATAGCGCGCACCGGCCTGCCCCCGGAGAAGATCGGGGTGATCTTTATCAGCCCCTGCCCGGCCAAGGTGACGGCGGTGAAGATGCCCTTGGGCACCCAAAAGAGCGCGGTGGACGGGGTGGTGGCCATCCGGGAGGTATACCCCCGGCTGATCAGCCTGATGAAGCAGGTGCCCAACACCGCCGACCTGGCCCGGGCGGGCCGGATGGGGATCGGCTGGGGCAGCAGCGGCGGGGAGGCGGCCGCCGCCCTGCGGGAGCGGTACCTGGCCGCCGATGGGATCGAGAATGTGATCCGGGTGCTGGAGGATCTGGAGGACGAGAAGTTCTACGACCTGGACTTTGTGGAGCTCAACGCCTGCTCCGGCGGGTGTGTGGGCGGGGTGCTCACGGTGGAGAACCCCTATGTGGCCAAGGCCAAGCTCAAACGGATCCTCAAATACCGGCCGGTCTCCTGCAACCACCTGCCCGGCCAGAGCCTGGAGGAGGCCAAGGACCTGTTCTGGGAGGAGCCGGTGGAGTACGACCCGGTGATGGAGCTGGACCCGGATATCCGGGTGGCCATGGAAAAATTGCAGCAGATGCAGGAGATCGAGGGGCAGCTATATGGGATGGACTGCGGGTCCTGCGGGGCCCCCTCCTGCCGGGCGCTGGCGGAGGACATCGTCCGGGGGTATTCCACCCAGGAGGCCTGTATCTATAAGCTGCGGGAGGAGATCCAGACGATTGCCGACGGGCTGCGGCGGCTGTCGGCGGTGATGCCCCGCACCGCCGCCGACCAGGAAAAATCCGAAAAGGAGGAGACGCCATGACTGTGGAACAGCTGGCCCAGGAGTTGGGCCTTACGGTACTCTGCGGGGGGGAGCCCCTCTCCCGCCAGGTGGAATCGGTGTACAGCTGCGACCTATTGTCGTTTGTGATGGGGCGGGCCCCGGCGGACAGCGCCTGGGTCACCGTCATGGGGAATATGAACGCCATGGCGGTGGCGCTGCTGGCGGATGTGGCCTGTGTGGTGCTGGCGGAGGGGGCCGCCCTGGACGAACAGGCGGCCCAGAAGGCGGCGGAAAACGACATTGCCGTACTGGCCAGCGGGCAGCCGGTATTTGACACCGCCCTGGCCATCCACGAGGCGCTGGCAAAATGAGGCCGGTCTTTTACGACCTGCACCTGCACTCCTGCCTCTCCCCCTGCGGGGATATGGATATGACCCCCAACAACATTGTGAACATGTCCCTGCTCAAGGGGCTGGAGCTGATCGCCCTCACCGACCACAACTCCTGCAAAAACTGCCCCGCCACCCTGGCGGTGGCCCAGCAGGCGGGGCTGGCGGTGATCCCCGGCATGGAGCTGACCACCGCCGAGGAGATCCATGTGGTCTGCCTGTTCCCCACGCTGGAGGCGGCCATGGGGTTCGATCAATATGTCCACGACCGGCTGGCCCCGGTGAAAAACGCCCCGGAGATCTTTGGGGAGCAGTGGGTACTGGACGAACTGGACCAGCCGGTGGCCCAGGAGGAGCTGCTGCTCATCAACGCCACCACCATCGGCATCTCCCATGCCCCGGCGGCGGTGGCCGCCTTTGGGGGGCTGTGCTATCCCGCCCATATCGACCGGCCCAGCAACAGCGTGCTGGCCAACCTGGGGTTTTTGCCCCCGGAGTGCGGCTTTACCGCCCTGGAGGTGAAGGAGCCGGAGAAGTTCTTTGCCGGCGGCGCCAATGGGGAATACTGGGAGGGGTACCACATCCTCTCCAGCTCGGACGCCCACTATTTGGAGCAGATCAACGAGCGGGAGCGGTGTTTGCATTTGGAGACGGCGGATTTTTGGGGGCTGCGGGGATGGATCGAAGGAAAACGGGGCTAAAAAAATGGGAATGGGGGATTTTGGCGGCGGTAGTAGCCCTCTGCGGGGCAGTGGGGGTATGGCTATACCAGCCCCGGGCGGCCCAGGCGGGGGCGGTGGCGCTGATCCATGTGGATGGGGTGGACCGGTACCTGGTGGAGGTGCCCAGCGGGGAGGAATGGGAGTTTTCCATCCAGGCGGAGACGGGGAAGCCGGTGAGCTTCCAGGTGGGGGCCGAGGGGATCCGGTTTATCCAGGTGGACTGCCCGGACCATCTCTGCGAGGAG